>NZ_JBAWSX010000004.1:0-343744 GCF_037104725.1 Bacillus bruguierae | reverse complement strand
ATGTAAAAGTCGTAGCAAGAGAATGTACAGGTCTTGCATGGGAATGGTGGAGAACAATTATTAATGAACAAAATGTTCCATTAACAAATGAAATGAAAGTTTCAATTGGAGGAACAACATTATACCCGAGTGCTAATATTAGTCATTAATTAAAAGTGAAGCGCCCTGTTTATAGGGCGCTTTTTTACTTGGTCGCAAGTATATCGGTGTTTTTTCAAATATATCATACTCCTCTAATTGGGGTAAAAGCCTGATTGGACGGGCTAACCATCAGTGGGAGATGAAAAAACTCTCTACTGATGGAAGTTTCACTTTATTTAAATAAACATAATTTGGAATTTAATAGGTTTTTTTCCTTTTTGTAGAATAGATTAATAGATATGGAGTGATATTAAAGAAAGTATTTTCAAAAAAATTTATAAGGAGTTGAAATAGATATGTGGCTTTTATTAGATACACTTAATCTTTTTATATATTTGCCTTTTTTTAAACCAAGTGAAGAGGATATAGTTAGGAATATAAATGAATTGAAGAAATATGAATGGTTTAAAAATTTATCCAAAGATGAAAAGAATGCTTATCTTATAATACATGATTTGAAAATAAGACAAACGATTGGTAGATTTAATATAAAAAAAATGAGTAAAGACAGTTATCAAAAATATTATCAAAAAAAACTTAATAAAATTTTGAAAAACAAATAATAAAAGATCAAGTTCAAAATTTGAAATTGATCTTTTATTATTTTAGAGGGCATTGATAGATTACTATTGCCACTTGTTTCTACATTGCCATCCATATGTAGCTGCTTCAACTGCTATGTCAGCAGCATTTACTTTAAAACCAGCTTAATGTATTAGCTATTAATTAAAGCTAAATCATATTATTTAGCTTTGATATAAGTAAAAATTGCTCCTGTTAGGAACTGTCTAGCAATACTTCCAATTAATAAATTTATTTGCAACATAATATATGCAATGTTGTATCGCTATAAAAATCAAGTCATAGATAAGTGTGGAGAAATTTTTCTATATATGTAACATGCATGGAAAAATCAAATTCTGTTACAAAAATCAGTGCTTTTGGCAATCAACAATCGATTTTTTGTGAATGTTATGACGGACTAGAACAAGAACCCTGTGATTATCCCTTATAAGAAGTAATAGTATTAATTACCTAAAAATATTATCTTCTACAAATTTAATTTTTCCATAATAAAGATGACATAATTCTAAACCCTAAAGGGAAAATTTTATTAATGAATAACTTTATGCAGTAAATTTTATAAAAAGAAAAGGTGATGGAATGGAATTGTCTAACGAAAGCAAAACTTATCGTGCTGGAGATATTGTCTATGTTTTTTATCGCAATCCCCACACTCAGGATGTAGCAAATATACAAGCCGCAGCTGTTGTAAATAACCCTAATACTCCTAATGAATTAGCATTGTTTCTTTATGAAACTTATTATCCACTTTCACCTGAAATGGCCGTTTATTCTACAGAAGAAGAGGCAAACCAAGCCTACAACTACTATTATGAGGATACTTCAGAGGAGGTGCTAGAATGAATAATCCATTCATGCCTAAACTTGTATACTTTGAACCCAAAGCATTGGATTATCCATTAGGGAGAGAGCTTCATGAAAAATTTGCAAAAATGGATGTTGAAATTCGGCATACTACTTCTCATAATCAAGTGAGAGATCTCCCAGGAGAAAACGATTTTCAAAAGTATCGGGTAGCAAAATCTACTCTTGTCGTTGGCGTTAGAAAAACACTAAAATTTGATACCTCAAAACCTTCAGCAGAGTATGCTATTCCGTTTGCAACAGGCTGTATGGGCCATTGTCATTATTGCTATTTACAAACAACGATGGGAAGTAAGCCATATATCCGTACCTATGTAAATGTTGATGAAATCCTAGAAGCTGCTGACAAATATATAGAGGAACGCGCACCTGAACTGACAAGGTTTGAGGCCTCCTGTACATCCGATATTGTAGGAATTGATCATTTGACTCATACTCTCAAACGCGCAATTGAGCATTTCGGAGAATCCGAGTACGGAAAATTGAGGTTTGTTACAAAATTTCATCATGTAGATCATTTGCTTGATGCAAAACATAACGGAAAAACAAGATTTCGATTTAGTGTAAACGCTGATTATGTTATTAAAAATTTTGAGCCAGGAACTTCTCCCCTAGCTAAAAGGATTGAGGCAGCTGGAAAAGTAGCAAGAGCAGGATATCCTCTCGGATTCATTGTTGCTCCTATTTATCTTCATGAAGGTTGGCAAGATGGGTACTATCAGATGTTTGAGCGTCTTGATGCTGAATTACCCTCTGATGCACGTGATGATATGACGTTTGAATTTATTCAACATCGTTTTACAAAGCCTGCTAAGAGAGTGATTGAAAAAAATTACCCAATGACAAAATTGGAATTAGATGAAGAGAAAAGAAGATATAAATGGGGAAAATACGGAATTGGAAAATACATTTATCAAAAAGAAGAAGAAGAAGATATAAAAAATTATCTTTATTCTTATATGGAGAAGTTCTTTCCCAATGCAAAATTAGAATATTTCACATAAAAGAAGACCAACTCTGTTACAACAATATATAGGTGTTGGAAATAAAAGACAGTTTATAATGCCAAATTAAATGTATCTCAATTTAACCCATTGATTACTTACAAGAGGTTAAAGCGATTTTTTATATAAAAGGGATCGCCACATCCCCATCAACTTAAAAATTCAAAATTACCCTAAAATGAAGAAGAGTACGAAATTAATAGGGCCCTTTTTTTACTTTTCTCGAATGTAAACTTTCAACTATTTGTTTACATTCGAATCTCCTTTAATCATTGACTTCACAACAAATCCCCTGATATCCTCAAAATTAACAACAAAAGTATACATTCAAAACACTATACATAAAGAGGTCTAAAATCCATAAACAAAAAACCACATCTTATTGATGTCCAACCCATCCGTAGCAAAGAACAAATTGAAGATATGAAGTGGGCTCTTAAACGTCATTGTTTAGAGAGAGACTATATTTTATAAAGGTCCATCTCCTTTTTTGTTTTGGAGAACATTAAATCTCTTAACTTGATGGCAATGATCATGGAACCCTTTAAACAAATAAAAAAATAGTTGTAATATAAAATCATGACGATTAAAAAGAACCGCAATATAGTAATGGCGGTTCTTTTTCTTGGTATTATATTGTATTTTATGTAAAATATATCTAAATACATATAGATAAAAAGCTATTAATATCAAAAAATATAGAGGAGAGAAATAATGTCTCGTAAATTATACTTTGCGCTCATTATACTAAGCTTGATTTGGGGAGGATCTTTTTATTTTTTCAAGGTTTTAATTGTAGATTTCAGTCCTTTAGTTGTAGCATTTTTACGTGCAACTTTTGGAGCTATAACACTTATTGTACTTATACCATTTTTCCGAAAATCTTTTAAAGGAAAAATTCCTTTTATACCTTTATTTGCTGTAGGAATACTAAATACTTTAATCCCATGGACACTTATTTGTTTTAGCGAGCAAAAATTGACTAGTAACTTAGCTTCTGTGTTAAACGCAACCCAACCATTATGGACAATGATTTTAGGGGTTTTATTATTCGGTGTACGTTCTAATCGTAACCAACTTATAGGTTTATGTATCGGATTTATAGGTATTTTGATACTCTCAGATGTACATCTATCTAATTTTTTTTCAGTAAATTCATTAAATTTTGCCGCGATGTTGACAGCAACGTTTTGCTACGGCTTAGCAACGCACATAACAAAACGTTATCTTAAAGAAATATCAATGTTTCAAATTTCTTTAGGTACATTATTGGTCGGTAGTATATGTAGTGGTTTTATAGTCTTATTCTTAGAAGAACCAATTCAAATTTTAACTAAAATATCATGGCATCATATAGGAGCATTAATTGGAATAGGTGTATTTGGATCAGGTATAGCTTATTTACTTTACTTTTACTTGATCCAAAAAGGAAGTCCAGACTTTGCTTCCATATCTACATATTTGGTACCGGTATCAGCTATTTTCTGGGGATATATTCTTCTAAATGAAAATATAACTTGGAGATTAATCATTGGATTAACTTTTATACTAATGGGAGTCTATATAACGAGTCGTAAAGTGAAATTAAATATTCCAGTTAAAAGTTCAAAAGTGTAATATCTAGCCTATTAAGTATGTAGCTTTAATTGAAAAACCAGATTTTGTCGAAAGAGAATTCGATGAATTTTCTGGTTTTTATTGTGTAACTAAATCTAAATAGGTATTTATAATACGAAATACAATTTGAATTATCTTGAAAAATAAATGGGACGTTTCATGATTAAGCCAGGAACTTGAATGATTTCAGTATGTTAGAGTATAGGACTAGGGAAAAGGTGGCTTTGAATTTGCTGTACAACCAGGAATCATTTCTTACGTAAGGAAGGAGTATAAGGGGTTATATGAAAAGAATGAAAAATGTAATGTTGTTAGTGGTATGTTTCTTATTTTTGAGTGGTTGTAACTATGAAAATGAAAAAGAGGTAAAAACATACTTTAAAGAAAAATATGGGATTGATGTTATTGTAACAGATTGGGAAGAAATACATTCAGGGAATATGGGACATGTATATCATACTGTTCAAGTAAAAGATAATAAAAACATTCAATTCCGAGTGGAAGTAGATGGTGTATTTTATTCTACAATAATAGGTGATGAATACAAAGATGGTAAAAATGCATATGAAGCATATAAGAAATTCAAACCAACTCTGAAAGAAATCGAAAAGTTAGGATTCTCGAAATTTGAAGAGGAAAATACTATTCAATATATAACTGAGCATATTGAAGAATACCTAAACAATAATTTGCTACTAACTTTAAAAATGAATAACAAAATCGATTATAGTCAATTTGAATCGACAGAATTAGATCGATTCTTTGCTTTATTACAACTCATTCAAAGGAATAATAAAAAAATAACAGAGCTTAATCTAAAAGACAATACAGGTGAGCATACTATATTTTATTATAAAAAAATACAAAAAAATCCAACGAAAGAGGATCTGCTACTAGCAATGAAAAACGCATCAAGAGATTACTGGACATATTTAATTCAAACACAAGTTCATGACAAAATAAAAGAAATTCAAAATGAAAGATTTATATTCAAAGAAATCACTTGTTCATATACAAAAAATGGGGACTGTCCAGAGTATAATGTAACCTTAGATTTTAATGATGGTATGTTGCAATATAAAAACAACCCGAATTTAATCCAGGATTTAACCAAAGTAGCCACTTGGGTGAAAGAAGAACTACATAACAAACAATTCAATATTAACTTGACCTACAAAGAAGGTACGAAGTGGGAAGGGAGAATGTCATCAGAAGATATGGAAAAAAGTAATAGTGTTGAAGATTATATGAAAGAATATTTTCTTGAAAAGTAATTACATATTGTTTATCCCGCATTAACGGGCAGTAAGACCCCCACCTCAAGATTCAGAGAGAAGCATTGTCCAGCTCTAGCGGCTAGAATCTCCGGTCGTTTCGCCCCCTCGGACGAGGCAAAAAGCGCCTCTCTGTCGCGGGCTCCAACGTCCTGCGCTTCTGGGCGAGCGCTTCCGCTTTTCTAAAGAAGATAGGTGGGGGATAACTGCCCGTAAAAGCCCGATTGGGTGGGCTTTCCATCAGTGGGGGATAAAGAAAACCCCCACTGACGGAAGTTTCACTTTATTTACTCCAAGCATTTGCTAAACGAGAAAGTATTACATAGCTTTCATCGAGAATAAAATGGATTCTTTTGATTTACCATAAAATATTGGCTTGTGAGGCGCTTTTAATCAAACTTTATTTCAAAATATGATTTATATCTGTAATATAACTGATATTTATGTATTGTATCTTTGTATGCAGAAATGCTTCGGAAAAACAAAGATATCCTATAATTTGATTTTTTTAAGTAGGAAAATGAAGGAGAGAGCGACTATGCTCTCTCCTTCATTTGTTTTGACAAGATATAACAATAATATGTTATTTTATATTCCTAACAATTGTTTTCCCTGCTCCTTTAAACTCAAAAACTTTATGTATGTAACAATTTTCCCTCAAAAATATGTACATGTATAGAATGTTATAACTCTATTCACATGTTTGAGTTATTTATATTCATTATTGATACAAAAAGAAAAAGACACTCAGATGAGTATCTTTTTCTACTTCAACATCATAGGGTTAATATCAAGCTTAAGAAGTTTAAAATGAAAGACTTGTTAATGAAGATACAACACTTAAATCATCATTTAATGTGATTGAGAAACATGCTACCAATGGTAATGTGATAGTAATTGAACCGTCTGGATTAATCACTATACTTGGGCTTGTCCCACATGTTCCGTCACAATTTACAGACGATGTTGTTCCACCACCAGGAGTAATTGTAACTACAAGACATACATCAAAACAAACATTATCTGCAGTACATGCCATTGTTTTTGCCTCCTTTCTAACACTTCTATATAAAGATATTCAGCATGTAGAATGAGAGGCACGGCATATCAATCAGTTTCATACAAATAAAGAGAAATTTTAGTAGTTTATCTCTTTATAAGGGCAGCTAATTCAGTTGAAAAACTAAAATCATTATTTAAAGTGGTATTAAAACATGCTGTAAAAGGTATAACATTAAAGTCAGATGAACAATCATCATTACACCTTACAGTAATTTCTGCACCACCATTAGGATTAAGCTTTGTCTCTAAACAAATATTGAAACAGCTTCTATTTATACATGCCACTATATATCCCTCCTAATAGTATAGTCATTAACAATATATTATAATTGTTAAATAAATGTGCGTAGGATTATTAAAAAACAACCAATGAAAATTTAAAAACGAGAGAAAAAATTGAATTTATCGTGAAAAAATATTTACAAAAAGAATAGCTATGAAAGAGTCGGTATCTTAATGATTACGAAATTGACTCTTCATATTTCATAAACAAAAATTAGAAATTGTAGTACTTGATGATTCCGTTCACTTAAATCCACTCTTACGAAAATAATAACTTTTAAAATCAGAAGAGAATAGATATGTAATCAACCATTATTATGCCGAATGTATTCATTTGTTAGACATGAGTAATGATGAATTGGATCGTTATAGAATGAAAGAAAAGGCGTACCAGATTTAGACACGCATCGTGTTGGGCAAAAAACTTTCATGCTTTTAATATAAAACTTACAAGCTTAAAGCACTTGATTGTGAAGTGAACCCAAAAAGTTAGACCAGTTATTTCATTAGGAAACTTCTTGGGGATGGGCTCGGTATTGTACCAATCAATCATGGTTCCCGAACCTCGGACAAGAGAGGGTATACAAAATGCAGATGAGCACGTTGTGAATTCACCTGAAAATGTGAAAATACCTGATGGAGCAACAGTTTGGGGAGAATAAAAGGTTATTAGAGTTGGCAAAATCAAAATCAACAGAAAACCTGCAACGATTTTTCTAGATACTGATAAACAATCATAATTTAATAGGCGGTGAGAAAGTGTTAATTAATCGTGTGAAAGAAGTAATAAGTGAAAGAATGTCAATCCATCCAAACTATAGCTTTGGGATAGAGCATTGTTGGAATAAGCTCATAAACTTATTGAGTGAAGATACTCAAAAAACAATCGAAGTTCTCAAAGAATTAGATGAAGAGCAGGTTCTTTATGTAAGTGAAGTGTTTGAGGATATAGCTTATAAGTTGCAAAGCCAAGACTACATTAATGAACTTGAAAAATTAGAAAAAAAATTTCCTAATCTAAATCTTGCATCTTTTGTAGAGACGGCTAAAGATTTTATGAATTAAAACAAGTAGAGGTTATGATTATGAGAAAATATGTTAAGTTAGAAGTGCCTGAAGTAAATATTCACCCTTTGAGAATAACAGAAGGATGGAAAGTGAACTATAACAATTTTTTTGAAATAGATCCACGAAGTTTGGAACCCGATGACGATTGTTGGTTTATGTTTACTGAAAGTTTGTTGCAGCTTTATCATGAGAAATCATCAATCACAGTGGATCTCGGTTGGGATCCTGGTATTTCTCCTGATGGTAATTACCTAGTTTTGATTATAAAAAACATGGACTGGGAAAACCCTATTCACGAATTTACATCTGATAACTATAAAAAAGTTATTGAATATATTGAATTTCATTTAAAACAAATTACGTCTACATGGTGGAAATAAAATTGTTATTGGCTGTAGTGATAAAGATATAAAACGACTATCTTACTACTTAATTTATATTTGGATACGAGAATGATAAAGCCCGTGGTACTAGATGAGGGAAGACATAGGTACATAAGGCAAGTTAACAAAAAATAAATAAAGGAATTATGTATGGGATAACATGAACGATGGTTCCCTGAAATTCATAATTCATGACGCTTGTACCATCATGGAGTTTTGTTTTTATACTAGGATAGTATGAAAAGTACGAGAATTAGACGAGATGAAATTTTATTATTCAAGTTTTATTATTATCTTATAAATATTTGGCAGTTTTTGAGAAAGAAGGTTTTGATATGTGGAAAAATCTGATTTTAGAAATTGAAAAAATAGAGAAAAGTTTCAATGGTAAATTGAATACACCTGCAACAGATATTGAAGTTCAGAGATTGAGAGAACGTGTGAAAGAGAATTTTAATGTTGATTTACCAAGTGAATACGAAGAGTTTCTTAACACTGTAAATGGTTTAGATTTTGATGGACTGGTACTTTACGGAGTTGATCCTTCTTTACTAGAAACAAAAAGAGATGAACAAATTTGCGGATTTATAGAAACGAACGAGATTTGGTATGAAAATGAATTTCAAAAAGAGTATCTTTTCCTTGGAGATTCAAATATAGCATGGTTTTGTAAAAATTTATCTGATGGTACGTATCTAGAACTGGATAAACCATCTGGTACAGTGATGAAAACATATAATGATTGCAATACAATGCTTGAAGAAGCATTAAAAGTAACTCTTCTTTGAATGAAGGGATAGAAGCGCTGATTCCTCTTCCTCCTTGTTACGAATACATACTAATACCGTCCAGCAACAATCATTTCGTATTCTCTATGATATTCAGATAACGCTTCTTATCTTCTTTGTAAACCAACATCGCTCCCCTCTCTTCGGTACCAGCAACATAGAACACTGCCTATGCACGATAGATTTCGAAGGTAATACATCATTTCCATGTTTGATTTTCACATAATACAACTATAAAATCAGGTCGTCCATGAAAAATGCCTGATATAGATAAAGAATAAAAATAAAGGAGATAAATTATGGCAATTCATATCACAATGAATAAAGAATTCGAAGATAACGAAATCGTTGTATATCAGTATTATCCGTCAGAATCTTCAGGAAAAGTTGGAAAAATGTATTTTCATAAGAAAGAAGAAATGTTTTATGACATAGAACCTGTTCCAGAAGAATCAGTTGGAACAAGAAAACATTATTTTAATTGTGCATGTTCTAGAATAGTAATGTGCATTAGAAATGGTGGGGAATTTTTAGAAGAAATGACATATGGAGTATAGTCAAATAAACGAGTGTATGAAAAACCGGTTTTCTTCATTACTTAAATACACGACCATTCAAGTTGTAGCATGTGTACCAATACGTCCTCTGTCTTTAGAATTGTCATCAATAATATCTTTCTCTAATCCACATTTCTACGCATCTTGCCCAAAATCACTAGGTTGTTTGTTTTGCTCTTTATGATTTGAATTGTCTATTTAGGACAGGTTTTTAGCTAGAGGAATGGCAGTGGTTGGTAAAGGTTATTTTAATTCTGATTATCCTCTGACATTAGCTTGGCAATGTTCGGATTTTAAGTGAATATCCTCCAATTAGTATAGACTTATTGCATGATGAGATTTTTGAACCCCGATTTGAAGGGGGTGGCAAAATTAATGCTATGATTGCTCATAAAAAAACGATGCAAAGAAGAATTTGACATTTTCCAGATGAGAACTTATATCGTAATAAATTAATTAGAAAGGAAATTAATAATATGGGAGTATGTGTAGACTTATTTAAAGAATATGAAAATAAAGAGGAGGTTGTTTATCGCTTTTTTCCTTGTGAAGATGAAGAAAAAGCAGGGAAAATTCAATTTAATAAACTAGAAAAAAGGTCCGTAGAATTAGAACCGGCTAAAGGTGAAGGTGCAAATTACTATTTTCTTAAAGCTGTTGGTGCTGTGCAAAAATATGTTAGAAACGCATCAAACTTAGATGAATTTCCTGAATTTCTATTTTCACAGTCATAAAATTTTTAATTAAGGAGTGTTTAGAACAATGGGAAGATATCCACTGATTGCAATAATCAAAGAGAATGAGGATAAAGAAAATGTAATTTACAGTTTTGGTCCAGATATTCATTCTTGTGAGAAATATCCACAACGTTATAGGAGATGGAATTTTAAAGTCTTAAAGAATGAAACTAACCCTGATGAAGCATTTGTCTTACTGGATGATATGCCTGATAAACATATTTCTTTATTATATAAATGTATGCATAAGGTGTATGTTCACGTAAAAGAAAATGGTGGCATGGAAAATATGACTAATATAGATTTTCCAGAATACCTTGAGTTTATCGTGTGAATTTTAGAAATATAAGCTACTGGACTCAAGAATTATTGTAGACTCTTTGGGTTATTTTCTACCTTCAGTTGATTTACTTATGAAAGTAGATTAGGAGAAAGAATAAAAATAAAGGAGATAAACTATGGCAATTCATATCACAATGAATAAAGAATTTGAAGATGAGGAAATCGTTGTATATCAGTATTATCCGTCAGAATATCCAGATAAAGTTGGAAAAATGTACTTTCATAAAAAAGAGCAAATGTTTCATGAAATAGATCCGGTTCCGGTAAAATCAGTTGCAACAAGTGAACATTACTTTTATTGTGCATGCAGTAGAATAATGAAGTGCATCAAGGGTGGTGGAGAATTCTTGGAAGAAATGACATACGGAGTATAGTCAAATAAATAAATATACGAAAAGCTGATTCATAAGAGCCGGCGTTCCTCCCTCCTCCCATTATTCGTACATTGTTGTAATGTGTGTACCAATATGCCCTTTTTCACTTCGTTATGTGGTTTAGAATTGCCATCAATAATCTCCTTCTTTAATCCCTATCTCCGCACATCTTACGCTCAATCACTAGATTGTTTGTTTTGCTCTTCCATGATTTGAAGGGTTTAATTGGAACAAATTTTTAGCTGGAGCCGTGGCGGTGGCCAGTTTGACACCAGTTGGTAAAAGTTTCAACATGATCGCTAAAGCAGTAAAGGCATAAAAAACGCCTCAAAAGTAGATCATTCAATTTATATTAATTCCAGTACAAGAAATGGTAGTATTTCTGTAGATGAATTTTTTCGTAGAGAAGGATATTTGATAACAACATATGCAGGAATAAGAAAATCGACTTAACATCAAAGCTATAGCTGAAAATACTGGAATACATGAAAGACATATAAGGAGGCCTTTATATATGGCGGTATGTTTAGCAATGACTAAAGAATTTGAAGATGAGGAGATAGTTGTTTATCAATACTATCCTTCTGAATCACCCGATAAAGTCGGAAAAATGTATTTTAATAAAAAGGAAAGGATGTTGTATGATTTAGAGCAAGCTCCAGTGAAATCAGAAACAATGAGAAAATATTATTTTGATTGTGCATGTACTAGAATTGTACGATGTCTGAAAAGGAATGAAGGCTTTCCTGATAGTATGGCATATGAAGCATAATGAAATGAACAAATATAAAAGTTGGCTCGGGTCCATGAGTCCACTTAATACACATTTTAAAATCTCTTTAGATAAAGCGTTTAATTAAGGAGTGAATTGAAATGGGAAGATATCCAACGATTATAATAACAAAAGAACTAGACAATAGCGAATATGCAATTTATAGTTGTGGTCCTAGTATTGATATGTGTGATCAATTTCCAGAACTGTACGAAAGATGGCGTTTTAAGGTTTTGAAAGATAAGTTAACGATTGAAGAAGGTTATGTTTTACTTGATGATATGTCTAAAAAACACTTCCCATTATTTTATAAATGTATGTTTAAAGTATATAAGCAAGTTGAAGAGTGTGGTGGAATGGCAATTTTAAAAAATATTGATTTACCAAATCAAATTGTATTTATTATTTGAAATTGATAGGAATAGATTGTATTAGAAGTTGTTTATCAGTTTTAAAGAAGTGCCATAGACTTAACCTTTTCAGAATACTATTTAAAAACACATGAACTTAAAGCATTTGTTTGTCTTCTATAGGCAATGAGTGCTTTTTTTTTATGTTTAAATAGACATGTAAATTTGTAAAATGTAAGGTGGATATGGTGCTTAATTATGGTTAGTTTAGAAATTTAAGGTTAAAATAATCATTATTTTGATATAAAAAAAGGGGAATAGAATATGTTAACTAATACAAATGCAGACAAAGTATTCGATAAACTAATGGTAGAAGGTGAGACTTATGTTCATTACTTCTATGTTATGAAAATGGCATCTACCTTTCAATGCTTAGCTTTTGGTTTGGGTGCACTTGGCTTAAATAAACATTACCTTGTAGGGTTCACAAATAAGAGAATCTTACTAATAGAGTTAAGTCCTGCAACTGGTAATGTCACTGAAAATATTACTCACTTAGATTTAGATAAAGTAGAGAAAGTAAGTGTAAAGAGGGGTATCCTTAAATCCAATATCACTTTAAAGTTAAAAGAGGACAAAGGGATACTAGAAATGAAACCGAACAGTTTCACAGTTGGTTTATCAAATCACAAAAAGGGTCTAGTTGAGTTAGAAAAATTGTATGGTTAATAAAAAGTATGGAGTCATTTCGCACCTAAAATATTGACTCAAATCTAAAGTTTAAAGTAGAGGGAGAAGTTAAGATGTTAAGTTCAACTTTACCAACAGTATTAGATTATGCAATTAGAACTTTATGCTTTGTTCTTCAAACGTTCATTATATCATTAGTATTAAAATATCTAATTCAAAAGAAAGATGTAAACGAGTCAGCGTTAATTTGGATTTCTACGATTGTGACAATGATTGGTGTAGGGGTAATTATATCTTTAAACACATCTTTACCTTTAACTCAAACAACTATAGGGATTTTAAGTCTTAGTTTTATGTTAAACCAATTTCTTTTTCTATACTATCTAGGATCATGGACAGTAAAATGATTTAAAAAACTTAAAATATTTAATAAGGTATCTAAATTTATGAACATAGTGATTCTTGGACTAATAAGCATCGTTTATATTTGCTTCTTATTGTTCTTTGCCTTAAGTTGGTTTGAGTCTAGCTTGAAGTAAGACTTATAGTGAGTTCAATTCTTATTTTAAAATTATATGAATCCATGTTGATTTTTCGACATATAGATTGCTGCTATGTAGAATACAACATGACCTGTACTTGCTTCCTTTGTTTGAAACCTCGCATGTGGCAAGAAAAGGCTCTGACCGCTTCTATGCACAGCCAGATGCTCTCGTCCACCTCTAAAAAGAAAGAGGTTTTTATGTCGGGTTTTTAATTGGCATTTATATAGTTAACAAGTATGAACTCTATATTTGTTAGCTATTTTATTATGAAAGCGGATTCATTCTCTGATCTCGGACACATACTATCCTTAACTCATTGTTTCATAGAATTGCTCTTTATTTTGTCAGGTTGCTTCTTTTTTGCATAATAAAGTGAAACTTCCATCAGTGGGGGTTTTCTTCATCTCCCACTGATGGAAAGCCCGCCCAATCGGGCTTTTACGGGCAGTTTTCTCCCACATATCTTCTTTAGAAAAGCGGAAGCGGCTCGCCCAGAAGCGCAGGACGTTGGAGCCCGCGACGGAGAGGCGCTTTTTGCCTCGTCCGAGGGGGCGAAACGACCGGAGATTCTAGCCGCTAGAGCTGGACAATGCTTCTCTCTTAATCTTGAGGTGGGGGTCTTACTGCCCGTTAATGCGGGATAAATGTCCTCCTATTAAGTGTCCAAGTTCATTAGGGCTAAAGAGGGGATATCAGAAAGTATGCAAGAGGGTTTTGACGATGAATAAGGTGGATGGTACCATAAAGAGGGAGGGGAAGGAAAATAAAAACAGAAAAGGTAGGGGTATCCATGAAAGTAAATAAACTACTATGTTTTGCAATTCCATTGATGTTATTAGGTGGTTGCGGAACAGGTGCATCAACAGACAAACCAAAAGATAAAGTTGAGTCTAAAGCAGAAGCTAAAGAAACAAAATCTGATGTTAAGAAAGTAAGAGTCTTAGCAGAAGACTATCCTCAATATTTAGTAGACTTAGGTAATGAGTTTGATAAAGCATTCTCAACGTTTAGTAATACGGTAAAGGAAGCCTTTGACGGCAAGAAAACGAATCAAGACATCTTAGATAGTATAGATGAAGTAAACAAAGTAATTGCTAAGTTTGAAGCAATTGACCCACCTAATAAATATGTAGACGCCCAAAAAGATATTGAGAAAGCAATCGTAAAGTATAAGAAAGCATTTGCATTGGTAAAAGACGCTCATACAAGAGATAAGTCAAACTCAAATGATAAGAGAACAGATAAGGAAATTATTGAACAGGCTGAGAAGATTATCAAAGAGGGTGACAAGTACTGGGTTGCAGTTTACAAAGAAATGAAAAACGAAATAACAAAGTCAAAAGGTGGAGGGGTATCATCTCAAGACCTAAAGGATACAAGTAGTGGTTCAGGGGTAGACTATGATGCGGTTCAAAAGAACGTACTAGATGGTACAGAGTTAATTGCCAACTGGGGTGTAAATCGTGATGATGGATTCAAACCGTTATTCATCCTAAAAGGTGGAAGCCCTAAGACATTTGAGGTATATACCGCAGGCGATTATCCAAATAAGACAAACTACATCGAAGGTACATGGGAGTATGATAAGTCTAATATGATGTTAAAACTACATATCTCAAAGCAAATGGCAAATGGAGTAGTAGCAGAAGTTGTTCATAAAGACATAGATTACAAAGTACAAAACTATGACACAAAGCATTTGCAATTATTTAATGAGAATTCAAAAGCTATAACTAGATATGTAAAACAACAGTAAAATAAAACAGTAAGAACAATTCGTGTGAGGGACTGGGTTTGTAATGAACCTAGTCCTTTATTCATATGGAGGTGTATTTTGGATTTTTAGCTTGGGGTGGGTTCGTTTTTAAAGTTTTTATATTAATAAATATATATATAATGTTAATCTTGTTAAAAAATGTTATTATTCTATATGTAATATTGTTATTCATACAAGGGGTAACAAATAAATGGGAGGGTGGGATTAAAATGATTAGTGATTTAAAAAGAGCGGCCTTATCTTCATTAAAAGGTAGATGGGGTTTGGGAGTAGGGGCATCGCTTCTGTATAACCTCATTTCCGGTATTGGTATGCTTATTATAGGACTTCCAATTTTTCTACTGAGTATTTTATTGATGGCTGCAATAATAGGGTCTAGTGCTTCAATTACAGAAGAAGAAACGTTAAGTGTGGTAATCTTTTTAATTTATGCATTTACTTTTGTTATTGCATGCTTTGCTTTTATAGCTGTACTAGGCATTATATATTATGGGTATTGTAATGTTACATTGCGTTTAGCGAAAAAAGAATCTACTACAATTGATGATTTATTTGAAGGATTCCGAAAAAAGAATGCATTTAGATCGATGAAGCTAGCGTTATTAATGGGTGTATACGTATTTTTATGGAGTTTATTGTTAATTGTTCCAGGTATTGTAAAATGTTTCTCTTATTCTATGGCTTACTATATCATGTTAGATCATCCAGAATATACGGCAAGTGAAGCGCTTAAAAAGAGTCAAGAAATGATGAAAGGACATAAGTTAGATTTATTCATACTATCTTTAAGTTTTATCGGATGGTTTATTTTGGGGTATTTTACACTTAGTATTGGGTATCTTTGGATCTATCCATATTACATGATAACAATATCGCATTTCTACTTGAATTTAGCGAATAGAGATACAGTTATAGAGGAAAAAACAGCTATCTAGAAGAAATATTGTTTGTTTCATATTTCTGATGACAGTGCAACGTATTCATACAAAAGAAGCTTTCTCCAAAAGATCGCTATTTAACGACCTTTTGGGAAAGCTTCTTTTATTTTATCTCACGAAGCATCCGCATTCTCAAACTGACTATTATAAAGCGAAGCATAAAAACTACCAGCCTTCAATAACTCTTCATGATTACCTTGTTCTACAATATCCCCGTCTTTCATGACAAGAATTAAATCTGCATCGCGTATTGTTGATAATCTGTGAGCAATGATAAAGCTTGTTCGGCCTTCCATGAGATTTTCCATCGCTTTTTGGATGAGCACTTCTGTACGAGTGTCAATTGAGCTTGTTGCTTCATCGAGTATGAGTATTTTCGGATCCGCTAGAAGGGCGCGGGCAATTGTTAGTAGTTGCTTTTGTCCTTGAGATACGTTGCTTGCTTCTTCATTTAATTCCATGTTGTATCTATTTGGTAATGTTTTGACGAAGCTATGAGCGTGAGCTGCTTTCGCTGCTTCGATTACTTCTTCGTCGGTTGCGTCCAATCGGCCGTAACGGATATTTTCCATGATTGAACCGTTAAATAGCCATGTGTCTTGGAGTACCATGCCGAACATGCTTCGCAGGTCTTCGCGGGTGAAGTCTTTTATGTCGTGACCATCTATGCAGATGGCACCGCTGTTTATGTCATAGAAACGCATTAATAGTTTTACGATCGTTGTTTTCCCTGCTCCGGTTGGCCCGACGATTGCTACTTTTTGACCAGGTTTAATGTGAGCTGAGAAATTGTTTATGATGATTTTATCTGGATTATAGCCAAATTGAACATCTTTGAAGGTTACTTCTCCGTTTACTTCTTGCAGCTTCACTGGATTTTCTGATTCTGGCGCTTCCTCTTCTTCTTCTAAAAATTCGAAAACTCTCTCTGCAGCTGCTGCGGTTGATTGAAGTACGTTCGCGATTTGAGCTACTTGAGCGATTGGTTGCGTAAAATTTCTAACGTATTGAACAAAGGCTAAAATATCTCCAACTGCAATGGTTCTCTTTACCGCAAGCCATCCGCCTAAAATAGATACAGCTACGTAACCGATATTACCGATAAACATCATAATCGGCATCATCATTCCAGATAAAAATTGAGACTTCCATGCCGAGTGGTAAAGTGTATCATTCACCTTTTCGAATTTTTCCACTTCTTCTTCTTCTTTGTTAAAGGCTTTTACAATATTGTGGCCACTATAAATTTCTTCGACTTGACCGTTCACATGTCCTAAATACTCTTGCTGGGATTTGAAGTATTTTTGTGATCGTTTTACAACTCCCATTATGAGCATCATGGATACTGGCAATATTAAGAGCGCCACTAATGTCATTTGCCAACTTATTGATAACATCATGATGAATACACCGATGATTGTAATAACGGATGTTATGATTTGCGACATACTTTGGTTTAAAGTTTGGCTTACAGTATCTACGTCATTTGTAATTCTCGATAATACTTCTCCGTGCGTTGTTTTATCAAAGTATTTGAGCGGCATCCGGTTGATTTTTTCATCAATTTCTTTTCTGAAGTTATACGATACTTTTTGGGCTACTCCTGAAATGATATATCCTTGTATAATAGCAAACACAGTGCTCGCTATATATAATCCAAGGAGTAACAGGACAATGTTTCCGATATAGCCAAAGTCAATTGCAGCACCAGGTACTCCCGTTACTTTGTCTACGAGTCCTTCGAAAAGCTTTGTTGTGGCTTTCCCTAAAATTTTTGGACCGACGATTGTAAAGGCGGCACTACCGATTGCGAAAATGATGACAATCATAATTGATAACTTATATGGCTTTAAGTATTGAAGTAACTTATTCATCGTTCCTTTGAAGTTTTTCGCCTTCTCGATCTTTTGCATGCCGCCGCCCATATGGCCGCCGCCATGACCACCTTGTCTTCCTGTTTCTACTTTTCGCTCGCTCATGATGACAACTCCTCTCTTGAAAGTTGTGATAAAGCAATTTGCTTATAAACCTCACAGTTCTCCATAAGCTCCTCATGAGTACCAGTTCCTACTATTTTTCCTTCATCAAGTACGATGATCTTATCTGCATTCATAATTGTACTGATTCTTTGGGCAACAATTAAAACAGTACTTCCTGCAATCTCATTGTTTAAAGCCCTGCGAAGTAGGGCGTCTGTCTTAAAGTCAAGAGCTGAGAAACTATCATCAAATATGAAGATTTCTGATTTCTTAGTAAGAGCACGCGCAATAGAAAGCCTTTGTTTTTGACCACCGGAAACATTCGTACCACCTTGTGATATCTCTGTCTGGAAGCTTTCAGGTGTCGCGTTAATAAACTCCATAGCTTGAGCAATTTCAGCGGCTTTTACTAGTTCTTTTTCAGCAGCTTCTTTCTTACCGTATTTCAAATTACTTTCGATCGTACCTGAGAATAGAACTCCCTTTTGCGGCACATAACCAATTTTCTCTCTTAACTCCTTCTGAGATACTGCTCTAATGTCAGTACCATCTATTAATATTTCGCCGCTTGTTACATCGTAAAAGCGTGGAATTAAGTTGATAAGTGTCGATTTCCCGCTACCTGTACTTCCAATGAAAGCTGTCGTTTCTCCAGGTTTTGCAGTAAAGGTGATATGAGAAAGTACATCTTCTTCTGCATCTGGATATCTAAAGCTAACATCTTTAAATTCAACATAACCTTTCTTATCTGATGCGAATGTTTTTGGTTCGTTTGCATCACGAATGGAAACGTCAGTATCTAGAACTTCTGCAATGCGTTGTGCGGATACAGAAGCACGCGGAATCATAATGGATACCATAGAAATCATTAAAAATGCCATGATGATTTGCATTGTATATTGCATAAATGCCATCATATCACCAACTTGCATATGTCCCATATCCACTTGGTGTGATCCAACCCAAATAATAAGTACAGTAACGGCATTCATGATAAACATCATCATTGGCATCATAAATGTCATTAAACGGCTTACAAATAAATTTGTTCTTGTTAAATCTTGATTTCCTTTTTCAAATTTCTTTTCTTCATGCTTTTGATTATTAAAAGCACGAATAACGAGCATACCTGTTAAAGATTCACGAGTGATTAAGTTAATTTTATCTACTAACTTTTGGATACTCTTAAACTTAGGAATCGCAATGCTGAATAAACCAATGACTAAGCTTAAAATCGCGATTACCGCAACTGCGATAATCCATCCCATTGAAAGGTCTGTAGTAAGTACCTTAATAATGCCGCCTATGCCTAAAATCGGTGCATAGACTACAATTCGAAGCAGCATAACCATAAGCGTTTGTACTTGCTGAATATCATTTGTACTTCTTGTGATTAAAGATGCAGTGGAAAATTTATCAAACTCCGCATTCGAAAAGCTTGTAACCTTCCGAAATACTTTCTTTCTAAGATCTCTGCCGAGTCCGGCAGCTACTTTTGCAGCAAGTAAACTTACGATAACAGTAGCTGCCATACTCACTAAGGATAAAAGGAGCATTTTCCCGCCAGAAGTAAGAATATAATTGGATTGAAGCTTATCTGTATTGATACCGATCGTTTTATACTCATTCTCAATAAATGTAACAGCTGACTGTGTTACCATGCTGCCTGGCATCTTTTTAAACTTTTCATTTGCCTTTTCTTTCATTGCATCAATTTGATCTTGAGGTAGTTTCGCAATGACTGCGAAAGGATCTGTATTTGCCGGAAGCTTCATCGGTGTTTTGTTATCACCTGACGGAGGGAAAGCGGAGGCGCCGCCTTTTTCAATTCCTTGTGTAATTAACATTGGTTTTCCAAAAATATCGTTAAGTTCGTTAATTGTATTTGTATCCTTTGTATGTAGCTTATAAAGCGGTTCTTTATCAAGCTGCGGATAATCTTTTAAGTCATTTTTCAACTCACTTTTAGAAAGATTGTTCTTATCTAAAAGTACATAGTTGTCAGCTACTTTTTTCTTTTCATTTTCATTCATAAAGAGCTTGAGTTTATCCATCTCACTTTTACGAATAACCTTAGGTACTGCGTTTTCGACACCTTTTTGTTGAATACCGACATTCACAATGTTAGACATGTAGTCTGGCAGTGATAGGTCACATACTGCTTGTATGGATAAAAGACATATAACTGCAATGATTGAGGTAACAAATGGTTTTAAATGTTTGATTATCTTTAACATTTAATTCATCTCTCCATTTTCCTTTTCAAATTTTTTTAGCTTTTTCTTTTTTCTTCAGTTTACCCGCTCTTTATCTATTTTCGACTACAGACTAATTCTATGACTATATTAAGATGTAATGCAACTTTTAGAGTATAGAATAATAAATATAAAGTTTCACTTTATGGATTTTTTATATTATTTACTTTTGCACTAAATGCTGTTACTATATTGATATCATTTTTATAACTTAATGCATACTTTTTTGAAAGCGCTTAATTGAAAAGGCATATGCATTTCAAATGTATGGCCTGTTGTAAATTTTTCTAAATACAAGCAGTTCCTCTGTCACATGTTATTGGAGAAGGGGAGTTGCTTTTTATTGTTAAAACTATGAAAAAATGAATGTATGATGTGAGGAGGTATCGTTGTGAAAAACAGTTTTGTTTTTCACAAGAATATATATGGGTAATGTAGGATTATTGATTTCTGGTGCAGCGCTCTTTTTAAATAGCCTTGTGATGCTAGGAAAAGCGGACGAAAAGAGTGCAGGTGTTTTTAATTTATTTGTAGGTGTACTGCAAATTATTATTCCTTTCTATTTAATTGTAGTATCTGATCAAAGTAATTGGACAGTTTATTTATATGCAGCTACTTTTTTATTTGGTTTAACTTATTTATATGTAGGAGTTACTTTCATTGCGGGATTGAAGGGTGATGGATTAGGCTGGTTTTCTCTTTGGGTAGCGATTATTGCACTATTCTACATGATTGTAGCTATTATACATTTTCATGATATCGTTAATGCGTTAACTTGGTTCATGTGGGCATTTCTATGGTTCTTATTTTTTATTTCTAATGTACAGAAAAAGAGCATCAATCATTATGTTGGAAAAATAGCCTTTGTACAGTCATGGGTTACACTAACTTGTCCTGCTCTTCTCTCCCTTATAGGTGTATGGGAAACTTCTTATGTATATAATTTATGGATATGTATATCTATTCTTTCGATTATATATTTCTGTGTTTGTACGTTTAAGTTGAAAGGAAATGTAAATGCTGTTCATAAAAATATAGATACGCACACCATTGAAAAGTGTGGAAACACCAAGTGAAGTTAATTTACCAACCTATTTATTTAGAAAAACGCGATCAATTCCTAAATGATTATTAGAAATTGATCGCGTTTTTTGTTCTGAGCAAGCCGCTTCCGCTTTTCTTTGTAAGTCGCGGCTATGCAGAATACAACATGGGCTGTACTCGCTTTTTCCTTTTGTTTTAAACCTTGTATGTGGTAAAAAAGTGACCTGACCGCTTCTATGCATGGCCAGATACTCTCGCCCGCCTAAAAAAAGAGGATTTTTTAATTTATATAGGTTCAACACAAAAAGCCACGATACTCTACTTAATAGAGTATCATGGCTTTTATGTTGTTTAATAAGAATTGACGGTTTTCTAATCAAACATTTTTACAGGTTATGACATTACAAATACAAAAGTTGGCCAAATAACTTTTGCAATATAAGGATATCACTTTATAGAGTATTAGAAATCAATATTTTTTCCTTTAATAACTGAAAAAAAAGAGCGTTTTCACGACTTTATTTGTGGCTACAGTTTTTATAGTGCGTATTTTTTTACGATAGATTCTCAATGGTACTCGAAAGTGTACAAAAGGTTATCAAAATTACTAATAGAGATAATGAGAAGCATGGAATTAAACTATATAAACCCATTTTAAGTTTTTGACATATAAGTTGCTGCTATGCAGAATACAACATGAGCTGTACTCGCTTGCTTTTTGTTTAAACCTTGCATGTGGCAGGAAAAGACCCTGACCGCTTCTATGCACGGCCAGATGCTCTCGTCCCTTCTTAAAAGAAAGGGGTTTTTATGTTGTTTTTTAACTTATATATATTAGAGGTCATTCTATTATTATGGTAAAATTATCAATAGTTTATAATAAATTCTAATATCTATCTTTAATTAACAATAAACAATAGTAATATATAGAGAGAATTCTAATTATATAAATCCATTTTAATTTTTCGACATATAGGTCGCTGCTATGGAAGGCCAGATGCTTTCGTCCTCTCCTAAAAAGAAAGGGATTTTGACTTCGTTTTTCAATTTGTATTTATATAGCTTTAAAGTCTTGATAGTTTTGAGGGAAGGTAACAGATTAATGCGTAATTTTATTTATAGTTTAATAGATGATAAAGCAATAAAACGACAAATTTTTATACTGGAGGCTTTAAATCGTGAACCAAAATTAGTATCTTCTCAAAATTTTGCAGATCAGCTACAGTGTTCGACACGAACAATCATGAATGATATTTCTCAATTAAGAAAGAAATTGCCAGGGAATTGGAAAATTATTAGTGTTAAAACGAGAGGATACATTTTAAATAAACCGGTGGAAGAGTCTGTATTACCTGTGATTCATTCTTATTTGACAGAAAGTGTACTTTATAAAGTTATGTTAGAAATATTTCATAATAAGTATTACACATTAGAAAAATGGTCACAAATTTTATATATGAATAAGTTAACTTTGAGAAACCATTTAAAAGATTATAATAGAATTTTAAATGAAAGTAGGTTAAATATTAAATTCAGGAATCTTCAACTAGAAGGAGATGAAATGAATATAAGATATTACTATATTTGTTTCTTTTACTTTACACAACAATTTTCAGATCAATCTGTCTTACCTATTGAGTTAAGAAAAAAACTTTTATCTATTCTCTATCGTAACGAAGTTCACATGGATATCTTATTGTTACGCAGTATTGTTTTTGTTTTTATAAATCGATTTTATAATAAACATTGTGTAATGAAAGAAATAAAATTCAAGCCTATATACAGCCGTAAGCAAGCAACTTGTCTTAATGAAATGATTATAGAAATTGAGAATTATTATAAGATCAAATTTCCAAAATACGAAAAAGATGCACTGAATTTATTTTTATTTTTCGGATTAATAAGTACAAGTTCACAGGGAAAGGCAATGCTTGAATATGTAAGTGAATGTGATCAGGAGGTTTATAAAAAATTCATTAATCTTATTACTACCCTTTTAATATACAATCAATTACCGAATGAATTGAAGGGAAAATTGAAAGCTGAAGTAATTCCGTATTTTTATATGGTGTGTATTTTAAGAGAACTTCATTTTTCAATTCGTCATGTTTTTGATCCAATAAATTCTTTAGATAGTGTATTATTGCGAAATTATAAGGAGAATCTCTCCTTAATTTCTAATTGGAATGAAACATATAATGAGAAAAAATTTACGAAAGATGAAATAAAATATATTGCCTCTCATGCAACAGCGATTCTTAACTCAATTTGTAATGAAATAAACATTGTACTTGTATTTTCTGGGACAACCGTTGAAAAAAATCTTATTTATAGGAAGTTAAAACAAAGCTTAGGGGAAAATGTAAATATAGATAGGATACCAAACTATAATATTAAATATGATTTTATTATTAGTAATTGTCAATTATCAGATACAAGGGCACCTGTCATTTATATTTCTCAAATGTTGACTACAAATGAAATCGATTCTATAAAAAATCGTATTTTTAATTTAAATTAAAGATAGAAGTAGTGAAATGCATTCATAATGAAACGAGAAAAACTAGAGATTTTAACTAAAGATACACAGATGAAAATCATTGATAAAAAAGTCCTGGAAATCATAGTTCCCAGGACTTTTTATCAAATTGGTTAAGAATCATAGTATGATTTAACTTAAATCTTTAAGTAGATTATTTTCCCATGGAACAGCACTCAATAGAGTTTTTTTATAATTAAACAAGTGCGATACGTAATTAATATTATACTTATCTTTATTTATGAATTCTATATCATTTGCGTTAAAGTGGCTGCCGATACGAAAGGCGTTAAAATACTCGTGCCAATCTGAATAAGAATGTTGTGAAAGTCCTGCAGCCTGTATCATAAAGTTCTTTGCTTCCTGTTTTGATAAATAACCGAGCCTTCTACCGACCCGACATAAACAGATACACCATGCATAATCAAACGCTGCAATTCCGGAATCCGTCAAAATATGTAATCCGTAATTAGCAATATAAAGTTTTTCATAGTCAGGATGGTCTTTCGATAATTGCTTTCGCGCTGCCTCGGAAAGAGGGGTCAATTGATGGCGTATACGATTAAATTCCTGCCGTGTTCCTTCTTCTAAAAACCAAATGATTTTCTCTTTTAACTCCGTCGAATTTTCGATCTTCCATGTCCATAACACGTTCTTCAAAAAACGTTTCCCAATAAGGCGGTCTCTGATAAGGGTGAATTCATATCGGGTAAAATAGTTTGTAAGATAAACACAATTCAAACAAACGGAAGACAGACAGCGGAAATATAGTTCGAGCTGTTTCTCTCGTTTTCTTTTATATAAAATAGGCATTCTGTCTCCTCCTTATGCTAATGTTTTAAGCCTAACGAATTTCCATGCTTCCCAAATAAGTGGGAGTAGGAGAAGTAATGCATATTTAGATGGTAATGGGGTTAAAACAATAAGAATCATAAAGATCAAATAAACCCAGGTACGGCTAATAAATAGAAATAAAAAGTATAGCGCATAGCCGATAATAAACTGCATATTTATTTCTTGTTTCTGTCTCTTCTCTGGAATTTCAGTGTGAGCTCGAATACTGTATGAACGAAATTCGAAGCGTTCCGGATAACGCTTTACCACATCCAACGCCCTAGTGGCTACAGTTTCTATATCACCTGATTCGAACGAATACTTCACTAATAAGAACTGTGCGTCCATATGCTCCGGTTGAATCGAAAGTAGGTGCTCACAGTCCCGGATAGCATCTGCAAACTGACCACGGTCATAGTAAATCTGGGCGCGATACAGTAAACCATCTGGGTCATCTGGGTAAATGAAAAGAATGTCATTGAATGATTGTAACGCACGTTCTTTATTTTCGATGCGCAAATAATAAATGCCTTGCATACGTATAAGGTCCGGATCTTCTTGATAAAGCTCGTATGCAAAATCTAGCGCACTTTTTGCTGCTTCTAAGTTATTATTCATAAGTGTGTGCTGGACTTCTTCACGTAAATGTAAATACGCTTCAAAATCTAGATCATCACTTTTCTTGAAAATATCATAACGCATTTCCTTTGCACCGTTAATTCTCTCTAGAAGAAATTGTACCGTTTCTTCACCGTATTCAAACTCTAACTCCTCTTCTTGTTCACTAAAGTGGAATACATTGTCGAGAAGTTCCCAAATTGAGCGTGGGAAATGGTAATGATATTCTAAAAACTCTATTAATCTATCTTGAATTGCTGCAGCATGTTCTACGTTCCAGATCACATCGGAACTTAATAAGTCTTCCCAGTTTTTCGGTTCAATCCGTGCAAAGAAATCGTCATACAGCGTCTCGATTTTTTCCATAAATACGTGAACAGGATGCTCTGAAACGAGAGTCGCAGCAAGTTCAGCGTTCCCATCAATCCATGTAGGAAATGCAGGATTGATATAGGAATTCTCTTCGTTTTCATCCGTTTTTTCTAGTTGAGAGGGAGGTGTGCTCTGCATTTGTTTTGCATTTTTTATCGCTTTATCAAATGCTTCTCTCAGTCGCTGATATCCTTCAGGATCGTCTTCGGGATGATAAATCTTTAGAAGTTTTGCATAAGCCTTTTTAATAGCTGCAATATTGTCGGTAGGCTCAATTTCTAACGTTTCCCAAATGCTCATGAATGACTGATCCACCTTTCTATATTCTCTAAATGCTCTTTTAATACACGAGCAGCTTCTTTCACCTTTTTATCATCTTGCGTTGTGAGCACACTTTCAAATTGTTGTAACAAGGTAGCGACTTTTTGGCGTTCGTCACCGAGTAACTCTTCATAGAGCCGCTCGCCTTTTGCGAGCAGTAATCGGTTTTCGGACCGGTCTCGTGGATGAATTTTAATTTCTTTCAATTCCAAAAGTCTGGCTTCGATCTCTTTTTCCGTAAGGTTTCCGGCATTTTGTTGAATAACGGCTCTTTTTTTCTCTCCAGTTGTTGTACTTATCACTTCGACTTCGAGAATACCATTAATATCGTATGTATAACGTACATCAACAGACTCCTTCCCAGCAGGAGCGGGAGGGATTTTGATTTTGAGTTCACCAAGTTTCAAGTTGTTTTTTACTAGACGATGTTCTCCTTGATAAACATCAACAAGTAGCGATTGCTGTCTATCATTGACGGTATAAAGTCGTTCAACTCTGCTTACAGGAATCGGTGTATTTCTCTCGATAATAGGGAAGAAATATCCGGACTCTTTTGTACCGTCTCTAAGTTCTTGAACAACATCTGTTCCTAACGTATATGGACAAACATCAGTTAAGATGACTTCTTCTAACGCTTTGTTCCGTTCTTTTAAGGCAACCTGAATCGCAGCGCCTAAAGCAACCGTTTCATCAGGATTAATATTCGCATAAGGCATACGTCCGAACATTTTAGAAATGACGGATCTGATAAGCGGCATTCTTGTCGCACCGCCAATTAGAATGACAGCATCTAAATCATTAGGATTTAGCGACGCATCACGAAGTGCGCGTTCAATAGGATAGCGAAGGCGTAAGAGAAGCGGAGTTACTAATTTTTCAAATTCGCTTCTGTTAATATGAGTTTCATATGTTTTATTATTGATAGCGACTTTCATACCCGCTGTGGGCCCATCACATAATGTGAGCTTACAACGTTCTGCTTGTGTATAAATTAACGATAAGGTTTTTGAATCAAGTGAATCAGGATCAAGTTTGTGTGACTCTAAGAAAAAGGTCATTAGGCTTTTTGTGAAGTCTTCGCCCCCAAGATAATTATCGCCGGCAATTGATTTAACATCCATCACTCCTTCAAATAATTCCAAAATGGACACGTCGAATGTACCGCCGCCTAAATCAAATACAAGAAACTTTGTTTCTGCCGCTTCCTGGTACAGCCCGTAAGCGATGGCAGCTGCCGTTGGTTCACTAATAAGTCGTTCAACTTTTAATCCCGCAATTTCAGCAGCCCGTTTCGTAGCCTTGCGCTGAGCATCGTTGAAATAAGCTGGTACGCTAATAACAGCACCTGTAACCGATTCATTTAAATAAGCTTCTGCATCTTGTTTTAAAGATTGAATGATAAAAGATGAGAGCTCTTCTGAAGAAAAATTGTATGTACCTAATTGGTATTTTTTTTCTGTTCCCATAAATCGTTTAAACGTTGATGCTGTAACGTGTGGATGGGTAATAAGTCGCTCTTTAGCAATGCGTCCGACTAAAATTTCACCGCTCTCTTCAACGCTGACGACCGATGGTGTAAGATATTCGCCAAGTGCATTCGGGATAAGGGATGCGCCGTTATCCGACCAATAGGCTACTAAACTATTTGTTGTTCCTAAGTCAATTCCAATCGTTGCCATAATAATCTCCTCTCTTTTTCATCTATCTTACTATACCATTATAATAAGGAAAAGTATGAGAAAAATGGAATCATAAGGTTGTATTTCTTGAAGGGGAGGGAATGAAGATCTGACTATTTTAGTAGTTTAGAATAGGGCAGGGATTTTGATAGTTATGAATCTAATTTTCAGCATTAACTCAGTTTTCTCAGAGTGAAATTGAAAAATAAAGTCAGATTTGAGACTCACTATTATGATGCGACAGCACAATCTATATAAATCCACTTTAATTTTTGGACATCTTTGTCTAGCTCTGCCTCCTAGGCCCTCATGTCTAAGAACCTTCCCTAAAAAGAAAAGGGGTTTTTAATATATAAAGGAAGTAAAAAACATAATATATTGATTATCACCAGCAAGAAAAGTATAATAATGGTAGAGATGTAATGAAAGGGGAATTAAGATTCTGCATGTGGCAAATCTTGTAATGATTACGAAATGAAATAAATAGAGTGCTTTTCCTATAAATATCCAAGGGGGGGAGTATGTCTATTTATTGAAACAATAATCATACAAGGGATGCATGGTGTGGAGTTATCATTCCATTTATTAGGCGGATACCTGTGTGTATCGGCTTTTCTTTATGAGAACAATACATCTCTACTTACACATATCATCGTGTCCCTATTTATCCCGCTTTAACGGGCAGTAATTACTCCTACCTCAAAATTCAGCAAAAACAAAGAAGTTAGGTGGGAGATAAACTGCCCGTAAAAGCCCGATTGGTTCAACTAATAATCAGTGGGGGATGAAGAAAATCCCCACTGATTAAAGTTTCACTTTATTAGGGGGAATATAAAATGACGCATTTACAAAATAAAGTTGCACTTATAACAGGGGTAAGTAGTCCTAGAGAGATAGGTACCGCTATATGTCGCAAATTGGCTTCTCAAGGTATAGATATTTTCTTTACACATTGGAATTCTGAGGCTAGTTGGCCGGAGGATTTCCGAGAAGAGATTTTGAAATTAGGAGTTCGTTGTGACAGTCTAGAAATTGATTTATCAGATGCAAATGCTGCATTTAAAATAATGGATACTGTTTCAAAGCAGTTAGGTCCTCTTTCGATTTTAGTTAATAACGCAGCATATTCAACAGGAGATGGATATGCAAAGTTAGATGCTCATATACTTGATAACCATTATGCAGTTAATATGAGATCAACGTTTCTTCTTTGTACGGAATTTGCTCGTCGTTTTGAGACATCGAATATAGGTGCAGGAAGAATTATTAATATGACATCCGGACAAGAATTAGGGCCAATGCCTATGGAATTAGCCTATGCTGCAACAAAAGGAGCAATTGTAGCTTTTACTAAGTCTTTATCAGCAGAACTTGCTCCTTTAGGAATTACGGTTAACGCTGTAAACCCAGGACCAACAGATTCAACGTGGATGACAGATGAAATAAGAAAATACCTTTTACCTAAATTTTTAATGGGACGCATTGGCATGGTAGAAGATGCAGCACACATCGTAGCATTTCTCGCTAGTGACGATGCGAAGTGGATCACGGGTCAAGTGATTAACTCAGAAGGTGGATTTTTGCGAAGTTAAATGAAGGATAAAAGGAACCTGAATTGTAGATACTATTTATGAATTGAATAGCCAGTATATGAAACATGAAGAAGATGAGTTCTATAGTAAACAGGGCTCATCTTCTTCATGTTTCTTTTGATTTAGATAGATAATTACGTTGGGAATGATAATGGCGGAAAGAAGAATAGAAATATAGCATACATAGAATAAGAGAATGCAGTACAGATCAGTATGGTTAGAAACGAAGTGTAGCATAAATGATACATGTTTTATATTGAAAATCATTGACAATAAATATTTTAATAGATTAATTTACAATATTTTGCTATCATAAAAAATGGTTAATATGGGTAAAAAAGGATTAACCTGAATATTGAATCGTACCGTAGAGTTTGTAACTGGCTTAATCGGAGGAATCTTTGGATGCCTATTTTCTGGGCTTGTTGTATTTGGTCTTGTTTCCTACGCTACTTTTGGACATAGCGTATCGTAGGTACATTAGATAATAAAATTATGTAACTATTTCAGTGTTTTAATAAAGTTAGAGTATTGAAATAGTTACATAGAGTAACTATTTAAAACCTAGTGTTAACTGTATGTTAGGCAAGAAGGGGGAATAAAAACTTATATGCGTAGTTTCATTTAATAAGGTTTGAAAGCGCCTTCGTCTTTATAAAACGTAAAAGTTTTTCCAATAAGTAAAAGGGGTTGTCGTATTGAAACAGAAGAAGTTATTGTCACTATTTGTAGTATTTCTTATCTCGTTAACCACGTTTATGCAACCAATGGTCACTTTAGGTGCTGGGAACGATACTGTAAATGGTTCTAAGATTAATCAAGAGTATGTAATTAAGAACCCAGATGGAACTCCAAAAGTAGAGTTCAAAAGAGGTGAACAAGTTACTTATAATATAAACGTAGCAACTAAAGGAGACCCTAATACCGGTGTTGCTTTAGACTACAAAGTTAGATTAGAGTTACAGGATGCTAGGGCTTATCTTATTGAGATTCCAAAACATCAAGGTTATATTAGTGACGTAAAAGGTTTTGTAGAAAATGGTAAAAGGGTAGCGGTTATTTCACTATCAAAAGTACCTAATGATACTAAAGTAACGATTCCTGTCAAGTTTAATTTTCATGACGATGCATCTAACGGTCATACAGTAACCCTAAGTGCAACATTACAGTCAGACACAGGAGAAAATTTAGCTTTTGCTAATGATGTATCGTTTAAGGTTTTTGTATCTGTAACTCCTAAAGTAACAAAAGATGTTGAGGGTAAAGACCATTTAGAAATTGCAAAAGGTAAAGAGTTTAATTACAATTTAAAAACAGTAGTACCAGAAAACTTAAAGGGATATGAGTCTTTAACTCTTTCTGATACATTAGATAACAATTTAACAATTGTAGGTACAAAAGTACTTGTTGATGGAAAAGAATCAGAATTAAAAGCTAATGTTAATAAACAGTTGGTAACATTAAAATTAACTCGTGAGCAATTAGAAGTTATCAAAGGTAAAGAGATTAAAGTTGTAGTTACATCCAAGATTAACGAAAACGCACCTATTGAAATTATAAGTAGCAAAGCAACTATTCGATTAAACGATAACCCTTCGGAAGATTCTAATGTTGTAACGGTAATTCCTACTAAAGAAGAACCAACTAAAGAGGAACCAACTAAAGAGGAACCAACTAAAGAGGAACCAACTAAAGAGGAACCAACTAAAGGGGAACCAACTAAAGAGGAACCAACTAAAGAGGAACCAACTAAAGAGGAACCAACTAAAGAGGAACCAACTAAAGGGGAATCAACTAAAGAGGAACCTAAGCAACCGCAAAAAGAAATTCCTAAGATGAATCAAACTAATAATTCAACAGTTACTCTAATTGGTACATTGTTAGTATTAGGAGCATTATTTTCGTTCTTTATTGTAAGACGTAGGAAGAATTCTTAATATGGTAATAAAGAAACCTTCATGCATAAGTATGAAGGTTTCTTTATTACAGTTGAACCATATTGAGAACAGCAGATATTAAAATGTTTAGTATATTTTAATAGGAGACTAGGAGGTTTAATATGAAAAAGAAATTCTTATATGTGTTAATCGGATTAATTTTTGTAACTGGGATTGGTTTAATTGTGTACCAACCTCTTTTTAATTATTATGTAATCCCTAAACAATTAGAAAAATCGTATGAAGAAAACTATAACAAAATAACTACAAATGGGATAAAAGAGAACGTATACAATTCAAGTAAAAAGGAAAATGCTTTTGATTACGATAGTGTACAAAGTGTAGACGAGTTTGATTTTAATTCTGTAAAAGGTAAATTAGATAAAAGCATGATTATCGGGTTGATTTACATTCCGAATGTACATATTAAACTCCCTATTTTATACGGTACAAATTATGAGACAATGATGCTAGGTGCAGGTACTTTAAAACCAAATATGACGATGGGTGTAGGAAACTATGTACTTGGTAGTCATAGTATGAGAAATAAAGAGCTATTATTTACACCTACAAGAAATATGGGTAAAGGAGATTTAATATATTTAACAGATAAGGAGTATGTATATACGTATAAAACAACTTCAAAAGATGTTATTTCTCCAAAGGAAACACATGTAATGGATGATAAGAATGGGTTAAATGAAGTAACATTGATAAGTTGTTATGACAGTAAAGGGGAAGCAAGATTAGTAGTAAAAGGGAGATTAGAATCAAAGAAAAAGCTAGAAGAGGTAGATGGAAAAGTTAAGTCTCAACTAACAAGTTATTAAGAGTTTCAATAATTTAGTGGAGTTAATATAGTCATATAGACACGACTTAGTTAAGTACTTACAATGGATTTCAAGGAGGAAGTGCTCGTATGACAAACAAGAAATTTAATGAAGAGTTTAAATGATGGTTGAGTTATATTGTTTGGGGCAACCTGTAAAACAATTAAGCAGCGAGTATGGGGTTCAGCTCATTGCCATAAAGTTTAGACAAACTTGTATCGGGATGCTATTAATAGAAAGAAAAGTAAGGGCAGCGGAGAGATACACATATCTCGGCTGCCCTAATCGTATACTATATAGAGTTTGTCCGCTTTTTAACAATCGGAACATGAAGAAAGTAATTCATAATTTATATAACTAGAGTCATAGTAAATAAATTGGTTTCCTCCTAAATTTAACCATCCATTTTGTTCGTAATATACTTTATAGGATTCATTATGATGTAATGTTCGAATCACATTGCCGCTTGTAGAAGGTTGATCTCTTAAATTCACATTATCACCTGTAATCGTAGCAACACCTATATAGTTGCAATAACAAATATAACTAGGATCATAATAAATAAATTCATTTCCCCCTAAGTTTAACCATCCATTTTGTTCGTAAAATACTTTATAAGACTCATTACGATGTAATGTCCCAATGACATTGCCGCTTGTAGAAGGTTGATCTCTTACATTCACATTATCACCTGCGATTGTAGCAACTCCTATAAAGGAGCTGTTAGGTCCATTATTATTGTTATTAATATTCAAATCTACATAGGCTATATTACAATCGACATTCCCGTTAATGCCTTGTACACTTCCGGTATCTGTGTATTGCCAAATATCACAATCCATTCCTGGACCCCTTGTATTATAACGTGCGACCCACAATAAAGTATTTTGTAAACGTGAAGGGTTTAGACTATTCTGGAAGAAATATAAATTGCTATAAACTCCGGTACTAGTATACCCTGCATTTTTTAATTCTGTTAAAAATGCATTCACAGCATCTGTTAATGTATCCGGATCTAAATTTCTATCATTGACTTCTACATCGACAAATACAGGGGCAGTTAATGTTACGCTCTGTAAATTTTTAATGAAGAAAGCAGCCTCTTGTTTCGCATCATTAACAGAAATTGCTCGAAAAAAGTGGTAAGCCCCTGTCAGGATGCCAACATTATTAGCGCCATTGATGTTGTATTGAAAGGTTGGATCTACATAATTGGTACCTTGCTCAGAACCCTCTGTTACTTTTGTAATCATAAAGTTTACTTGGTTAGGATCATTCTTTACTTGATTCCAATCAATTGTCCCTTCATGGTGACTGACATCAATTCCAAAAGACATAATATAACACTCCTAAACTGTTTATTTAATATTTTGAGGTATTATACTACTTTATATTCTAAATCTTTTAAATTGTTAATAAATGTTTAAAGAGATTTATACCATTTCTACTATTTGTGATAAGTGTGTTTATGTTAATGTTAAATAAGAAAAGACATCCAAAAGGATGTCTTTTCTTGTTTTCTAGATCTACATATTAATTGGGTTTGATAGAGTTGGGTTTTTACTGTAAAGATGGTGATTCTTAACTAGAAAATTTAATTACTCGAAAATTATCTCCTTGTATATTTCTAATATCTAAAGCTTCTCTATCGTTAGTATGTCCTGTTAAATAAACAGTTTCTGCATCCTTTTTTACTACAAACATTGCATGATAGTAACTTCCGCCTGATTTTTTTTGAAGTTGTATAACATCTCCAACTTCAATATCTCTCATAATATTTAATTTATCTGGTGTAATTACTTTTTGAGTTTTACTCCAAAAAGTATAAAAATCTTCGACGTTTATCCATGTACTAGATTCAGTAAAAATATTATATCCTTGTTTTTTGCTGTACCAGTAATTTTTATTTGTATCAATTCCTGAAGGTGGTATAGTTGATGGAAGTGTTTCTTTTATTCCGCCAGCTTTTAGAATTTGAGAGACATAATTCATACAATCGTTTGGATCCCATTTTGCATACTCAGGATTCCTCTTATTCCACCAGTTATTCGCATAATCTAATGCATTTTTTATATTAAGTTGTTGATTTTCTGCTAAATTATTAGTCACTAATTCATCTTGGTTTTTTTGATAGTTATCTATTGTTGATGCTAAAGCAATTGTATTGTCTAGTGTATTTTGAGTGACCAAAATGCCAAAAAATAATGTTGTGTACATAATTTTTTTCTTAAATTTCATACAAACCTCTCCTTACTATTGTTTTGGTGATACCGCGTACATTTTATATAATTAAGAGATTCCTTTGTTTTATTTTTTTAATAGGTTATTTATGTTAATCGGAAATAAATTTTATTAAACTCGGATCATTTTTATATACTATCAAAAATTTGATATTGTAAATTCTTCCACAAACTAACGAAGAAACCTTTTAAAAAGAGTTGAGAAATAAAATATCAATATACATATAAATCCCCCTGTTTTAATTCATCATAAATAAATTCTGTTTTATTGGTGACTGTTGCTGAATCAAATCATCTCGTTTACGAATACAGTATCACTATGATACAATATGGATATTAATTCCAGAGAGGATGATGGGTGGACGATGATTAACTAATCTTATTTTTAAATGTTGAAATTGGATATTTCAATTTACAAAAAATAGGATTAGTCTGCCCATTTTCTATAAGAACGTATTGCTATTTCATACAATAGCTTATTTGGGTATAAATCATATAACGACTAATCCTGCCAAATATAATTGGGAGGATTTTTTGTTCTCCTTTTATAGAAAGGGATGGATAGTATGAAGGAACTTTTAAAATTAAAAGATGTTTATGTAGAAATCATGGAAAATACCTTGTTAGAACAAATAAATGCTACAGTGAAACAGGGAGATATCATCGGAGTAATTGGAAAAAATGGTGCTGGAAAATCCACCTTGTTACAGTTGATAAATGGAAAAATAGGACCAACAAAGGGGCAACTAGAATGGCAACAGACGAACGTAACGATGGCATATGTTGAACAAGAAAAAGAGGCATTTACATCTAAAGAAGTAACAATAGTAGAAGCGGAACTTCTTGCAAAGTGGAGCGTACCAACAAACGATTTTCATACGTTAAGTGGTGGAGAAAAACTTAAAATCCGGCTTGCGAAAGGATTTGCGCAAAATCCAACTCTTTTAATGCTAGATGAACCGACAAATCATTTAGATGAAAATAGTACAGAACTTCTTATTGAACAGATAAAAAGCTATAGTAGAACAATCATTGTCGTATCACATGATCGTTATTTCTTAGATGCTGTTGCAACGAAGATTTGGTCGATAGAAGATAGAAAACTAATTGAGCATAAAGGGAATTATACGAGTTATATGAAAGCTCGAGAACAAAAAAGGCTCACTCAGCAACGCAAATATGAAAAGCAACAAAAAAACATTGAACGTATACAATCACAAATAAAAGAATTAACATCATGGTCGCAAAAAGCACATGCACAGTCAACAAAAAAAGAGGGATTTAAAGAATACTATCGTGTTAAGGCAAAGCGAACGGATGCGCAAGTTAAGTCAAAACAAAAACGTCTGGAAAAAGAGCTTGAAAAAACGAAAATAGAGCGTGTTAAGCCAGACCCAACTGTAGAGTTTTCCATTCAAGCAAATAAAAAGGTAGGAAAGCGTTTTTTAGAAGTGAAACAATTAAAAAAATGTTTTAAGGGAAGAACATTATTTGAGAAAGTTAATTTTACAATTCAACATGGTGAAAAAATTGCAATAGTTGGTCCTAATGGTTGCGGGAAAACAACATTATTGAAGATGATTATGGGACAGGAAACAGTTGAAGGAGAAGTATGGATTTCACCATCTGCAAACATTGGTTATTTAACACAAGAAGTATTTGATTTACCACTTGAAAAAACACCAGAACAATTATTTTATAAAGAGACTTTTGAAGAAAGAGGAAAAGTACAAAATGTAATGAAGCATTTAGGCTTTACATCTTCTCAATGGAAAGAGCCGATCAAGCACATGAGTATGGGTGAGCGTGTAAAGTGTAAGCTCATGGCGTACATTTTAGATGAAAAAGATGTACTTATTTTAGATGAACCGACAAATCATCTTGACTTACCTTCACGCGAACAGCTTGAAAATACATTAGCGCAATATAATGGTACCTTGCTTATTGTTTCGCATGATCGGTACTTCCTTGAAAAAACAGCTAACAGCAGACTCGTGTTTTCAAACAATAGCATCCAAAAGCAATTGAAGGAACCATCTCAAAAAAGAGATAGCCTCGCTGAATTACGTTTAAAGCTTGAAACAGAGAGACAAGAAGTTTTAGGAAAACTCAGCTTTTTAACTCTTAAAGATGAAGAATACATGGAACTTGATAAAAGATTCAAAGAACTTACAAAGCAAATGAAGGAGCTTTAATTGAAAATATTTGTATAAGAATGTATTAGCTGCTCAGAAAAAAAGAAAAGCTGATCTTCCTTAGTTTAGAGGAAATCAGCTTTTCTTTTTCATTTGCTTAGTGTACAAAATTTAAGCCATCGCCATCAAATTAAAAATTGGTTTTGGGGGATTATTTTTTTCTTTTATAAACGCTTTATTTACCAGACAGGTTTTAAGCTTGATGATAATTTGCCCTCATTTGCTTCATAAACTAATTTTGTTAAATCTTCTTTGAGCATTTGCATTCGTTCAGCACCGATCTTTTCAATCCAGCGCCCTTCAATCTCAGTTAGTATCTCATCTTTTGTTTTCACCGCTAACCAACCTCGTTCGGTCAAAACAATAATTTTTCCTCTCTTATCAGTGGGATGAGTTTGACGCATTACATAACCACTTTTCTCAAGATGATCCACCATTTTACTCACAGCTTGCTTTGTAATTCCTAAGTATTCAGCTAGTTCTATACCTGTCGCTCCATTAGGGGTGATACGTTTAAACATAAAACCATGTGCAGGTCTAATATCTCCAAACCCTAATTCACTCATTCTGTCATTTAGTTCATCAATCAAAGTACTAAAGGATAATGACAAAAGTGATGTAAGATCCAATTTACTAAATACTTGATGATTCATACTTAAAACCTCCTTGAATAAAGTCAATTAAGTTGACTTTATTTGAATTCCATTGTACTATACGCAATATAGTCAATCAAATTGACTATATTGCGATAATGAAAGAAACAGGATTCACCGAAATAAAAATGAATAAATTATGATGGGTTCCCTTGCTATGAATTTTATAAACAAACAGATTTTGGTCCATTTGAATTCATATATATACATGATTTCAGAGAAACTGGTGATATTCCCGAAGCGCTAGCTGGAGAAATGGAATACAGTTTTAAAACGACAATATAGATATAAAGTGAAACTTCCGTCAGTGGAGGTTTTCTTCATCCCCCACCTATCTTCTTTAGAAAAGCGGAAGCGGCTCGCTCAGAAACGCAGGACGCCCACGCCCCTGACAAAGAGGCGCTTTTTGCCTCGTCAGAGGGGGCGAAACGACCGGAGATTCTAGCCGCTAGAGCTGGACAACGCTTCTCTCTGAATCTTGAGGTGGGGGTCTTACTGCCCACGAATAGCGGGATAAATATGAATCAAAAGATATCGCTATTTAAATAAGAAGCAGCAATTGATTATGCGAAAGAAATTGCGGCCTGTTTTGCGGGGGGTTCAATGTTATGTATTACCCAAAATAAAATTAGAATTACAGAGGTGTGTCTCATGACTAATATCGTTAAAATTAGAGCAAGTGTATTTATTCCAATGTCTTGGACTGAACCTAGGAAGGATATTCAAACAGGAAACGTAATTCAATTCGAAGGTGATTCACGTGAATTTACACCTTATGCTGTAAACGCTATGCGTTCCAGAGTGGAACAAGAAGTAGTTGTAGATTTTTACAAAAAAGAAATTTTCACATATGCGAATACTGGCATAACAACAGAAAGAGTCACAACTTCAGATGGTTCCGTTAATAAAAGAACAGGAAAAGCGAGTACAGAAGGTATTTTGTGCACTGATATTGTATGGGGTTCTGATGACGTCAAATTTCAAATGGGTGCAAGTGCTAGCAACCCATTAAATGTATATGCACCTCCCGTTGACTACCTATTAACAGTACATGTCAAAAAAGATGGTACTGTCGATATTCAAGGTACACATGATGGATTTCCTTGTTTTGAATTTTATAAGCAAGTAAATTTTGGGCCGTTTGAACAGATTTATACACATGATTTCAGAGAAACTGGTGATACTCCTGAAGCACTAGCCGGAGAAATGGAGTATAGCTTTAAAAAAACAGTGTAGATACTTTATTAGACGTGTACTGAGCGGTGGATGTTGTAGAAGAGGAAAAGTTGTTTCATTTCCATGAAAGGCCGTCCTATAAGAGCAAATATACAAATTGTTTTAAAGGTTGTTGCACAAGAAGCGATGGAGCAAGTATTAGAGAATATGGCAATGGAACAACTCGTTACATCATTTATAGAACCTCCTCAAATAAGGTCAATTAAGTTGACTTTATTTGAATTTTATTGTACTATGCATAACATAGTCAATTGGGTTGACTATGTTGTTTTTGTTATAAAAGAAATGGGATACCCATTTTTAATGTGTAAATATAGAACAACGTAAGAGTGAGTAACAGGAGGAAAAGAGAATGACAACAGTTTTATTTGTAAGAGCAAACAATCGTCCAGCAGATCAGGCGGTTAGTGTGAAATTATATGAGGCTTTTTTAGCGAGCTATAAAGAATCACATCCAAACGATACAGTGGTAGAGCTTGATTTATACAATGAAGAATTGCCATATGTAGGAGTAGATATGATTAACGGTACATTTAAGGTTAGTAGAGGACTTGATTTAACAGCAGAAGAAGCAAAAGCTGTGGCTGTGGCTGATAAATATTTAGATCAATTCCTTGCAGCTGATAAAGTTGTATTTGGTTTCCCGTTATGGAACTTAACAATCCCAGCTGTACTACACACATATATTGATTACTTAAACCGCGCGGGCAAAACATTTAAATATACGCCAGAAGGTCCGGTAGGTCTTATCGGGGATAAGAAAATTGCACTATTAAACGCAAGTGGCGGTGTATATTCTGAAGGACCAAAAGCTGAAATGGAAATGGCTGTTAAATATGTAGCAAGTATGATGAACTTCTTCGGTGTAAAAGATATGGAGAAAGTAGTGATTGAAGGTCACAACCAATTCCCTGATAAAGCAGAAGAAATTATTGCTGCAGGGCTTGAAACGGCTGTTAAAGTAGCAAGTACGTTCTAATTAACAAAACACTTGTCATTCAATATGGCAGTACCAACACTTTTATAGCGGTGGTACTGCTTTTTTATTCTACTTTTGGGTGATAAGAACATAAACGATAGAAAGCAGGATTACATTATAATGGAACGATTATGGACAAAGAACTATATAATGCTGACAATTACAGCATTATTACTATTTAGTGGTTTTTATTTACTCATGCCAACACTACCGATGTTTATTAAACAATTAGGTGGGAGTGAATCTCAAGTTGGATTTATTATTGGAGTGTTTACAATATCGGCAGTCATTTTACGTCCTATTGTTGGCGGATTAATGGATCGATATGGCAGGCGCGTATTTATAATAAGCGGACTACTATTTTTTGCAATTACAATGTATTTTTACGATTGGGTAACAGGTGTTATATTTTTAGTGGTATTACGTATCCTTCATGGAATTAGCTGGGCAATTGCTACAACTTCGATCGGAACGGCCGTGACTGATGTGATTCCACCATCTCGTCGCGGAGAAGGCATGGGATGGTATGGACTGGCAATGACTTTAGGGATGGCTTTAGGACCAATATTAGGTCTTTGGGTAGCAAAATCATTTTCATTTCATTATCTATTTCTTCTATGCACAGCATTAGCACTTATTGCATTCATACTCGCATTTGGTACAAAAATTCCAGCAGTTCAAAGTGCAGCAAAAAAACCAATATCATTTTTTGAAAAAACCGTTTTACCAATCGCTATTGTTACATTTTTTCTATCCCTTACTTTTGGAGGCATTACCACATTTTTACCGCTGTTTGCGGCAAAAATTCAAGTTAATGTTGGTACTTTTTTCTTAGTTTATGCTGTCACACTTACAGTAATTAGGCCACTTGCAGGGAAGATATCCGATAAACATGGAGAAGGGGTCATTATTGTTCCTGCACTTTGTACACTGATAGTCGCACTATTAGTCCTAGCAATGACAAAAGGGCTTGTTGGACTAATTATTACAGCTATTTTGTATGGAATTGGATTTGGAGCAGCGCAACCTGCTCTTCAAATAGTAACTATACGATTAGCTCCACCAGAGAAAAGAGGTGTAGCAAACGCTACATTTTTTACTGCTTTTGATTTAGGGATTGGTTTGGGGTCTATTCTTCTAGGATTTGTTTCACAGCTCATGGGATATCAAATGCTATTTATTGTTTGTGCTGTATCTGGGTTTATTAGTCTGTTCATTTTTATTTTGTTGGTAAAAAAGACACTAAAATAATTTTTAATTTATGAAAAAAGCGCTATTCTTTTTGTAGAAATGTATAAAAAGGATAGCGTTTTTTATGAACTTTTCGATGCAAGATGATTTTCATTTGTTTGCTGAAAAACTACCATTATCTTTCTAGGCTGTATATGAAAAAGCCCATTTGTTTAGACAATGGGCTTTTTTTCTCAGGGCTAGTGAGTACTAACCACTAAGACGGTTTGATGGAAAATTTATTGTAACACAATTGTTTTTATCTGAAAATACGAAATCATATGCAATATTGCATATGATACAAATATTACTTCGTGCTATATTAAAAATGTGGGGGGAATAGTATGCAAAAAGTTTTTGTGGGGAGTTTAGTAGCATTAGCGATGCTAACGTGTATGTCTTTTGAACGTAACGAAGTTGCAATGAATCCTAAAGAGGACACTGAAGAAGGCGATTTAATGTCTATCTTGCCATTTGAGTATTGATAAAAAAGAAACAATCGCTTATAACAGGAGATTGTTTCTTTTTTATTAATTTTCCTTCCCATATTTCGTATAAATATACTGTTTCACATCTTCTTGTGATAGATTTCTTTCATTCTTCTTGTTGTAAATTTTGTGCACGATCCCCAGAAATCCTTTTTATATCTAATCTTCTTTTTCGAGCCCATTCATTTTTAGATTCATATAATAAACCAATCTAAATATCAACGGAAAAAACAAAGATCCTATTAGGGATGGAAGAAATACTGTATTAAAAAGTGAACATACTCCAAAAAATATCACCGCAAAAAAGTAGAGCACAATAGCATTCCAATAAACAAAGCGTGAAAATTTAGTTTGGAACGTGTTACCTTTTTTGCAAGGTTTACCAAATATAAATTGGACAAATTTAATCAATGTAATCACTTCTTTCTGTAATAATCAAGGTTTTTATTCTATTAGAAATGGCTTCGCCTAATTATAGTGCGGTAAAAGTTTCAATTCCATCTGTTTTTTTCGTTAATAAAGTGTTTATTGAAAAGCGATTATACAGAAATAGTTTTTAATCAAATGCTTTTCATTTATATTATCTAGACAGTATGAAATGGAAATGTTATATTTTGAATTGAAATCCATTTTTTACTATTTTACTATAGTTATTAAAATAAGAAAGGAGAGATCTTACGTGCAATGGTATTTAAAAGTACTTAAGAACTATGTAGGATTTCGAGGGAGAGCTCGTCGTAAAGAATATTGGATGTTTTTCCTTATTCATGTAATAGTATTCTGTGTACTTGCATTCCTTGGAGAAGTAGTGTCAAAAACATTTTTGTCAATTGCTGGGATGTATGTGATCGCAATGACATTGCCAATGCTTGCTGTTAGGGCTCGCAGACTACATGATACTGGAAAAACAGGATGGTTACAACTGCTAAGCTTTATTCCTATCATTGGCCGTATTGTTCTCCTTATATTCTTTTGTCAGAATAGTCAAGAAGACGATAATAAATACGGCCCAAATCCTAAGTTTGATGGCAAGTGTTAATATTTTTTACTACATGTGGTAGCGTGCACATGCATAGTATATGAATGAAAAATTAATCGTTATCTAAATTCTTCAAATTAAATTATTCTTTTTAGAATAGGATGAAAAAATATTATTTGGAGGAGAAAGTTGTGGAAAAAGTGATTAGAGAATCTTTGAAAGATATTTTTATAAAGATATTTTCAATCATAATATTTGTTATACATAGTATTGGAATTACATTGTCTTGTTTCTATGCAGTAATACTTGCATTATTTTGGGATGATCCAAGTCTTGATATGAGTAAGGACTATCTACCTATGGTGTGGAAAATGATGTATCCAATATTACTAGGTTTTCTATTTTTGGTAATCGCATTATATGTAAGTGGGACATATGAGAAAAAAACAGATGATTCCATTTCAAAAAAGAGAAAAAAACGAGGGATTTTTCTTTTATTTGCATTGATTATTCCATTGATATTAGTTTGTTTAAGTTTTGTATAATCTTTATTGTAATGGTGTTTACTAGTTTTTGAGTCCAATCTTTATTGATATACAAAAGGAAAAAGAAGACAATCATCAAGAGATGATTGTCTTCTTTTTCCTTTTAATAGATTTAACGTATCCAATCTTCAAGAATTCGTACTGTTTTATTTGTTGCATCCATCTCTATTTTCATACCAATTGGAACGGTTAACATCGGGTGGGTGTGGCAGCAATCAAAATCTGCAATAAACGGTATGTTAATGCCATCTAAAACTTCTAATAGAATCTCATAAGGCTTTTTATTTGTACCACTATCGTTAAATTGCTCATGCTTTCCAAGGATTAAACCAGAAATTTTATTAAATATTCCATTGAGTTTTAGTAATGAAAAACTTCTTTCAATAGTAGCAGCATCTTTTGTTGTATCTTCGATAAAAAGGATATCTCCATCTTTTATTTCTGGCATGTATTCGCTACCCCAAATGCCAGTTAAAGTGTCTAAATTTCCTCCAATTACCCTTCCTGTTGCCTTTCCTGCATTTACACAGATCCAATCATTTTTTATACGTTGTTTTTCCTTCGTTTTTTCTTCCCAATTGATAAACTCATCCGTCCAATAAGGCGGCTTTTTAATAGTATATGGGAGCTTCTGTTTCTCTTCTAGCATTTCACTAAAATATTCGTATGTAAAGTTGACAAATGGTTCAAATTCACCAAATGAAGGGATTAATGCAGGGCCATAAAATGTAGTTATTCCAGTTTTGGCGTATATCCCAAGTAATATTGCAGTAACATCAGAATAACCTATCATGATTTTCGGATCTTTTATAAATGCCTCATAATCAATATAAGGCAATATTGAATTAGAATTCATCCCACCAATGGTTGACATGATACATTTGATGTTCGGATTTCTTATTAACTCATTGAATTCTTCTGCCCGTTCTTTAATATTTCCAGACCGGTAGTTATCGTGTTTTCCAGTTAAATTTCCTTCTATTATATGAAAACCTTTGCTCTCTAAAAAATTTTTGGCTCGATCAAATCTTTTCGGTGCTGTATAGGTTGCTGGTGATGAAGGAGAATAGATTCCAATTAAATCTCCTTTTTGTAATTTGCTAAGTTTCATTGTTTTCTCGCTCCCTTGAAAGGCATTGGCATTTATATTGAAATGAAAAACTAGTGTTTATGTATAATGCTTCCTTCTGTTAAGTTATTTTTTGAAAATTACTTTTTATCCAATGTATAATAAATGGAAAAGCGCTGCAATATGAATCTTTCTACATACAAAAAAGAACAAGTCTATCAATGAGTAGTTCCAATTCAAGAAGGGAAATTGAGATACAGAAACGAATGTTTTGTACTGTATTTCGAGAAAAATTTGATTGTGGAGGGATTATTTATGTATGTAACAATTTCAGACTTCATTAAGGAATGGAATAGGGAAGCATTACTAACTCAAAAAGTTTTGGATGGTTTGACAGATGAATCCTTAAAACAACAAGTGTATCTAGAAGGTCGTACATTGGGGAGGATTGCGTGGCATTTGACAACAAGTATTCCAGAGTATTTAGCTCATTTCGGGTTGAAGATAGATGAAGTAGAAAATGCAGAAAGTGTACCAACCTCAGCGGAGGAAATTGCTGAAACCTTTAAAGATATAAGTCTCGATGCGGCCAAAGTTATTGAAGAACAATGGACAGATGAATCCCTAAAGCAAATCCAAGAAGCATTTGGAAGACAGGAATCAAACGCTACAATCTTAATGGGGCTAATTAAGCACATTGTTCATCATCGTGGACAAGTTACAGTTCTTATGCGTCAAGCAGGAATCAAACCATTTGGAGTTTATGGTCCACCAAAAGAAGATTGGATTCATTTAGGCGTGGAAAATCCGCCACTTTAAATGAAAACGGACTCGCTTTAATGAATGAAAAGGAGAAGAGAAATCAAGGAATCATTATTTCTCTTCTTTTTTATGTTAGGATTTGAATGTTGCTAAAAAATGTATAACTAAACTTGAATATTGAATTCAATCATCATCGCATCGTCTTTTTTTACTGCATTTATCTTTACGGCGTTTGTGACAGTCAAAACATTGAGAAAAGGAGTTATCGCTGCATTGTTCTGGATTTTGTTCGCGTGGGTTAAAGCTAGGGTTAGCTAGCACCTCGTATGGTCTCATCATGTCGTAATCTTCGTGTTCAAGAATGTGGCAGTGCCACGGGTAGGTTCCTGTAAATGGACCAAAACGTGCAATAATTCGAGTAACTTCCCCGGGATTGGCGCGAACAGTATCTTTCCATCCTCTCTCGTTTGGATCGGGTGGTATTGGTGGCCCGACTTTAAGATTAAATCCAGTTGGATCGCCGGTAAATACAGCACGATTCAAAATTTGAAAATTGACAAGGTGCAAGTGAATCGGATGAGTGTCTGGTGTCGTATTGTACAGCTCCCAAATCTCTATGGTTCCATTATATGGGGTTTCTGTAATGGGCTGATCCCACTCCATGTTATTTAATAATGGCATAGGGCGTCCAAATTTATCGGTAGCTTCAAGTAAAGTGTTTTTGCGTGTCATTACAGCATCCTGGGGATTAAGTTGTTCCAAGCAGCTCAACTGTTCAGGAATTTTACTTTTGTCAGGTTTGTAGCATGTTTGTTTGACGCGAAATTGCATAATCTGCTTAAGATCTCCAGAAGGACTTTCGCCGTCAGGGAACGGGGTTGGTGCGTCATTTGTTAAAATAATATTCTCACTATTATGGTTTGAAAAATCGACAATGACATCGGCACGTTCCGCAGGGGCAAGGATGAGTTCGGATACTAGGACTGGTTTTTCTAAAAGTCCTCCATCCGTACCAATTTGGACAAAATTTTGCCCAGAGCTCAGCTGCATACGATAAAAACGAGAATTGGAGCCATTTAGGATGCGGAACCGGTATTTTCGCGGTTCAACCTCAAGGTAAGGCCATACTTTTCCGTTGACTAAAATTGTGTTACCGAAAAATTCCGGAACAACTGACGGATTTGGTAATGCAGGGTCGATTGGTGGAGGTGGCTGCGGGGCTGGGGGCGGCATATTTCCTGGTTGGGATGGATAAAATAGTTCACCATTGGCATAGAACGAGCGATCTTGAATGACCAACGGAATTTCAAATTTTCCACTAGGAAGATTCAACTTTTTCTCTTCTTCATCTCTGAGAAGATAGAAGCCTGCAAGACCTGCATAAACGTTCAAACGGGTGATTCCAATGGCGTGATCATGATACCAAAGTGTTGTAGGGCGTTGACAGTTTGGATAATAGTAGACTTCAGTCACGAATTTCGTCCCAACATTTTTAAAATCTCTTGTGAACCATGCATCAGGATATCCGTCACTTTCTGGAAGAACCCGACCGCCATGTAAATGGACAACCGTCCTAACAGAAGGTTGGTTTGATTTCGCACCATGAACAGTTTGGTCGACAGGCAGCAGGTGTTCAAAGGGCAATTTATTTTTCCATTTTACAAAAATAGGGTGATTTCTTTCTACTTCGAATGTAGGGCCAGGGTACATACTGTTGTACCCCCAGACGGTAGTTGGCGGCAAATCACGATGTAATTTTTGTTTGACTTGCCTCATCGTTACCTCATAGAATGGGATTCCATCATAGTTACCTTTTGGCTTTAAGACAGGAGGAATGGGTAATGCATCTACAAATTTTTTTAAAGACACTTAACTGCCTCCTTTTTTAAAAATCAAATATTGTTTATCATATATAATATGAATTTAATGGCGGTATAGACGAATTTCTAATAGAAAATGAATGAAATAGGCTTGAATCGTAAAAAAGCAATTCGTCTAAGGAAAAAATCTCATTTACATGAGCTGCGGTGAACCGTACCCTAAATAAGAGGTACGGTTTTTACCATTCGTTAAAAATCATAACAGTATAAAAATACATTAAGTTTTGCTTCCGTTGAATCAAAATAAATTTATTTTTCATTGATACGCTCAAAGTTTTGACTGTCATAAAACCCATAGTTACATCTATTATCTGTATATAAATATAAAGATTTCACATCCGTACTTTTCATATAATTATACAAATGATTCATTAAAGCCTTTCCAACTCCAAGACCTCTAGATTCTCCTGATACAATAAATAACTCTATACAACCTTCAAAATCATCTTCTTTTCCTTTGATAAGTTCTTTATAAATTTCTTGAACCTTTGCGAATTCTTTCATGAATTTTTTATTTTCCTTATTAGCCATGAGCACTTTAAGCATACTATAGGCAAGACTTAAAGTATTATGAGCTTTCTTTAAACGATTTTTGTCTTTTTTGGAATCGCCCAAAATAACACCAATAATCTTATTGTCTTTTTCTGCTACTTTGCTAAATGAACTTCCTAAAATACAACTTTGCAAGTACATATTTAATACTGAATCTAAAAATTTCTTATCCTCGATAAATTCATTGAAACCAAATGCTTCACCAATCAAAGTTTTAACAGCTTCATAATCTTCTTTAACTAAGCTTCTATATATTACTTTATCCATGGTTATAAACTCCTCTTTATATATAAATGCCAATTAAAAACCCGACATAAAAACCCCTTTCCTTTTAGGGGGGGACGAGAGCATCTGGCCGTGCATCGAAGCGGTTAGGGCCTTTTCCTGCCACATGCGAAGTAAAAACAGAAATAGCAAACGAGTGTCTGCTACTTTTTATTATGCGTATCAAGGATTTAGATGTCGAAAAATTAAAATGAATTTATATAGTATTTTCTTGTGAATATCTTATTATGATAATAAAGTCTCCCTTAAGAGGAGAGTCAAGGGTAATGTAAGAAAGAATATAAAGTGAAACTTCCATCAGTGGGGGTCTTACTGCCCGTTAATGCGGGATAAAGGAAGTGATTAGGATGAAAAACTTATTTTCTATTGGAGAAGTTGCTAAAATGAAAGACATTACAATAAAAGCGTTAAGATATTATCACAAAATGGGCATTCTTACTCCAAGATATATTGATGAAATGACAGGTTATAGGTATTATTCTATAGATCAATTTATTCATATAGATATTATAAAAAGCTGTAGAGAGTTAGGAACGAGTATCGTCGAACTTCAAGAGATTTTTAAGGACTGTGATACGGAGAAATTACTACAATTTTTACAATTAAAAAGAGATGAAGCAGAAGAACACATAAAGAAAATGCAGGAAATCATCAAAACGATTGATAGCTTAAATAGGAAGGTAGAGCGTTCTAAAGATATATTACATCATGATGAGATATCTATTCAGTTCTTTGAACAGCGTTATGTCATTGTAGCACCATGTAAAGAAGTGGGAAGTTTAAAAGAGCTACTTTACTATTCAGATTTAGAGAAGATCATTCAAGATAAAGACGGAAAAATGTCAATGGAAAGAGGGATCCTCTATCACGTTAATGCAGATTGGAGTGTAGAACCAAGGTATGTTTTTAGTAGATTGCAAGAGAACTCTAATTTAGAAGCTGAACAAAATATAAAGACATTACCTAAGGGAAAGTATGTAACGTTATCCTATAGTAAAGAGAATGAAGAGGAACGTAGAAATAAAATCATTAAATATGTAAAAGAAAATCAGTTGAAAGTTAAAAATCTCATTGAGGTGGAGTTATTTAACGATTTCTTTAATACGGAATCTTATAGTTGTCAAATGCAAATGTTGATAGAAGATTAAAAAATGTTTTAAAAACCTTTTTTAGGAGGACGAGAGCATCTAGTCGTGTATAGAAGCGGTCAGGGCTTATTTCTGTTACATGCGAGGTTTCAAACAAAGGGAGTGAGCGAGTGCAGGTTATGTTGTATTCTGCATAGAAAAGATTTATATGTAAAAAAATTGAAACGGATATATAAATAAATACATAGATAAACAACCCATGAAGAAAGTCTTCACGGGTTGTTTATCTGCTTATGTAGTAAGAACAATATTAATAGTTTTCGTCAGCCTTAGGATTTGGGCCATATTTATTATCGCCTTCTTGACTATCCTGGCAACAGAATACAAGGAGAACGATACTACCGATGAGAGGAATAAAGCCCAGCAATAGCCACCATCCGCTTTTTCCGGTGTCATGTAGTCTGCGGAAACCAACAGCTAAGGATGGTAATAGGATTGCTAAAGTATAAAGTCCAAATAGAATGTTAAATATGTCTGCTATTTCCCCAAGTATTGAAAATATAAAGAAGATAATGAAGTTAATAAGAGAAAACATCCAGTATTCTTTACGACGAGCTCTTCCTTGAAATCCTACATAGTTTTTAAGTACGTTTAAATACCATTGCATATAAGGTTCCTCCTTTTTTTATTTTGATAATAATTACGAAATTGTAATATAACATTTCAATTTTATCTTGTCTAGACAATAAACGGAAAATGCTGATTCTATATAAAAAAACCTTAATTTTTTAAGGTTTTTTTATAAGAGTGGAGCAGAAAGTTTATTTCTCTTTCTGCTCTTGCTGCTTTGTCAATAACAAACTCCTTAAAACATGCGCCCGGTAACTTTCTAATTTTCGCCCCTCATAATAATTAATTCCAAGCTTTTTCAACTCATACACGTACCAGCCTTTTGTTCCGTAATACATGATGAATCTTCTCCTTTTAGATTTTTAACAGTATATGCTTCAGTAGGAAAAGGAAAGCTTGTTTTACTTATGGAAAGTGTGGATTTTTCTGCATGCTATAATAATAGAATTAAATTCAAAATAGCGGAGGACTTGCGATGCCAATCTACAACAAACTAGTACGTGATCGTATCCCAGAAATTATTGAAAAGACAGGAAAGACATGCACAACAAGAATGTTAGATGAAAAAGAATATATAGAAGAAATGTGTAAGAAAACAGGAGAAGAATTAACGGAATATGTAGAAGCGGAAACACAGGAGCATAAAGTAGAGGAACTAGCGGATTTACTGGAGCTTATCAACGCACTAGCACAGCATGAAGGCGTAACGCTCGAAGATGTGGAAAAAGTCCGCAAAGAAAAAGCTGAAAAGCGCGGTGGGTTCGGGGAGAGAATTTTCTTGATTGAGGTAAGTGATAATTAAGTAGCGGATTGTAGAGCCTGTACTATTTAAGAGTCCGTTAATGAAAGAAGAAAAAGGCACTACTTATACAAGTGATGCCAAGCTATTTGTTAATTTCAAAAAAGCTCCTCCCGTATAAGAAGGAGCTTTCCTCCATCAAGCCGACTGTCTCTTAGCCTTCTCAAGCAAACTAGCCAAAATATGCGTACGATATGACTCTAGTTTTCTACCTTCATAAGTACGGATACCTAATTTTTTCAACTCACTTACGTACCAACCTTTGCTGCCGAAATGCATATGATCGCTTCCTTTCTTGTTTGGAGTGATTCTGATTGTATTTTTTGTAAAATGATGAATTTCCATAGGAAAGAGGTTAACTTCTTTGTCAAAGACATATATACTAGAAGTAGTATATATTGAGGTGGATTGAACAGCGTGATTATTGAAAAACACGAAATTCAAATTGATCAGATTACGAGTGGCAAGGTCAATATTTTTACGTTTTATCGTAATAAGAAGCAAATTGACCATCCGTTTTTACAATTGCAGGATCCTTCTCTGACTGCAAATTATTTTTTTCATTTTCATCTAGATGCGGAAAGCTTGCGTCTCTTACATGAAGAGTTTCCAAGTATTTATCCGTACAATCGGAAAGAAAGTATTCAGCAGTGGACGGATAACATGAAGGATGAGTTAAAGCGCCTTATTCAAACAGGTATGTGGAATAAGCGTGTTCGATTTGGCAATCGAATTGTAGAAGTTGTGTTTCTGTGGTGTGAAGAAGATATAGTGTGAAAAAGAAGCGGTGTAACGCTTCTTTTTTTAGCGCTGGAATAAGACAAGCTTTCCGCTTGAAGATGTGCAGCGGTGCGTGTGGTCATACAATTGTTTGTCTCGTAAAAGGGTTTCACCTTTTGATTTTGCTTCTGCTTCTGTCGTAGCCTCAAATGATTCATCTAGTACTTTGGAACCGTCTTTTTCGAAAACTGTTAGTGTGTATATGCCCATGAAAATTCCTCCCAAAAATAATCAGAATGTTATAACTATTGTGTCACAAAATGGGCAATTATGCAAAAGAAATATGTGACATTATTTGTAATAAGTAAGATGGATTATTTAATGATACGCAAGGTCACTGGGGAAATGAAGAGGTAAAAATTTTATCCCGCTATTCGTGGGCAGTAATACTCCCACCTCAAGATTCTGAGAAAGCATTGTCCAGCTCCAGTGGCTAGAATGTTTGGTGGCTTCGCTTCTTCCTACGAGGAAAAAACCCTATACGTCAGAAGCTCCATCCCCCTTACATTCTGAACGAGCCACTTCCGCTTTTCTTAAGAAGATAGGTGGGAGATAACTGCTGGCATGCGCCCGATTGGGTGGGCTTTCCATCAGTGGGGGATGAAGAAAAACCTCCACTGATGGAAGTTTCACTTTATGTTTAACAGTTTGGACGTAAAAAGGTATAATTCTAAAGGAATGTCTTTACAAACAAAGAAAAATTTTCATGAAAAAGGGGTAATGAGATTAGATGATAATAGGGATCATATGTTTAATTTTAGGAATAGATTTAATTTGGTGGAGTAGAGGGAATTTATGGTTATTGGTACCTGGCATTCTATTTACAGCTGTGGGTGCTATATTAATCGTGACGTTTATTTGGTTGGATAAAGAAGTAAGAAAATCAAAGAAGAATAGTTAGAAGTTAGATAAATGCAAAAGTGAAACTTCCATAGTGGAAGTATCTTGTTTGTTATGATAATTTTTGTTGATTAAAGATTTATATTTTTTGCTATCGGGATACCCGTCCAATTGTAATAGCTATATAAAAAGCATGTATCGGGTAGTTGGGAAGATAAGGGGTAGATTCTCCTTGACATCGTCCAATCGTTGGAAGTTTCATATTATACATAAATAAAAAAGAGGGTGAATGAAGTGGAGAAATATTATGACAAAATTAAAGTAATCTCTTTTGATAGAGAGCAAAATAGAATGGTAGAAGTAGAAGAAAGTAAAACGAGTTTTGCAGATGTTGGCGGGATGGAAGATATTAAGAAGCAAATTAATATGGATTTCATCATGCCAATTAAGAATCCTGAATATTTTCAAGCATTTGGTAAGAAAACGGGGGGTAGTTTGCTGTTTTATGGTCCTCCTGGTTGTGGGAAGACGTTTTTAGCGCGTGCAGTAGCTGGGGAAATTAATGCGAATTTTATTCATTTGGAGCTACAAGCTATCCTATCTATGTGGTCAGGTGAAGCTGAGAAAAATTTACATGAGGTTTTTGAAGAAGCACGGAAAACAAAGCCTTGTATTTTGTTTATAGATGAGTTAGATGCATTTGGCGGGAATAGACAGAAGATGGGTGCCCATCATCAACGTACATTAGTGAATCAACTGCTAGTAGAACTGGATGGAATGAATTCTTTTAATGAAGGTGTCTATATTATTGGAGCGACGAATACACCGTGGTATATTGATCCGGCACTCCGCCGTCCGGGACGTTTTAATTCACTTGTTTTTGTGGCACCGCCGAGCTATGAAGAACGTCTGACAATACTAGACTTAAAGACAAAAGATAAGCCTCGAACAGATTTACAGCTTGATATTGTCGCAAAATATGCGGAACATTTTTCAGGCGCTGATTTAACGTTTTTAGTTGAGGATGCGATTAATCAAGCAATTCAACGTTCATTTGAAACAGGACAACTGCAGCCGCTTTCCAACGAAGATTTGTTAGAAGCGATGAAGAAACGTCAGCCAACAACGTTAGATTGGTTTTCAACAGCGAAAAATTATGCAACATTTAGCGATGTAAATAAGGATTTTGATAAGGTGCTCGATTATATGGAAGAGCATAGGTTGAAATAGAAAATAAGGGCAGGGATGAGTCAAGTGATGGAGGATAACTTTAGAAGAATTCAGCATTTGGTGAAGATTGGCGATGCTGAACGGGCAATGGAAGAGGCTGAAATACTTATAGAGGAAGATCCAGAAGATGCTTCCGGATACCTTTGTTTAAGCTATGTTTATTTTTATGGGTTTGATGACAAAGATAATGCAAATAAGTACTTGGAGGAGGCGCTTAAACTCGATCATTTAAATGAGCAAGTTCTCTCAGTGGGATTAGATATTTTCGGTCGTCAAAACGATCTTGAAAGAATAGAAGAACTAGCGGAAATCGGTATAAAAAATTATCCTGAAGATGGTCAGTATTACTTCTATATGGGCGAAGTTTTTAGATGTCGTGAAAGCGTTAAGGATTCACTTGTTTATTTCGAGAAAGCGATGGAGTTGGATCCTGAAAATGAAATATATGTAGGAAGGTACGCGTATGTTCTTTATGCATCCTTCCCTAAACGAAAAGAGGAGGCATTAAAAGCCGAAAAGCGTGCCTTAGAGTTAAATCCAGAAAATACGTTCAATCTCGTTTTATTTGCAAATATAGCAAAACATAAGGGGAATTTTAAAAAAGCAAGGATGTTAGCGGAAGTCGCGATGCGGCTAGACCCAAATGATAAAGGAGTATATGAGCTTTATAAGAGTACGATTGGGACAAAAAATAAGTTTTGTGCGTTTACCGCAGGTTTTTCACATGTTGTAGGTCAAGCTTTTGTGAAGTTTTGTTCGTTATTTAGGTTTGTACGTTCCAAGAATCCAAAAATATTTTATTGTTTATGCTTGTTAAGTTTGTTAGGTTGGCTCATTTTGCCTGTATATGCAACTGGTTGGTATGCAGGGAGTGTTTATATTGCAATTCTTGTTATGTATTTCATTTCTTCTAGAATTAAAAAGAAGATTTATAAAGAAGTTGGTTTAGGAACATCATTTGATGCGAAAGAAAATCTACGTAAAAATCAATTTACAAGAAAGCAAGAAATTTCTAAAATGGCACGTACACTTGATAAAGTAGAACCTGCGGTAGTTTCAACGCCGAAATTATCACAAGAAGAAGTTGAATCACAATTAGCAAGTTTTTGGAGCACTGGAGCTGTGTTTGAGAAACAGCCAATTGAAGAAGTAGCTGCAGCCACACAACCGCAGTTATCATCGAAAGAGCATAAGGAAATTCAATCGTATTCCAATATTGAATCTCCGCGGTATAACAGATGGCAAATTTATTTAATCGTTACGCTGTCTCTTACTCTCGTTTTCCGTGCTGTGCAAGTATTTAACCTTTATCATAAAGAGGATAAAAATCCGATGCCAAATATAAGCCTAGAAGAGAAAAAGAGTATTACTGAGTCTGCACATAACGTTAAAATAGATCAAACGAAATTAAATGTGCCTATGGTTACACTCATATTCCATTCATTAAAAATAAGTGACTTTAGCGAGAATTCGCTTCGCCAAATTGTAGCAGATCAGTATGTACCAATTGTTATGGAAAAGGCAGGACAACCAAGTGTAGAGAAATTAAAAAATTCACATCTTGATAGAAATTATGAAGAAGGAACAAATACATACTTATCGGTGAAAAGTGATGATAGCACTTTTATATTAGAATTTGTAGGGAAGGAAATTAATCATATTTACGGAGAAACCTGGGATAATAGTGAGCAAGAAATGCAAAGGTATCATGAATTACTGAATAGGTTGGAAACACAAGGTGTGGAAGCGAAAGGTAAAAAAGACTAAAGTATAAGTAGGACAACGTAACGAATGATAAAGATAAGCTGGATGTTTTTTTACATCTGGCTTATTTTTGTTGTTTTAATAAGGACGAGAGTATCTAGCCGTTTCGGGCGCATCCCCAATTTGAAAAAAAGTGTTAAAATAAAGTGAAACTTTACCTATTAGTGGACTGTGAATGAGTGAAAAAACAACAAAAACTATTTTTTTAGGTAGGCGAGAGCATCTGGCCGTGTATAGAAGCGGTCAGTGACTTTTTTGCTACATGCGAAGTTAAAACAAAGAGAAAAAGCGAGTGTAGGCTCTTTTTTTTCTGTATAGCAGTGACTTAGATATTGAAAAATCAAAATGCATTTAGGCAGTAAGTTTCCCGTTTCAAGATTCAAAGAGAAACGAGGAAGATCAAAGCCAGTATGGACTTGATTGGGCAGAGTATGACGGAGAAAGGACGTTACGTTGTGAAAAAAGTAAAGTTTATTCATGCGGCAGATTTGCATTTGGATAGTCCGTTTAAAGGGATGGAACTGAATGTACCGGCTTTTATATGGGAAAGAATGAAGGAAAGTACGTTTCGTTCGTTTGCGCGCATTGTGGATAAAGCGATTCAAGAGCAGGTTGATTTTGTTTTGCTTGCGGGTGATTTATATGATGCAGAGACGAGAAGTTTGCGAGCGCAGGTGTTTGTTCGTGAGCAAATGAAGCGTCTGGCGCAGTATGATATTCCGGTGTATGTGATTCACGGCAATCATGATCATTTAGGCGGAAGCTGGGCGGCAATTGAGTTTCCAAGTAATGTACATATTTTCACAGAGCCTTATATAGAAGAAAAATCATTTTATAAAAACGGGGAGCTCCTTGTCTCCATTTACGGATTTAGTTATCAGCAGCAAGCTGTGACGGATAATATGACAGAGCAATATAAAAAGATGACAGGTGCACCGTTTCATATCGGCATGCTTCACGGAAGTGTGGAAGGAGATGCGGATCATAATCGGTATGCGCCGTTTCAAATTCGTGAACTGAAGGAGAAAGAGTTTGATTACTGGGCGCTTGGTCATATACATAAACGTGAAGTGTTAGCAGAAGAACCATGCATTGTGTACCCTGGCAATATTCAAGGGCGGCACCGAAAGGAAACAGGAGAGAAAGGTGCGTATGTTGTTTCCTTGTCTCAGCAAGGGACAGAACTGACATTTTTCCGTACGAATGATGTTGTTTGGGGTGAGGTTTCTATTCCTATTGATGAGTTAGAAACGGTCGATGATCTTATTCATACGTGTACGGAGAGCATGAACGGTATGCGAAGAGAAGAGGAAGGTTTGCTTGTGACGATGACGTTTACAGGACAAGGACCGCTTGCTTCTTATTTGCGTGATGAGAAGCGCGTAGAAGAAATTCTTCATATTGTCTCATCTGGCGAGGAGCGCAGTAATTTTGTACATGTTGTGAAATGGAAGAATGAAACGATTTCGTTTGCGGAAATTGAGACGTTGAAGAAAGAGAATCATTTTATTGGGAATGTACTGCAGGAGCTTGAATCGTTCTCGAGTATGGATGAGGTGCTGCGAACAATTTGGACTTCACCTGTTGCAAGGAAGGTGCTCCATTCGTTTTCTGAAGAAGAAAAGAAAGAGATTCAAAAGGGCGCCGAGAATATTATTTTAGAGCAATTATTAGAGCAAGAAAGGAGTAAGGGATGAGAGTTGAGAAACTTCATGTTTACGGATATGGAAAATTAGAAAATGTCCAGCTGAACCTTTCTATGCTTACCGTATTGTACGGGGAAAACGAGGCGGGGAAGTCGACGATTCGTTCGTTTATGAAGAGTATTTTATTTGGTTTTCCAACAAGGGGGCAGCGCCGCTATGAGCCGAAGGAAGGCGGGAAATACGGCGGTGCGATTACGGTTTCTACTAGGGAGTACGGTCGATTAAAAATTGAGCGTCTTCCGAAGACGGCGGCCGGGGAAGTGACAGTTTATTTTGCAGATGGGAAAACAGGCGGTGAGGAAGTTTTAGAGCTGCTGTTAAAGGGAATGAATGAGCAGTTGTTTGATTCTGTCTTTTCCTTTGACATGCATGGGTTGCAAAACATTCACCATATCGGTGAAGGAGATATTGGCAATTATTTATTTTCCGCAAGTGCAGTTGGCAGCGATGGGTTGTTACGCCTGGAAAAAATGCTTGAGAAGGAAATGGAGCAGCGCTTTAAGCCAAATGGCCGCAAGCCGGAAATTAATGTGGCGTTGCAGGAGTTAAAAAATCTGCAAGATCAGCTTGCAGATTGGCAAGGGAAAATTGCCGCGTATGAAGAGCTTGTCGGAAAGAAAAAGAGTATGGAAGAGCGCCTTTCTATTATTCGCACCGAGCAGCAAGAAGCGGGGAAACGAAAGCAAGATTATGAAGTGCTAGAAGCGTTGCAGCCGCTCTTTTTAGAAAAGCGTGCGTGTGAACGGTTTTTACAGCAACATGCAGGACTTGCATTTCCAGTTGATGGTTTGCGGCGTTATGAAGGGATAAAAGCACGGCTTGAACCGCTTCAATTGCAAGGAGAGGCGCTGCGAAAGAAATTAGATAGTGCAAAGTCTGAAATAGACGCGTTGCAAGTAAATGAGGAGTTGCTTCAGCAAGATATGTACGTAGAAGAACTTCGTTTGCAGCATATGTCTTATGAAACAGCGCTGCAAGAAGTGCGGGATTTGACAGGGCGCATTTTACATATAGAAGAAGAAATACAAGATTTGCAGCAGCAAATCGGCGCAGCATTTGCACGTGAGGACGTTCTTTCTTTTCAGACGAGCTTAGCTATGAAGGAAATGATTACGCAAATGGTGCAGCAAGCAAAAGAGTTAGAAAAGCGTAAGCAACAGTTAGATGAACGGTTTAAAACGGCGCAGGAGCAGTTAGAGGAACAGGAAGAAGCGGTGAAAAAGCTGCAGTCGCAAACATTACCGGTCCAGGAGCGGGAGAGATATTTGCCAAAGGTGCAAAGTGCAGCGTCCCGGCAGAAACGAAATCGTAGTGCGGTGCAAATGAATAAAACAGCAATGGCATTGTTCGTTATGGATGTTTTGCTATTGCTTGCCGGTGTTTTCATGGATAATCGTAGGTTATTGTTTGCAGGGGTTTTTTTGTTAATTGGTCTTGTTGTTTTTTATGTGATGTATAGTAAGGGGGCGGATGAACAGGAAAGCGATGAAGCGCTTGAAATCAGGTATCGTCTTGAGAAAGACGATGAAGTGCGGAAGCTATTGGAGCGTGAGGAATTTAAGTTAAGGCAAATTGAGCGCGGGTATGAACGTGTTCTTTCTGAATATGATGAGTGGGAACGTGACTTGTTTGGAGTGAATGAACAGGTGAAATTGTATAAAGAGACGTATGCATTGCCACATAGTTTTACGTACGGTCACATATTACCAGCGTTTGAACGAATAGAAAAGATGCAGCAATTGTATCGCGAATTAGCGAAGCAGCAAGAACGAAAAGAATTACAGGGAGACATGATTTCTCAATTTGAACATAAACTAATGAAGCTAACGGTTGTTACAGAAAGAAGCGTGGATACACCGTCGTTATTTTTGTATGGTTTAAGTAAAGATGTACAGAAAGAAAAGGAAAAGCAATTGCAGAAAAAGCAGCTGACAGAAAAGGCTATAGCGTGGGAAGAAGAGTATGCTGGAGTAGAACAGCAGATTCATCATCTATTGGAAGAACGTCAGCAGCTTTGGGACATTGCTGCAGCATCTGATGAAGAGGCTTTTTTAACAGCGGCAAAGCAAGCGGAGCAGATGGAAGAGAAGCAGCAGCAGCTTGATCGGTTAATTCCGCAAATGGATATATTGGAAGGGCGATTAATGACGTCAGCGCTAGAGAGCGGTTATCGCCTAGATGGATATGAAGAGGAGCGACAAAAAGAGCAGGAGCAAATAGATAGGCTAATGCGGGAGGAAAAAGAATTGACGCATACACTTGCAGCTCTGCGCCACGATATCGCACAGTTAGAAGAAGGCCGTACGTACGGTGATGTCCTTCATGAGTGGGAACTGAAAAAATCACAAGTGCGTGAACAGGTGAAAAAGTGGGCAGCATATGCGGCGGCAAAGGCGGTATTAAGTAAAACGAAGAAGTATTATCATGAAGTGCAGCTGCCGCGTATTTTGCAAAAAGCAGAAGAGTATTTTGTATATTTAACGGGCGGAAACTATGTAAAAGTCTTTTCGCCAGATGCAGAAGAGCCGTTTATTGTAGAACGAAAAGATGGACTGCGTTTTTATAGTCATGAATTAAGCCAAGCAACAGCGGAGCAGCTCTATTTATCGCTGCGGTTTGCGCTTGCGCATACGTTTGAAGGGCAGTATCCGTTTATTATTGATGATAGTTTCGTCCATTTTGACGTGCTGCGAACAGAGCGAACCGTGCATCTTATGAAGGAATTAGCGAAAGAGCGGCAAGTCATTTTCTTTACTTGTCACAAGCATCTTTTACCTTTCTTTGGAGAAGGTGAAATTCAGCGATTAAAGCAGTAAGGGAAAAGCGATGTAATATATAAATACAATTTGAAAAAACAACATATCCCCCTCTCTTTTTACGTGGACGAGAGCATCTGGCCATGCAGAGAAGCGGTCAGGGCTTTTTTCTGCCACGTGCAATGCTAAAATAAAGATAGAAAACGAGTGCAAGTTACTTTTTACCTTGCATAACAGGGATTTATATGTTGAGAAATCAAAATGGATTTATATATGCTATACTAACTATATCGATGACGGTGGAGGAAAATATATGAAAAAGAAAATTGCACAGTATGAAGTTGGTGAGCAAGTCGAGTTATATTTAATGATTAAATCGGCAGCAAAAGGGATTGCAAGTAACGGGAAACCATTCTTAACGGTCATTTTGCAAGATCAAAGCGGAGATATTGAAGCGAAGCTATGGGATGTGTCACCTGAAGTAGAGCAGCAATATGTAGCAGAAACAATTGTGAAAGTAGCGGGAGATATTCAAAATTATAAAGGCCGCATTCAACTTCGCGTCAAACAAATTCGTGTGGCAAATCCAGGTGAAGTAAATGATATCTCTGATTTTGTGGAAAAAGCACCGCTTAAAAAAGAAGATATGGTTGAGAGAATTACACAATACATATTTGAAATGCGTAACCCTAATATTCAGCGCATTACGAGACATTTGCTGAATAAGTATCAAGGAGAATTTTTAGATTACCCAGCTGCAACGAAAAATCATCATGAGTTTGTTTCAGGACTGGCATATCACGTTGTGTCGATGCTTGACTTAGCAAAAGCAATTGCAGCGCTATATCCGTCTCTTGATAAAGACTTATTGTATGCAGGCGTGATTTTACACGACCTCGGTAAAGTCATTGAATTATCAGGCCCAATTTCCACAACATATACGTTAGAAGGAAATTTACTTGGCCACATCTCCATCATGGTAAATGAGATTGGCAAAGCAGCAGACGAACTAAAAATTGAAACAGAAGAAATATTGATTCTTCAGCACATCGTCTTATCACATCACGGCAAAGCAGAGTGGGGCAGTCCGAAGCCGCCGCTTGTAAGAGAAGCAGAAATTCTACATTATATTGATAACTTAGATGCGAAGATGAATATGATGGACCGTGCACTGAGCCGCACGAAACCAGGTGAATATACAGAGCGTGTTTTTGCGCTTGATAATCGTTCGTTTTATAAACCGACGTTTCATAACTAAAAAGATTGAAAAAAGATTCTACTGCTATGGTAGAATCTTTTTTTTGATTATTGAAGTGTGAAATAGAACAAAAAATAATCCGTTTTACTGCAGAAAAAATTATTCTAATAAAATAATACACATCCAATTTTCGATATATTACAAAAATATTGAAAATTACACCAATCGATAATAATATATAAATATCGACAAAAAGAGTCGGTAACTTATACATAATAGGGAGGGACTACGTTGAAAAAGAACAGAAAATTACAAACTTTTTCAGTGTTGGCAACAGGGGCTATGCTTAGTTCTATGTTTGCTTTCGGTGGTCATGCTGCGTATGCAGAATCATCACCAGCGCCGTCTAGCTTCATAGATGAGCATTTAATACCGGAAGAACGCTTGGCAAATGCGTTGAAACAACGCGGAGTTATTGATCCATCTGCATCACAAGCAGAAACTTCAAAGGCTGTAGAAAAATATATAGAGAAGAAGAATGGCGAAAATCCTGGAAAGGAAACAACGCCAGAAGACAGCCTTACTCAAGAAGCTACTGACTTTATGAAAAAAGTAAAAGATTCAAAAATGAAAGAGAAAGAGCAGCAGCATCAAACTGAGAATGGTGCAACAAATGGACAAGCACCCGGATTTAATGCTGGAAAGTTAAATGGTAAAGTGCCAACGTCTTCAGCTAAGCAAGCGCAGTATAACGGTGCTGTTCGTAAAGATAAAGTTCTTGTGTTACTTGTAGAGTTTAATGATTTTAAACATAACAATATTGCTCAAGAACCAGGATATATGTTTGCGAATGATTTTAATCGTGAGCATTATCAAAACATGTTATTTGGTGATGAGCCATTTACGTTATTCAATGACACGAAAATTAAAACATTTAAGCAATATTATGAAGAGCAATCTGGCGGCAGCTATACAGTCGATGGTACTGTAACGGAATGGTTGACTGTTTCAGGTAAAGCTGCAGATTACGGCGCTGATGCTGGCACTGGTCATGATAATAAAGGACCTCTAGGACCACGTGATTTAGTAAAAGACGCGTTAAAAGCAGCAGTAGCAAAAGGAATGAATTTAGCTGATTTTGATCAATTTGATCAATATGATTACAACGGTAACGGTAATAAAAATGAACCAGATGGAATTATTGATCATTTAATGGTTGTTCACGCTGGAGTTGGCCAAGAAGCTGGCGGTGGAAAATTGAAGGATGATGCAATTTGGTCTCACCGTTCAAAACTTGGTGCAAAACCTTATGCAATTGATGGAACGAAAGCATCTGTTCCAAACTGGGGCGGAAAGATGGCTGCATATGATTACACAATCGAGCCTGAAGACGGTGCAGTTGGTGTATTTGCTCATGAATTTGGTCATGACTTAGGTTTACCGGATGAGTACGATACAAAGTATTCTGGACAAGGTGAACCAGTTGAAGCTTGGTCTATTATGAGCGGCGGCAGCTGGGCTGGAAGAATTGCTGGAACAGAACCGACAAGTTTCTCTCCGCAAAATAAAGAGTTCTTCCAAAAAAATATGAAGGGTAACTGGGCAAACATTGTTGACGTAGACTATGATAAACTTCGTGGTATCGGATCGGCAACGTATTTAGACCAAAGTGTTACAAAGTCAAAACGTCCAGGAATGATTCGTGTAAATTTACCTGATAAAGAAGTGAAAAACATTGAACCTGGTTTTGGAAAGAAATTTTATTATAGTACAAAAGGAAATGATATTCATACAACATTAGAGACGCCATTATTCGATTTAACAAATACAACGACTGCGAAATTTGATTACAAAGCATTCTATGAACTAGAAGCAGCGTATGATTTCGTTGATGTATATGCGATTACAGAAGATGGAACGAAAACAAAGCTTGATAGAATGGGTGACAAAGACATCAAGAATGGTGTGGATACAACAAATGATAAGTGGATTGATAAATCTTATGATTTAAGCCCATTCAAAGGTAAGAAAGTAAAACTACAATTTGAATATTTAACAGATGTTGCTGTAGCTTACAGAGGATTTGCGCTTGATAATGCGACTTTAACTGTAGATAATAAAGTTGTTTTCTCTGATGATGCAGAGGGGCAAGCAAGCTTTGGATTAAAAGGCTTTACTGTTTCTAATGGAATTGAATATAAGAAACATAACTACTATTTAGAGTGGAGAAACTATGCTGGTTCTGATGAAGCACTGCAATACGGACGCGGCCCAGTTTACAATACAGGGCTTGTTGTATGGTATGCAGACCAAAGCTTTACAGATAACTGGGTTGGTGTACATCCAGGCGAAGGATTCCTTGGGGTAGTAGATTCTCATCCAGACGCAATTGTAGGAACATTAAATGGTCAGCCGACTGTGAAAAGTAGTACGCGTTATCAAATTGCAGATGCTGCGTTCTCGTTTGATCAAACACCAGCGTGGAAAATAAATTCGCCATCACGCGGAGTATTTGATTATAAAGGATTACCAGGCGTGGCTAAATTTGATGACTCTAAAGTATATATGAACAACTTAATTCCAGATGCAGGACGAAAAGTTCCAAATCTTGGACTGAAATTTGAAGTAGTAGGTCAAGCTGATGATAAGTCAGCAGGAGCAGTTTGGATTCATCGCTAAGGTGAAAGTTTCTTCAAAATAAAAGAGTCATAAAATCTTCCTTCCTTTCATACAGTGAAACTAACAAAGCTTGTCTGATGAAAGGAAGGAACTAGAATGGAAACTTTACCATGGTGGATTTATCTTGTTATTATTGGAATTGTTGTGAGCGGTTATATGGTCTTATATACGTCCAAAAAAGAGCAAGAAATTGATAATGAGTTTATTGAAAAAGAAGGCGAAGTGTATATGAAACGCCTTGCAGAAGAACGGGAGCGACGTCATCTGGATAAGGATGAGGATTCCGTTTTGCTTTAATACTTATAAAAGAGGATGCGTAGCCGAATGGTTACCATCCTTTTTTCGTTGTGATGCTTTGAAATAAAGTTGAATGGTTTATAAAAAAGAAAAGCTAAAATATCTTATTTTAATCAAAATAAGATATTTTAGCTTTTCTTCTTGAATATCCAATTTGAAGGACTCTTGTTCTACATATCTTAATGTATTTTGGGGCGTACTCTATCTATATGATAAATAATTATAAAAAATAAGTCTACATTTTTCGAAATTTTCTTATTATATTTAGGCTACTGAGCTCAGCGAAATTTATGTAGGTGCTATATGAAAGGAGCATATAAATGAAATCTAATCATGTTCCAGTTTTAATTATTGGAGGAGGTTTGACAGGGCTAACCTCTGCATTATTTCTTGCGCATCATAAAGTTGATTATTTACTTATTGAAAAGCATGCTACGACTGCGATTCATCCGAAGGCAGGGGGAATTACTTTTCGTACGATGGAATTATTCCGAGAATTAGGTTTAGAAAAAAACATTCGCGCCGCTGGAAAGTTACTAGAGAACTGCCGTGGAAGGATTACTGTAAATACAATGGCTGAAGCAGACCCTGAAGAGTTAAAAAGGACTAGAATAGCTCAGTACGAAAGTGATAAAAGTATGGCCGCAATCATTAAAAAGATTAGCCCGTCAAAGAGAACATCGTGTTATCAAATTGATTTAGAACCGATGTTGCTGCAAGAGGCCCGGAGGTTAGGAGGGAAGCTGTGGTTTCATCATGAACTTGTTTCTTACAAGCAGGATAATATAGGAGTAACTGCTATTGTACGAGATCGTGAAACGAAAAAAGAACAAATTATTCACAGTGATTATTTAATTGCAGCAGATGGGGCCAAAAGCTCTATACGTAAACATGCAGGTATTCCAACTACTGGTCGTGGTAATATCGGAGGTCATTATATAAACATTTACTTTGAAGCGGATTTGAGCGATCTCATACAAGGAGATGCCTTTATTTTCTCTATGATTTTACGCCCTGAAGTTTCAGGTGCACTTCTTCCAGTTAATAATAGCGATCGGTGGATTTATCATGTTGCCTATAATCCTTTAAAAGGAGAAACACCTGAAGATTTTTCTGCAGAGCGTTGCCAGAAAATTGTTCGAAAAGCCATCGGGAGATCAAATCTTAATGTGAAAATATTAAGCATTTCACCGTGGGAAGCGACAGAGAGTACAGCAGTCCGTTTTCAAGATAATCGTGTTTTTTTAGTTGGTGATGCTGCTCATCTTATGCCGCCTACGGGAGGATTCGGTTCAAATACAGGTATTCAGGATGCTCACAATTTAGCTTGGAAATTAGCTGCTGTTATACATGATGAGGCGAATCCGAAATTACTGGAAACCTACCATGAGGAGAGGCATCCTGTTGTACAATTAACCACGGATTACGCAAGCAGTATATTGCTCCGTGCTATGAATAAACAAGAAGATAATTTGAATAACATGGATAGTCTAGCTGTTACTGCAGGGTACAAATACTGTTCGACAGCAATTATAGATCAAGATACAACTCCGCATAGAATGGATCTTTTAGAGCTTGGCGGAAGGCCAGGAACACGCGCTCCGCACATGTGGGGTACTTATCAAGGAAAGCGTATTTCCATACTTGATTTACTGGGGAGAAGCTTTGTGTTATTTACTGGTTCAGAACATAACTCTTGGTCAACTGCGGCGCATACTGTTGCTACTCATTTAGGAACGAGCATTCATGTGTACCGAGTTTGTCCAAAAGGAGATTTTGTTGATCAGGACAACATCTTTGGGAAGTTATATGGAACAAATCCTGAAGGGGCCGTACTCGTAAGACCAGATGGATGTATTGGATGGCGTACAGAAGGAGGCGTGTTAGCCCCTGACTTGGTGCTTGAAGAGGTGATGAACTGCTTATTAGGCAATTCATCTTTAAATGAGAAATAATTTTGAGGCATAATATTGAACTACTATTACAATAAAGAAATATAATACGAATTAACTATATATGTACAAGTTAAAAAAACGACATAAAAACCCCTTTTTTAGGTGAGGACGAGAGCATCTTGCCATGCATAGAAGCAGTCATGTTGTATTTTGCATAACAGCAATTTATAAAGAAAAGCGGAGCCGACTGTTTAAGCCTGATGGCTAAGGAGGCAGAGCTAGACAAAGATGTCGGAAAATTAAAATGGATATATATAGTAAAGGCTCTTTAAATTTAGAGAGCCTTTTTTTACATAAAAAATGTTACATGTATATAAAGCATCCGATAGTTTATTAACGTTTAGAATCTTTCGTAGCATTAAGTTTTGAAATTCTTTTCCCGTCTTTATAGTCAAGACAAGAAACCTCAATCCACAATCCATCAAATACCGTAAAGTAGAAGCCATAACTATTACCTCTTATCTTATAAGGTTCTTTATCTATTTCAATACCTCCCTCTATTAAGCGATTATATACTTGATTAACTTCATTTGGTTCTTCTACTAAGAAACCAATATGAAAAGCTTCTGGGTATATCGCATCTTTTCCACCTTTAAACGCTTTTGGATCACTTAATACAAGAATAAATCCATCATTATCACTCATGACTACAAGAGCTTTTCCTTTCTGTTCTAAAAATTGAAAATCAAAAAATGTTTCAAAGAAATCTCTCGCTGCCGATAAATCATTCACACATAAATTTAAGTGATTTAATTTCATCTACTCATCTCCTTTTAAATGTGGGAGTGTCAGGAAAATGCGGATTTACAACGTTAAGCATATTTTTCTGGTGACTATCTTGATCTTAACGAATCTACTGAGACTTGTTGTTATTTCGAATTACAGATTATTTCATATAGATTACTACAAGCATCCATAAAGCCAAAGCACCAACGATAGCGAGTGCTATACGCGTAGATAGTATCCGTACTTCGAAGTCGGTTTTCTTGGAAGGTTCAGGATATGCAATTACGTAAATGCCCTTTAATAGAGCGAGCCATGCAATGATTGTGATGAATCCTTGCCCGTTGAGTGCCCATACATTATGAAGGATAACAGTGCCTAACCCTAAAAAAATAGATAGAAGGCCATACATAATCCCATATCCTCTGTCCTCGACTACTAATTTTTTCAGCTCACGTAGTACCGATGGACGTACGAAAAGCATTCCTGATACGATAACTATCATCCATCCCCAAAACAGTCCTAAAAAGGTGCTTACTTCCATTATTATCTCACTCCTTTTCATTCTATTTATATTTCAGGCATTTCCACCTTTAGAACAGTTTCATGTGTAAGCTAAAGGATGTTGTAAATTTATGCATAAGGAGGAGTCTATGGTATGAGTACTAAAAACGTTCATTTATGGTACTAATATCCTTAAAAGTGCTTATTTTTCAGTTCCAAAACGTATTTTGAAAAAAAGATGTCGATTTTTTTCATTGCACGAGCGAAGTAAAATAGTTTCACAAACATGTAATATATGATAAAATAATAGAAACGTATGTTCTGTTATGCGGTTACATATGTTAAACATTTTAGAAAGAGGTGCTTGTGATGATTTTAGGTATTAACCCGTATGTAGTGACGAATGGTAATGGACAAGAGGCTGTTAAATTCTATGAAAGCGCATTGGATGCAAAAGTTGTAAGCCTTCAAACGTTTGGAGACATGCCTGAAAATCCGGAATTCAAGGTTCCTGCTGAGGCGAAAGACCGTGTGTTACATGCGCATTTGAAAATTGGTAATACGGATTTGATGATCTCTGACACATTCCCAGGCCAGCCACACCAAGTTGGATCACAAGTGACTATCGCTATTCGCATAGAAAATGCAGAAAAATCAAAAGAAGTGTTTGAAAAGTTACAAGACGGTGGCCAAGTAGTAATGCCGCTTCAAGAAACGTTCTGGAGTCCATTATATGGCCAAGTGAAAGATAAGTTCGGAGTAGAGTGGCAAGTTTCAACGCTAGGTGCTAATATGTAAGTCATTGCTAGGAAAAAACGGGACTGACCTATCTTTAGGGTCAGTCCCGTTTTTTCTTGTTCACCGATATCGACGATTCGACACGATTTAAAGATCATTCGACGATATTCAACACAACAATCATCGAGCCCAGCTGGAACAAAGGTACCATCTTTTCTTTTTCCCTAATTGGTGTACTATAAGAAATAGGAAGATACGAAAAAGGGGATTTTCAAATGGAATTTCATGAACAAAAAATATTACCAGCGGTTCGGCAAATAAAAGATTTAGAGAAGCTGTTACATAGTTCATATGAATATATTGTAATTTTAGATATTCATGTTGGTCAGTTGAAAAGTGTTGTGGCATTAGCAAAGCAGTATTGTAAAAAAGTCTTTTTACATGTGGATTTAATTCATGGCTTGCAAAGTGATGCGTATGCAACGGAATATGTATGCCAAGAGTTTCGTCCGTACGGTGTGTTATCTACAAAGTCTAGTGTGATTATGAAAGCGAAGCAAAAAGGTGTCGTTGCGATTCAACGGGTTTTCTTAATTGATTCTAGTGCAATGGAAAAGAGTTGTGCCCTTTTAGAAAAGACAAAGCCAGATTACATTGAAGTGCTTCCAGGGGCTTTAACGGACGTAATTGCGGAAATGAAAGAGCGAACTGGATTATCTATTTTGGCAGGCGGATTTATTCGTACTGTGGATGATGTGGAAAGGGCTCTAGCAGCTGGTGCAACAGCGATTACCACGTCGAAAAAAGAGCTATGGAAACATTTTCATAGAAAGTGACAAAAATGTGAAAAAACTAATTGACACCGCTTTCAAATGGGTTTAACATTATAGATAAGTTAATAAACGTGACGGAGAAAAGAAGAGATCCACATTTCATTGTTTCTATGATTTTATAGAAGCTTGTATTTGTGGATTTTTTCTTTTGAAAATTTAATTTTTCTCTTTCACTGAAAGCGCTTTAATTTGATTATGGAGGGGTTATATGTCACCATTTTTAGGGGAGTTAATAGGGACAGCATTACTAATCATTCTTGGCGGCGGCGTTTGTGCTGGTGTTAGTTTGAAGAAATCATTTGCACAAAATTCAGGATGGATCGTTATTACGATGGGATGGGGCTTAGCGGTTTCGGTAGCTGCTTATGCAGTTGGATCGATTAGCGGAGCGCATTTAAATCCAGCAGTAACAATTGGACTTGCGTTTAAAGGAGCATTTCCTTGGAGCGACGTACCAAGTTATATCGCAGCACAAATGATTGGGGCAATGATTGGGGCATGTATTGTATACTTACATTACTTACCACATTGGAAAGAAACAGAAGATGCAGGCACAAAATTAGGCGTATTTGCAACAGGACCAGCAATTCCAAACACATTTGCAAACCTTTTAAGTGAAATGATTGGGACTTTTATTCTAGTATTTGGTATTTTAGCAATTGGAGCAAATAAGTTTGCAGATGGTTTAAATCCGTTTATTGTAGGTTTCTTAATTGTAAGTATTGGTTTATCATTAGGAGGGACAACTGGTTACGCAATCAATCCAGCACGTGACTTAGGACCTCGTATTGCACACTTCCTTCTTCCGATCCCAGGAAAAGGCGGATCGAACTGGAAATATGCATGGATTCCAGTAGTAGGACCAATTTTAGGCGGATCATTAGCGGGATTATTCCATCAAGTTGTATTTGAAGGAAAGCAAAACTCAGCACTTATCTATGTAGCAATTGCAACAGTGATTGTTCTAGCAATCTCTTATATGGCAAGCAAACAGAGCGGGAAAAATACAAATAGTAGAAAAGTAGCATAAGGGGGAAATAAACATGGAAAAATTTATTCTTTCATTAGACCAAGGAACAACAAGTTCACGTGCGATTCTTTTTAATAAAGAAGGTAAAATTGTACATGTTGCGCAAAAAGAGTTCACGCAGCATTTTCCTAAGCCAGGTTGGGTTGAGCATAGCCCGCAAGAAATTTGGGGATCTATTTTAGCGGTTATTGCAACTTGTTTAAGTGAAGCAGAGGTAAAACCGGAGCAAATCGCTAGTATCGGTATTACAAACCAACGTGAAACAACAGTTGTATGGGAAAAAGAGACTGGCAAACCTGTATACAATGCAATCGTATGGCAATCTCGTCAAACAGCGGAAATTTGTGAAGAGTTAAAAGAAAAAGGCTATGGCGACATGGTTCGTGAAAAAACAGGTCTTTTAATTGATGCATACTTCTCTGGGACGAAAGTAAAATGGATTTTAGATAACGTAGAAGGTGCAAGAGAGAAAGCGGAGCGCGGCGAGTTATTATTCGGAACAATTGATACATGGCTTGTATGGAAATTATCTGGCGGCAAGGTTCACGTAACAGATTATTCGAATGCATCTCGTACATTAATGTATAACATCCATGAGTTAAAATGGGACGAAGAGCTTCTTGACATGTTAACAGTACCAGCAAGCATGCTTCCAGAAGTACGTCCATCTTCTGAAGTATATGGTCATACAGTTGATTACCATTTCTTCAATCAAAATGTACCGATTGCAGGTATTGCGGGTGACCAACAAGCAGCACTATTCGGCCAAGCTTGCTTCGGTGAAGGTATGGCGAAAAATACATACGGAACAGGCTGCTTTATGTTAATGAACACAGGTGAAAAAGCAGTAGCATCTGAGCATGGTCTATTAACAACAATCGCATGGGGCTTAAATGGAAAAGTTGAATACGCATTAGAAGGTAGTATCTTCGTAGCAGGATCTGCAATTCAGTGGCTGCGTGATGGACTGCGTATGTTCCAAGATGCAAGTGATAGTGAAGCATATGCAACGCGCGTTGAGTCAACTGACGGCGTATATGTTGTACCTGCATTTGTTGGACTCGGAACACCGTACTGGGATAGTGAAGTACGCGGAGCAGTATTTGGTTTAACACGCGGTACGACGAAAGAGCATTTTGTCCGTGCAACGCTTGAATCGTTAGCATATCAAACAAAAGATGTATTATGTGCAATGGAAGCGGATTCTGGCATTGAGTTAAAAACATTACGCGTAGATGGCGGCGCAGTGAAAAATAATTTCTTAATGCAGTTCCAAGGTGATATTTTAGGCGTGCCAGTAGAGCGTCCAGAAGTAAATGAAACAACAGCTTTAGGAGCAGCATATTTAGCTGGTCTTGCGGTTGGATATTGGAAAGATCAAGAAGAAATCGCAGCGCAGTGGAATATGGATAAGAGCTTTACACCAGCAATGGAAGCGGGTACAAGTGAAGAGCTATATGCTGGCTGGAAAAAAGCAATTGAAGCAACAAAAGCTTTTAAATAATTATAAACAGTGTTACAATGATGATAAGTTAATAATTCGGTAGGAGATTTGGAGAGACCACAACACGCTATAGAAGTGATTCTATGGTGATGTTTGTGGTCTCTTTTTTCGTAATAAAAGGGAGGAATTACCATGAAATTTTCAAGTCAACAGCGTCAAAATGTTTTAAATGAAGTAAATAAACAAGAATTAGATGTTATTGTCATCGGCGGAGGAATCACAGGAGCAGGGATCGCATTTGACGGAGCAAAACGCGGATTATCAACAGTTGTGTTTGAAATGCAAGACTTTGCTGCAGGTACATCAAGTCGTTCTACAAAGCTTGTTCACGGTGGTTTACGTTATTTAAAACAGTTTGAAGTGAAAATGGTAGCTGAAGTTGGGAAAGAACGTGCCATTGTATATGAGAACGGCCCTCACGTAACAACACCTGAGTGGATGCTGCTTCCATTCCATAAAGGCGGTACGTTCGGCGCATTTAGTACATCAATCGGACTTCGTGTATATGACTTTTTAGCAGGCGTTAAGAAAAGCGAGCGCAGAAAAATGTTTAGCCGCGAAGAAACGATGAAGAGAGAGCCGCTCGTGAAACAAGAAGGATTACAAGGCGGCGGTTACTACGTAGAATATCGTACAGATGATGCACGTTTAACAATTGAAGTGATGAAAGAAGCAATCAAACATGGCGCAAAAGCAGTCAACTATGCAAAGGTAGACGGCTTCTTATATAAAGATGGAAAAGTATGCGGCGTACGTGTAGTCGACTTATTAGACGGAAACGTATATGAAGTGTACGGTAAAAAGATTGTCAACGCATCAGGTCCTTGGGTCGATTCACTTCGTGAAAAAGATAATTCGAAAAAAGGGAAAGTACTACAGTTATCAAAAGGTGTGCACCTTGTCATTGATCAAAAGCGTTTCCCATTAGGGCAAGCAATCTACTTTGATACGCCAGATGGACGTATGGTCTTTGCGATTCCGCGTGGAGGTAAAACGTATGTAGGGACAACAGATACATTTTATGATAAAGACGCAGCGGTACCAAAAATGACGACAGAAGATCGCACATATATTATTAATGCGATTAACTACATGTTCCCGAGCGTAAACATTACAGAGAAGGATATTGAATCAAGCTGGGCCGGTGTTCGTCCATTAATTTATGAAGAAGGAAAGAGCGCATCTGAAATTTCTCGTAAAGATGAAATTTGGACTTCTGAATCTGGTCTAATCACAATTGCCGGCGGAAAATTAACAGGATACCGCAAAATGGCAGAAATGGTAGTAGACTATGTAACATCTCTAATGCAAAAAGAAGGGCACGGTTCATACCCAGCAAGTGCAACGAAACATATGCCAATCTCTGGCGGTCATGTTGGCGGTTCTAAAAACTTCCCAACATTCATAGCGAAAAAAGCACAAGAAGGAAAAAAATACGGTTTAACTGTAGAACAAGCAGAGCAATTCGCAAAATTCTACGGTTCAAACGTGGATGTACTCTTCGAATTAGCGAAAGAATATAAAGGAGAGGCAGGGCGTCATAACATGCCGCTTGACGTACTTCTTCCACTCGTATACGCAATGGAATTCGAAATGACAACAAAACCAGTTGATTTCTTCGTACGCCGTATGGGAGCAGTATTCTTCAACATTCACTGGGTATATAAATGGAAAGATGCTGTTATCAATTACATGGCAGAAGCTTTAAACTGGAGCGGAGAAGAGAAGCTGAAGTATACAGTTGAATTAGACGCAGCATTAACAGATGCAGTTGTTCCGGTCGATCAACAAGATCAGGCATCTGCGTTGGCATAAAATAAAACCCACATCATTTCTAAAAGTTTAGAAATGATGTGGGTTTATTTTATATGAATGTTATTAAAAAAGTTACAATTGAATATAAAACCAATATGCGATATATTGGTTTTATGAAAAAAGATATGATTAAACCCATTAAACGTATGTCATTTAGAGATGAAGTATATTTAACTTTAAAAAAAGCAATTGTTACATTAGAACTGCAACCTGAGCAGCGTTTAAATGACAAAGAGTTAGCAGAAGAATTCGGAATTAGTCGTACTCCGGTTAGAGAGGCATTGAAACGCCTCGAGGATGAAGGACTTGTTGAATCTATTCCTGGTTCGGTTACTCGCGTTGCACCATTAAATCTTGAGGAGGCGAAACACGCATTTACTGTGGTAGCAGTTTTACACTCTTTAGCTGCTCGCTTAGCAGTTCCACTATTAAAAGAGTCCGATATTCAAGAATTAGAATTCAGTAATAAGGCTTTGCGATTATCTATTGAAAAAAAGGATACTATAAAAGCAATTGAAGCTGATGAGTTATTTCACAATGTTTTTTTAGATGTAGCAGGAAACCCCGAAATTATTCGTGCGTTAGAACGAAGTATATCTAAGATTCAGCGTCTTGAAATTTCTCAGTTTGCTTCTATAAATGGCCTAAAGTCAGTAGAACAGCATCAACAAATTATAGAGGCGTGTAAACATAAAGATAAAGAAACAACAGCCCATCTTGTAGAACAAAACTGGTTAAGTCTTGGGAAATTACTAACTCATGAAGCAAATTGAGGTGAGGAATTTGCGTCCGGTTTTTTTAGGTACTTGTGCTGCTTTCTTTTTTGCTTTCACATTTATACTGAATCGAGCGATGGAATTATCAGGTGGTAACTGGGTATGGAGTGCTTCACTAAGGTATATTTTTATGGTTCCATTTCTTTTACTTATTGTTATAAGTAAAAAGAAACTACGATCGTTATTACAGGTAATGAAAGAAAATTCAGGAACATGGTTCTTATGGAGTTTTGTAGGATTTGGCTTATTTTATGCTCCATTATGTTTTGCCGCTGCACATGCACCAGGATGGATAATTGCTGGAACATGGCAAATTACGATTATATCGGGATCTTTATTAGCTCCTTTTTTCATCCAAACCATCCAAACACCAAATGGAATTCTCAAGAAAAGAGGGGAAATACCAATAAAAGGGATGGGTATGTCACTTATTATTCTTCTTGGTATTATTCTTATGCAAATGGAGCAAGCGAAATCTCTTGCTGTGAAAGATATTTTGCTAGGCATTATCCCTGTAATTGTTGCTTCTTTTGCTTATCCACTTGGTAATCGTAAGATGATGGAGGTTTGTGGAGACCGTCTGGATGCTTATCAACGTGTACTTGGCATGACATTAGCTAGCTTACCATTTTGGTTTTTACTATCTTTGTATGGATTTTTTACAACAGGAGCACCTAGTAAGGAGCAAACGATGCAATCTATCTTAGTTGCTATTTGTTCAGGGGTAATTGCAACCATTTTATTTTTCAAAGCAACTGATATGGTAAGAGGAGATATGCAAAAACTAGCTACTGTGGAAGCAACACAATCTATGGAAGTACTTTTTGCTGTTATCGGAGAATTAGTTTTATTACATTCTTCATTTCCTTCTATTTTATCTTGGAGCGGTATGTTTATAATCATGTTAGGAATGATAGCACATAGCTATGTTTCTCATAAAGGTGAAATGAAACATAATCAAGATATTGGTACCTAAATGATGTTTTAAAACCACTATAACGTTGTAGAGTATATAGTGGTTTTTCTTTATTCCTTTTTTATTTTTGTAGATTGAAACAAATTTCTTATCATGTAATCTTAAAACCCCTCACTTCCTTCTATATAAATACAAATTAAAAAATCGACATAAAATCCTCTTTCTTTTTAGACGGGCGCGAGCATCTGGCCATGCATAGAAGCGGTCATGTTGTATTCTGCAGAACAGCGACTTATGTGTCGGAAAATTGAATATACACAAAAAATATGAAATATTACATATATAAATATATTGAAGTCTTTATAGATACTTATTATAATTTACTTAAGTATAAAGCTTTGTACATCATTATTTTGATAGTTTTGTAGGAAGATGTTAAAAAACGGAAAAGTAGAGGGGAAATGAATGAAAATTTTAAAAGGAATGCTAATGTCTACAATAGTAATTACAGCTTTTACGGGATTAGGAAAAACTTCTCATATAGTGAGTGCTGCTTCAAACGATTCAGTAGTACAGAAAAAAGAAGCTAATGTAGAAAAAAAAGAAGAAAAGCAAATCATTGTAAAGTTTAAAAATGAGATCAATTTACCGTATGAAGATGGTATAGAAAAGCAAATAAAACAGGAAACAAATGATGTAGTACTAGAAGGTATTTTTTCAGAATTTTCGGATTTGAAATTAACTCGCTTATTTACATCTGTAAGTTCTGAAGACATTCAAAATCTAGATGAACATACAAAAACATCTGATAATCATTCATCTGCTAATTTATTAAACTATTATACACTTCAAGTTCCTAAGGGTGTACAAGCAGAACAATTACTAGAAAAGCTAAAAAAATCTTCCTTAATAGAAGATGTCTATATTAACGAACCGCAAAAATTAACACCGCCTGAAATACAGATACCGAATGTATCTCTTAATCCATCTGATGACCCTAGAGTTAAAAGCCAAGGATATCTTACAGAAGCACCATATGGAATTAATGCACCTTATGCATGGGGCATAAAAGGCGGCGATGGAAAAGGGATAACATTTGTAGATATGGAGTACGGATGGTTATTAAATCATGAGGATTTAATAAATCAAAATATTAAACTTATGTCTGGGCGAAATTTAGATCAGCACGTTGCTCATGGGACTTCAGTATTAGGAATTGTTTCAGCGCAAGATAATAATATAGGTAATATTGGCATTACACCAAAAGCTACAGTAAAGGTAATCTCTCAAATAAGGGATAATGGTCAGTATAACACAGCAGATGCCATATTAAGCGCTGTTAATAATTTAAACGCTGGTGATGTTTTATTATTAGAGGCACAAGCATCTTATCCTGGATATGGTAATAAATATTTACCAGTTGAAGTGCGACCAGAGGTATTTGATGCCATTCGTACTGGAGTGGATAAAGGGATCGTAATTATAGAGGCTGGATCAAATGGTTCGATTGATTTAGATGAATTTAAAGATAAAGATGGAAAACAAGTCTTAAATCGTAATAGCAAAGATTTCAAAGATTCAGGTGCAATCATGGTCGGAGCTGGTTCATCAACCGTCCCTCATGAACGTTTACGGTTTTCAAATTATGGAAGTCGAATTGATGTATATGGTTGGGGTGAAAATGTAGATACAACTTCTGCGGAACCAAGTAGAGCTCTTACAAATTTATATAAGTCTAACTTTAATGGTACATCTAGCGCTTCACCAATTATTGCTGGGGCAGCCACTTCCATACAAAGTATTGCTAAGGAACATTTGGGTCAACCCTATAAACCAAGTGAGTTAAGAGACATCTTAAGTAACACAAACACAGGAACACAATCTAAAAATCCATCTGTCGATAAAATTGGTGTTTTACCAGATTTAAAAGCTATATTGTTAAAATTAGGATTTCAACCAAATGGAGAAAATTCAGCTTCAAAACGCTAGCGAGGACAAGAGCCAAATAACCAACATATACAAGTAAATCCGTTAAGCTTTATCACGAATCCGATCTACAAAACTTTGTAGCATATGGGCAAAATGAGTCTAATAGCATTAAAGAAAAATACAACGCGAAATCAGGGAAATATTATTTGTATGTCTATAAATATGAAAATAACAATGGATTGTATTCATTAAACGTAAAATAGATTTTAGGCATATGCATAAATGAAACAAAAGGAATTTCTAAAATGAACTGTACCCCAATTATTAGTTATGTCTAACAATTGGGGTACAGTTTTTTATCCCGCTATTCTTGGACAGTAATACTTCCACCTCAAAATTCAGCGAAAGCATTGTCCAGCTCCAGTGGCTAGAATGTTCGGTGGCTTCGCTTCTTCCTACGAGGTAAAAAAACCCTCTACGTCAGAAGCTCCATCCCCCTCACATTCTGAACGAGCCACTTCCACTTTTTTTAAGAAGTTAGGTGGGAGATAAACTGCTGGCATGCGCCCGATTGGTGAGGGCTGATAATCAGTGGGGGATGAAGAAAACCCCCACTGATTAAAGTTTCACTTTATTAGGGCACTGCTCTTTAATTCTCTTTTTAATACCTTTCCTAAAGCATTTTTGGGTAATTCCTTAACGAATATTACTTCTGGGATTTTATAGCTCGCTAATTGTAGTTTACAGTGCTGAATAACATTTTCTTCTGTTAATGATGTGTGAATGTCTTTTATGATATAAGCTCTTGGAATTTCTCCCCAAAAATCATCTGGAATTCCAACTACTGCAACTTCTAACACACCACTTATTTTATGAATGACTTCTTCTACTTGATCTGGATATACATTATCACCACCATGTACAATAACATCTTTGTATCTTCCCATTATATATAAAAATCCGTCTTCATCTAGCATCCCCGCATCACCCATGTAAAACCAGTTATTCTTTACTACTTTTCTTGTTGCCTTTTCGTTATTCCAATAACCTTTAAACATATATGGGCTTTTTACAATAATCTCTCCAACTGCATTCGCAGGTAATTCTTCTCCTGTCTCTGGATGAATAATCTTGACTTCCACATGTTTAATAGGTTTTCCTACAGAAGAAATTTTTTCTTTTCCCATATCTGGTCGCCATGAACTTACGACCCAACTTTCTGTACTTCCATATGCTTGTACCATGAATATTCCTTTTTCTGCATACTTTTGTATAAGACTTGCAGATACTTTTGTTCCACCACTTTGCGCTGCTTTGAAAGAAGAAATATTCCGTTCTTTTTTATGAAATTCATCAAGCATATAACTGTATACAGCTGGAAACGCAAGCATAGTTGTAATCTTCTCTTTTTCAATTGTACCCCAAATGAGACTAGGATGTGAATCAGATAGAAAAATCATCGTAATACCGTGATAAATACAATTTAATATAGAAAGTACACCACTCATATGAAAAAGCGGATGTACGGAAAGAAAACGTTCGCCTACTGGAATCTCCCTTTGGCCTGCAATTTCTGTAAAATAATAATGTAAATTTCTATGACCAATGACACATGCTTTCGCATTTCCAGTTGTTCCAGAAGTAAATAAGAAGATCGCATCGTCATCTTCATGAACTTCTACCATTGGTTCTGTTTTCGACTGGCCTTGTAATCGTAATTCAAATGAATTTGATACTTCTATTCTTTCTCCAGTTTCTAGTACATGTTGAATTTCTTTTACTGCTTCAATTTTAGATAAAATTTCGTTAAATTCAGGATCATAAAATAATACTTTTAGCTTCGCTTCTTTTGCAATCGTTTCTAATTCATAAACAGTAAGCTGATGATTAAAAGGTATTAGTACGGCACCGATTTTTAAGCTTGCCATCATAATTGTTGGAAACATATGATTATTTTTACATAAAACCCCGATACGATCGCCTTTTTGTACACCACTGTTTAACAAGTAATGTGCAAGCTGATTTACTCGTTCGTTATATTTTTTAAATGAATATCTTTCCCCTCCACCAACAAGTGCTTCAATATTTGGTGATTGTGTTGCTCGTTTTTGTAATAATTGTTGCATTGTACGCAAGAAAAACACCCCTTTTTATTTTTAGAATTTAATTTTACTATATTAACTATTAATTTGTTGAAAAATAAATTTGGTGAATTTAATTAAACAATATCCCTTTACCTGGTGGATTAATATATAAGATTTTTTCGTTTTGGGGAACACTAATTTCTTAAGTTGATGAATGTGAAGCGGGAATCCTATAAGAAGATGGTGTTATCAATTGCATTGTTTACAATCAAGTCCCTCTACAAGTAGAATATGAACTAAGTGAGTACGGATGGAGTTTACAAGACATGTTAGATTCTTTATGTACTTGGGGAGAAAAACATATCACGAAAGTATATGGAGATAAATTTGCTGTTTTAGAGGATTGTATTTTAAACGATAAATTGAAATAATAGAGCTTCAAAAATTATATAATTATACTAAGGAAAAGAATGAGGAGATTATTTATATGCACCATATTATGATTGTAGAGGATGATCGAAAAATTGCTGAGTTACTTCAGTCCCACATTAAAAAATATGGGTATCAAGGAACCATCATAACTGATTTTGATACTATTTTAAATACGTTTCAAGAGCTTCAGCCACATTTAGTATTATTAGATGTAAATTTACCAAGCTTTGATGGTTACTATTGGTGCCGGCAAATCCGTGCGATCTCCACATGTCCTATTATTTTCATCTCTGCTCGCAGTGGAGAAATGGATCAAGTCATGGCTCTAGAGTACGGTGCAGATGATTATATTACAAAACCTTTTCATTATGAGGTTATAATAGCAAAAATTCGTAGTCAGCTTCGCCGTGCATATGGTGATTATGCCCCGAAGGTAGAAGAACGCACAGTAGAACAGGCGGGGTTAATTTTATATCCAGAAAGATTGGAACTAACATTAAAGGGAAAGATGGTTTCTCTTACAAAAAAAGAGGCAATCTTATTAGAAATTTTATTACAACGTTATCCACGCGTTGTCAGCCGTGAAGCAATCTTAGATAAGATTTGGGATGATTATACATATGTTGATGATAATACATTAAGTGTGAACATAACACGCATGCGCAAAAAGCTAACAGAATTAGGAATTCAAGATGCACTGGAAACAGTTCGAGGAGCTGGATACAGGTTACATATTACATGGGATGACGAGGCATTAAAATGAAATTATTTTTCCGTGATCACATCCCGCTTATATTGTATACAGTTGTACAATTGTTTACTGTTTTACTTGTCTATTGGTATGACGGCTACAATCATTGGCTAACCGCACTGTATGCCGTGTTCTTAGGATTGGTCTTATTAATTGGCTATTTGCTATATCGTTACTTTACTCACCGTAACTTGTATGTCAGGTTATCTAACCTCCCTAAAACATTAAATGAATCAATCCAAAAAGCCGATTCTACTCCTTTATCTGTCGCAGTGAATAACGTATTGCATGCACAATATCTTTATTATCACAATCAATTAAAATTATGGGAGAAGAAAAAACAAGAACATCTCACTTTTATGAACCAATGGGTTCATCAAATGAAAACTCCTCTTTCTGTCATTGAACTTATTACACAAGACGCTGATGATGAACGGTTTGAAAGCATAGCTGAAGAAACGGATCGAATGAGACAAGGGCTTGAAATGGTACTTAATATGGCACGTCTTGAAATATTTGAACAAGACTTTTATGTAGAGAAAGTTACGTTACGAGAATTAGTAAATGAAGTGATTCATGAAAATAAACGTTCTTTTTTACGAAATTATGTATACCCAGAAATAAAGGTTGAATCCAATCTTATAGTAGAGACCGATGCCAAATGGCTACGCTTTATCCTAAATCAAATATTATCTAATGCGATTAAATATTCATCTGGAAATCGAGAAAAAATTACGATTTCTGTCTTCACAGAAGAAAGAGGTACTATCTTACAAATCCAAGACCGCGGAATCGGTATTCCCAAGTCTGATTTGCCGCGCGTTTTCCGTCCGTTCTATACGGGAAAAAACGGAAGGTCATATAAAGAATCTACAGGTATGGGATTATACCTGGCAAAAGAAGTTGTTGAAAAATTAGGTCATACAATTAAATTACAATCTGAAGTAGGAAAAGGCACAACTGTGCAGATTATTTTTCCAACTGCTTCTCGGTAGCTGATGAATGGAATCCCATTCATCTTTTTTTTAGAAATCTTACACTTTTGTAAGACAAATGAAAGATGATTCAATATGAGGAACAATAAAATTAGATTACACTGAACAACAGAAAAGCAGTTTGGAAGGAGAGAAAACATGGAGATTTTAAAAATTTGTGATCTTAGTAAAACTTATACAGGAAAAGTGTCGTATGATGCGCTTTCTAATATTGATTTAACAATTCAGAAGGGGGAATTTGTTGGCATTATGGGCCCATCAGGAAGTGGGAAAACAACGTTGTTAAATATGATTTCAACTATTGATTCTCCAACATCTGGTGAAGTGCTTATTAATGGAGAGAATCCATATAAATTATCACAAGATAACTTAGCATTATTTCGTCGTCGTGAATTAGGATTTATCTTTCAATCCTTTAATCTTCTTAACACATTAACAGTAAAAGAAAATATTGTTTTACCTTTGACGTTGAATGGAACGAGCCTAGAAGATATGAATACACGAGTGGCAGCTATCGCAGAGAAATTAGATATTACACACATTTTAAATAAACGTACGTTTGAAATTTCCGGTGGACAAGCACAACGAACAGCTATCGCACGTGCTCTTATTCATAACCCAAAATTAGTGCTTGCGGATGAACCTACAGGAAACTTAGATTCAAAAGCTGCACGAGATGTAATGGAACTATTATTGCAGCTGAATAAGGAAGAGGAAGCAACAATGATGCTTGTCACACACGATGCAATGGCTGCCAGCTATTGTGACCGTGTCATTTTTATTAAAGATGGTAAGTTTTATAATGAAATCTATTGCGGAGATAGCCGTGAAGCATTTTATCAAAAAATCATGAATGTACTATCATTACTTGGAGGAAATGCTCATGACTTTTCAACAATTCGCGTTTAATAACGTAATGCGTAATAAACGAATTTATATGGGTCACTTTTTTAGCAGTACATTTGCAGTTATGATTTTTTTCACGTATGGACTCATTTCGTTTCATCCTAATTTACAAGGAGAACTGACAAGTATTAGTACAACGATGAATACGCTTGGAAAAATAGGCTTTCAAGTATCTCAATATTTAACGTTTTTCTTTTCGTTCTTCTTTATTCTATATTCTGTTAGCGCATTTTTAAAAACGCGAAAAAAAGAATTTGGGATCTTAATGATTCACGGAATGTCCCATCGACAACTCAATAAGCTCATTTTCATGGAAAATATGCTGATTGGCTTCTTTTCTATTGTTACAGGGATCGGAATTGGTCTTATTTTTTCTAAATTAATACTGTTAATTAGCGCTTCTATTTTAGCGATTAACAATGGGTTATCATTCTACGTTCCAACGAAAGCAATGGGATTAACTGGCATCTCCTTTTTTGTGTTATTTCTTCTCATTTCACTTTTCACGTCAAGAATGGTGAAAGTGAATGAACTCGTGGAATTATTAAAAGCAGAAGAAAAACCAAAGCCAGAGCCAAAAGCATCTATTTGGCTAGCTTTATTATCGATTATTTCGATTTCTGTTGGTTATGCTGCTGTATTTCATCTATCTGTTGGAAAAGATTACATGACCTCTAATCAGTTACTGATGTTAATTGGAGGAGGTGTCGTTCTTGTCGTTATCGGCACATACTTTTTATTTACACAATTAAGTGTTTATGTTATGCATGCCTTGAAAAAGAACGAGCATACATTTTTTAAGAAAACAAATTTGCTCACAATTTCAGAGTTAATCTATCGGTTACGCGATAATGCAAAAACATTTTTTATTGTAGCTATCATTTCTGCTGTAGCTTTTACTGCGATTGGCATATGTGCTGCAATGGCAAATGCAGGTTGGGGAGAGAGAATGAGCCCCTATGCCTTTCAATATGAATCTTATGCTGGTAATCCATTGGAAAAACAACATATTTCCGAAATAAAACAACAGCTAGATGATGCTCATTTTCAATATACGCTCGTATCACCTAAATTTATAACAACCGCAAACGGTAGAACACTAATCAAATTAACAGACTATAATGAGTACGCCAAAAAATTTGGATACAAAACAGAAACATTACAACATGAAACTGACAGTTTAGTCATACTACCAAAGGGCTTAAAACCTCAAGAATTTGCAAAATTAGCAGCGGAGAAAAACATTGAATTAAATCACGGTAATGTAAAAGTTACACTTCAAATTATAAAACGTGCGGAAGTTCAAGAATTAAAAGGGTACTATGATTCTAAGATCGTTGTAAATGATTCCATCTATAATCAGGTGATAAGCCAAAAATTATCAGAAGAGTACATGGTCCGTCCAGAAGTAACTGAATACGGATTTATTATAAAAGATTGGCAAAAAACGCTAGATGTTTCAAAAACGCTCTTGAAAATCATAAAACCTAACTCTAATGACGTGAATACACCTTATTCTTTCTCTTCCTTAAGCTTTAATTGGATTGAGATGAAACAACAAAACGGCCTTCTATCTATAATGACAGTATTAGTAGGCATCGTATTTTTTATCTTTGCGACTAGCTTTTTATACTTCCGCTTATTCACAGATTTTGATCGAGATCACCAACAATACAGTATGATTGGTAAAATAGGATTAAGTAAAAATGAACTAAAGAAAATTGTAACAAAACAAATGATGCTACTCTTTTTCTTACCTATTTTAGTTGCCATGATTCATAGTAGCGTTGCATTTGCTGCCGTACAATATGTAGCAAAATTCTCCAATGGCGGTCAAGATATTTCTGTTGTAAAAAGCTCGATTATCGTATTAACCAGCTTTCTATGTATGCAAATTATATATTTCTTTATTATTCGTTCTAACTATATCGATCAGCTGTATAAAGCAATGTATCAAATAGAAAAAAGTGAATAACGCACGAAAAACACCCTTTTACATAAGAGGGTGTTTTTACATTAAACCTTCAAAACTTCTGTCCATTATCAATTGTAAATATTTGTCCTGTGATGGATTCCTGCGTTAATTGATACAAGACTGCCTCGGCAATTTCATCAGGTGCGGAAATTCTTTTCGGCGGTATGTTCCCTGCACGTTAAGGAGCCGGTTAAAAATGAAAAACAAGTGCTGATCATCAACGGCGGGGATGCCCGAATTTGATATATTTCTTGCACTAGAAGCAATTTTTCGAATAAAAATCCTAAATAGCCTCCTTACTCAAATTAGAAGGAGGCATAAATCATTTTCTATATATCTGTAATTGTAGCAGTTACAAATGATTGTGGGTCAGTAAAAGTACTAACATCGGCTTTAAGGATGTATGAAGCTCCTTTTTCTAACCAGACATTCGTGCTTTCCGTTATAGAGCCATAACAACCTCCAACATGTAGATTGGTGACAAGCTCAATATTTGTGGGAGAGGTCTTCTTATATAAACTGCAGGAACCATCTGATTCCATTGCTGTAGTCTTACCATAATATGTACATGTCATTTTCATGTACTTTCCTGTCCCAATAAAATTTATACTTTTCGCTGAATTATCCGAGTGTTTAGATGTTACGGATGTAAGAGTAGCAGCACTAGTTGAAGGTATAAATACTGTGAAGAGAATAACTATAGATGCCATTAATAGAGAAACATATTTTTTCATTATTAAAATCCTCCTATGTTATGAGTAGAAATCTATTTGTCTATATAAAATAAACTTATAATGATTGGAATTAATTGTAAATGGATGGGGAAATACAAAATATTACGATGTAACTATCGAGTCGATAAGATTTTATTTTTATAATTAAATATTTCATCTACTGCTTTTTTATATCCTCCAGCTTCTTTAAGGGATTTTCCTATTGCATGACTGTTTTGAGAAAATTCTTTATTATTTAGTACTTGTTCTGTTGCTTCGCGTAGCATTGTAGCAGTAAGCTGTAAACGATCTAATTGAATGCCAGCTCCTACTTCTTCCACTCGTTTTGCAACGAGCGGCTGGTCAGCAGCAACGGGAATAACGACAAGTGGAACACCAAAATACAATCCTTCACTGGAGCTGTTCATTCCGCCATGTGTAATAAATACATCTGTATGTTGTAAAACTTCTAATTGTGGTACGTAATTGTATACTAAAAAATTGGAGGGAATGCTTTTAAATTGGTTAATATCCGTTTTTTTTCCGACTGCTAGAACAACAGTAGCTTCCATATCTTGAAAAGCTTCAAAGCATTTTTCGTAGAATTTTGGTTGCTGATTGAATACGGTACCCAGAGAAATAAAAATTACTCTTTCTGTCTTGAGCTTTTCAATAGGAAAATGACTAACATCTTTTCGTGGACTAATAGAAGGTCCAACAAATATAAACGAGTCATCAAATACTTCTGCACGTGGTTGATATAGCTTTGAAGTAAATACGATTGTAATGTCTCCTGGTTGATTCATGATATCGAATACACTATTACAAACAATATTGTATTGTTTTTCCCATTTCTGCATCGTATCTAAACACGCTTGATACATCGGAGAACCTTTCGTTATTTCATCTAATTTAGGCATAGAACCAAAAGACATATAATGATTAAAAGCAAAAGTAGTACAAGAAGAAATTTTGGGTAATTTTAATATATTAGCAATAATCTTCCCTACTATAAAATGATTATCGTAAATGACATAATCATAGTTTTCTTCTTTTATTTCCTTTAAAATTGTAGGTACTATTTTGTCTGTAACGTTTATGATTCGATGGATCATTTCTAAAGGATTGGGCCCTTCATCTATTTTTTTCATCACATCCATTTGTGAAGTAAAATCTTCATAATAACGAAATGATGCTCCTGTTTTTTCAATCTTGTCCCTATATTGTTCAACACAATAATAAACTACCGTTTCTCCTTTACGTATCAATTCTTCAACGATTGCTAGGGTTGGATTAACATGTCCCTCACCCGGAAAGCCTATAATAAGAACTTTTGACATGACCATCTCTCCTTACCTATCGATTGTAAATATTTAACATTTTAAAACTAATTATTTTGTAGTCAAGTTAAAGAAATTCCACTACCCTCAAGTGTAAAAAAAAACGAACAATTCTATTGGCATAGTTTGTTCGTTCTGGAAAAGGAGATACAATATAGAACTTCAAACGAAAAAGAGTATATGTATATTTTACCAAAAGATACAAAAGATTCAATTTTTTGAGGTTGAGAAAGTTAATTTTCTATTCATTGCGTTTTTTGTTCACAGACATTCGTATCATGAACAAAAGGTTTTTGAATGAATAAAACGGAATACATCGTTTAATTCTATAAATTCACAAAATTTTCAAAATTAAAGAAAATAAATGTTAATATTTGTTATATAATAAACTTGTCAAACCATTACTTAAGTAGTTCCCCTGTTTTGACTGTTAAGATAGTTTACCCTTACTACCATTATCTCAAAAAGGACTTGTAGTTATTGCTACAAGTTCTTTTTGCTTTTCTTGTTACACATGAACTTCCAAACAATTATTTACCATAAAAAGGAATGTTTATTTTCCATGATTCGTAGCAAATTAAAATCATAGGAGGTGATACATATGGTAAGAAAGAGTAGCAGAAATAATAATCAAGTATTAATTCAAGGTGCTGAGAATGCAATTGATCAAATGAAGTATGAGATTGCACAAGAATTTGGTGTACAGCTTGGAGCAGATACAACATCTCGTGCAAACGGTTCTGTTGGTGGTGAAATCACAAAACGTTTAGTAGCAATGGCTCAGCAACAACTAGGCGGTGGATTCACTCATTAATTTCACCCGAAGACATGCCAGGTGGCAGTACGTGGTAATTCGTTTATAAATAAGTTTAAACACTTACACTATAAGCATCCAAATAGGGTGCTTTTTTCTTTGTTATATAAGTTGAAAAAACGACATAAAAACCCCCTTTCCTTTTGGAGGGACGAGAGCATCTGGCCGTGCATAGAAACGGTCAGGACTTTTTTCTGCCACATGCGAGGATTAAAACAAAGGGAGAAAGCAAGTATAGGTCATGTTGTATTCTGTATAGCAGTGATTTATATAGTAACTACACAATAAAAATGATATTTGTGAAAGAGTTTTGTTATATTTGTGAAAGAGAAATGCAAGGTATTTAAATTAATATAAACTTACGAATACCGATTTTATATTAGTTGTTAGTAAAATAAAAATATCAGCAATTAGAGAAAACATTTTTCAAGATTATATGATGATTGAATCAGAGAAAGATTTTTTCATCCTTGATAAAGGAACAGAGGAGATTTTATGCATGAAAGCAAGAATTGCAATTATAGAAGATGAAGATAATATCCGTGAAATATGCAAACGGTACTTAGAAAGAGAAGGATATGAAGTATACACCGCTGCAGATGGAACAGAAGGTTGGAATGTGTTTCAGCAATATCAACCAGATCTAATTATTTTAGATTTGATGATGCCAAAAAAAGATGGCTGGGAATTATGTGAGGAAATTCGCCGATGCTCTAATGTTCCTATTATTATGTTAACCGCTAGGGGAGAAGAAAAAGATCGAATTTTAGGATTAACAATGGGCGCAGATGATTATATGACAAAGCCGTTTTCACCTCGTGAATTAGTATTAAGGGTGCAAATTATATTAAGAAGAGGAAATCAAGCAACGATTCAAATAAACGAACCTGTATCAGAAATGATAGAGTTTCTAGATTTGAAAATTGATCCAATAAAAAGACGTGTATTTGTTTGTGGATATGAAATTGAGTTAACGGTGAAAGAATTTGAGGTACTTTATATCATGGCAAAACATCCAAAACAAGTATTTTCACGATCTCAACTCCTTGAACAAATTTGGAAATTCGAGTATGAAGGGTGCACCAATACAGTAACCGTGTTAATGAGTCGTCTCCGTGAAAAGTTAGAGAAGCATACAACAAAAAATCGCTGGATTCATACAGTTTGGGGCATAGGTTATCGCTTTGATCCAGATGGAGGAAATGAAATATGAAGTTACGGAATCAATTGTTATTGATGAATTTATTAAGTACGGGGATTATGTTAATTGCTATATGGTATAGTGAAATGCGAATGTTACTTAGACCGGAACAGACACGATTATTTATGGGAATTGTGATTGTAGCACTGATTATCTCAACGATTATTTACTGGTTAATGACACGTCCTATTATGAGATCTATTCAAAACTTAATTGCATTAACGAAACAATTTAGTGATAGACAATTTGGAACGACGTACATAATAGGGAAAGAACCGGAAGAGTTTAAAGAATTAGCGACAGCTTTTCAAGAAATGGCTAAAAAATTAGAAGAAAGCTTTACTAAGTTAGAAAAAGGAGAAAAAGCCCGTGCCGAGCTGGTTGCGAATATTTCCCATGACTTACGAACTCCTATGGCTAGCATACAATTGATGGTAGAAGCATTACAGGATGGTTTAATTGAAGATCCTGATCTGAAAAAGCAGTATTTAACAACAATCCTAAACGAAATACAACGATTAAGTGGACTAATTAATGATTTGTTTGATCTTTCTAAGTTAGAACTTGGACAAGAAGTTTTTCAGCCAAGTTTAACACATGTAGATAGTATTCTATTAAAAGTAATAAATTCACATGCTATCTTATTGAAGGAAAAAGAGATTGATTTGCAATTGCATGTTTCGGATACATTACCACGACTTTGGATGATGCCATGTAAAATAACGCGGGTTATCAATAATTTGTTACATAATGCGATTCGGCATTCTCCTACATGTGGAACAATCGAGTTAATTGTAGAGGAAAATAAGCAAGAGCAGCAAGTCCAATTCACTTTGCGTGATGAAGGAGAAGGGATTGCTTTAAATGATCAACTACGTATATTCGAACGCTTTTTCAGAACAGACCCATCAAGAAGCTCACAATCTGGAGGATCTGGACTTGGACTCGCCATTGCAAAATCACTAGTTGAAATGCATAAAGGAGAAATTGGTGTTCGGGATCGCCCGGATGGGAAACAGGGATGTGAATTTTGGTTTACTCTTCCCGTTACGTCAGGAAAGAAATAAGATCATTGAAAGAGTTTTATAATATTTACGAGAGAGAAATAAAAAATCGACATAAAACCCTCTTTCCTTTTAGGTAGGCGAGAGCATCTAGCCATGCATAGAAGCGGTCAGGGCCTTTTCCTGCCACATGCAAGGTTGAAAACAAAAGGAGCTTGGATTCCCAAGCTCTTTTCAATATTATTTAATGCCTCTATAACCACCACTTTTCTTGTGGGATTAAAACTGTCTCAACATTAAAATTTTTCTCGAACAAATCCTTCATCAAGGTTTTATGGACAAGGTATTCTGATGCCGAATGGGAAACGCCGATTAAGGACATTGAAGTATTTGAAGCGTATTCCATTATTTGGTTGTATTTTTGTTTGCCATAATCATTATCAATATGGCAATGAATTTCACCAGTAATATAGGCTTGGACACCATTTTCTTCAGCTTCTTTCATCCAATCCACTACATCTCCACAACCAGCAACAATCGCAATTCTTTGAATATCTTCCAATTTTTTACCTTCAAAATCAACATAGGGGATTTCAAAAATATTCTCTAAGACGGAAATCAAGTTGGCAGTATTTGTTTTTTCGATATTACAATATAAGACATATTCATTTTTTGCATTTAATGTATCATCAACAAGAATTTGTGCATTTAGCTTTTTTGCCATTGCTATATTAGTTCCTAATTGTTTATGACAATCCAAAGGTATGTGGCAAGTATAAACTGATAAATTTTTCTCTTTCATTTGTTTAATGTATTTTTCTTTAATTGGTACAAATCCTTGTCCCCATTTTCCTTTTGGATCACCACATTCCATCAACAGGGGATGGTGCATAAATAATAAATCTCCACTATTGCTTTCTTCTATAAACCGTTCCAATACTTTATCGGTAGGAAAAACGGCGAGAAAAACTTTCCCAACAGTTGAATTTCCTTTTAACATTAGACCATTAAATAATTCCACAAAATCTTTTTCAAAAGCTGTTTGCCAATCAAATTTTAAAGGTTCATAAACCCTTGGGATGAACCGACTGAAAGAAGAATCCTTTCCAAATGATTTTATATCAAGTTCGGCATCTAATGTAGACACTATTTCCTTTAGTTCAGCCATAAAATTATTCCTCCAAATGATTTGATTCTTATTGTTTCATGTTAAAATATTACTTAATATTGGGAATATTTTAACATGAAATTCATTTTTCCTCATAAAAAAATCACTCCTGTTGTTTAAAGACTGCGATTTCCATATGATTTCCTTCTCGTTTTGGGTGTTAAGATGTGGTATATTTTTATGATTTTATTATAGTAACCCCTTACAATTTTATTATTATATATAAATATGCAATATTGCATATTATATATATCTAATTGATCAGAGGAACGATAAAGCTAGTGAACATACGGGTTTTCTGCTTTGTTTGTTCGTTTCATTAGAGAAGAAGTCAGACCTTTGAAAGACTTTTGTAACATTTATGAAAGAAAAATGAAAGATTTGTTAGATAGGATGAGGCTGGTTCTACTAGTAGATGATGCGCGCAAATGGTAAAATCATTAGTAAAAATTAAGAAGGGATGAAGACATGGTTATGAAAAGAAAACTACCTATACTTACGTTCTTATTATTATTATTTAGTTTGATAGTTACTGTTTTTCCTACAAATTCTGCTTATGCAGCTGAAGATGATCGTATACTTGATATATACGGTGATCCAATTACCACAAATAAAGATTACATCCTAGTAGATAAATATTTATGGGTGACAGGTATTCCTTTTGAAAAACGAGTAGCACCTGTAGGTCAGAATAGACTTGGAGTAACTTATGAGAAGTTTGCGGGTTGGCATTATGTAATTCAATATAAAAACTCATCTTATTACGGTGATGCTGAAAAGCGTAAGGATACAAAAGGTAATGAGTATTATGGTACACCTATCAATTTTGAAGTGCCGGCTGGAGTAGAGAGTGATGGATATGTAAGAAATAATACTCCGATTACAATGTCAATGTGGATTGGGGGACCAAATGCTGATGCAGGAGGAACAAAAAAATATGTAAATGCAGGCAATCGAAGCTGGATTTATTTTAGTGACCAATCAAAAAGTACGTTAACAGTTAAGAAAAAGAATTCGAAGGAAATAGATTTAGTAACAGGTAAAACGGATTATCTGAGAGATAAACTTGGTAGACCTACTGACTGGTATAATGCAGATCCGCAGCAATCTAGTTATGGAGTTACCACAACTTTCCAACTAGAGTATTCAGAGCAACCATTTGCAAATCGAGATAAATTGTGGGGAATAGCTGCCCCTGAAGATTACGCTGGTTATGAATTAGTACCTTTACAATAAGGTATCCAATTACATTCAGTTTTATATAACTGTACTTATTAGCATTTCATGTGTCTTCTGGTAAAATAAGAGAAAATGCTATGAAAGAAAGTTAAATTATACATTAAATGGAGGTATATGTATGAAAAGAAAAATTTTAGCTATAGCTTCTGTCATTGCTTTAACAGCTCCTGTTCAAAGCGTGGCGTTCGCACATGAAAATGATGGGCAATTTGATCCACCTATTGCTCAAAAATGGTCAGCAGAATCGATACATAATGAAGGAGTAAGTTCCCATTTATGGATTGTCAACAGAGCGATTGATATTATGTCTCAAAATACGACTGTAGTGAAGCAAAACGAGACAGCTCTATTAAATGAATGGCGTACTAATCTAGAGGAAGGCATTTACTCTGCGGATTATAAAAACCCATACTATGATCATTCCACATTTGCTTCACACTTCTATGATCCAGATTCAGGAAAAACGTATATTCCATTTGCGAAACAAGCAAAGCAAACGGGAGCAAAATATTTTAAACTAGCTGGTGAAGCTTATCAAAATAAAGATCTGAAAAATGCATTCTTTTATTTAGGATTATCACTTCATTATTTAGGAGATGTGAACCAGCCTATGCATGCAGCAAACTTTACTAACATTTCGCATCCATTTGGCTTCCACTCAAAATATGAAAACTTCGTTGACACAGTGAAAGACAATTATAGAGTAACGGATGGAAATGGCTATTGGAATTGGCAAAGTGCAAATCCAGAAGAGTGGGTTCATGCATCAGCAGCTGCAGCAAAAGCTGATTTTCCATCAATTGTTAATGATCAGACGAAAAATTGGTTCCTAAAAGCTGCTGTATCACAAGATTCTGCTGATAAATGGCGTGCAGAAGTAACACCGGTAACAGGAAAACGTTTAATGGAAGCGCAGCGTATTACAGCTGGATATATCCATTTATGGTTTGAGACGTACGTGAATAACAAATAACAAATCCATTTTACACATGGCAAAAGTTATGTATGTCATAAAGTGAAATGAAAACGAATATTGGGTTCAAGGGTCATCATAAGGGTAAATGCTATATTTTGAGTTTGATAAGTGTATTTTAGAAGTTTCAAAGCTTTTAAAATTAATGAAAGACTATTGTAATATTTATAAAAACAAATTTTAATCTGAAGTAAAAAGTATAAGCAATCAATGTACAGTATAATTTTATTTTTGTAATTTTATAGAAATGATAAAGTGAAGTGGGTCATAATGTGGAGGTAAAATCCAGACTATGACCCATTTTTACATGTCTCTCGGCTAAACCCTAATTACATCCGTTAATTCATAATTTGAAAAATACCTCTGATAAAAAACGTTGAATCAATTGATTGCAACGTTTTTAATTATTTTATTTACTTTTCACTTAAATAGATAAATGGCAATTAAATCTGAATTATTTTAAGACAATCGATGCTAAGTGTACTTGTATAACGGTTATTTATATTACGAAAACGAAAAAAGGAGATGTTGAATAATGACGAAACATATCGTAGACCTCTCAAAATACAATGATAATATCGATTGGGATATAGCGACGCCGCAACTGGATTTAGCAATCTGTCGCGTTCAATATGGCTCAAGGAAAATAGATCCACTGTACAATGAACATGTCCGAAATTTAGAAGCATATGGAATTCCTCATGCCGCTTATGCTTACGGTTGTTATGTAAGTATTGCAGATGCCATTGTAGAGGCCGAAGATTTTTTAGCGCGTGTAAATCCAAATGCAACATTTCTTGTGTTGGATGTTGAAGATGATACGCTAGCAAGCTGCGGAGCTACGAATCTAGCAGAAGCATCGCAAGCCTTTATTCATACTTGCCGAGATGCTGGTTGGAAAACTGGCTTATATGTATCGCATCATATGTATGGCTCTTACGGATTACAAAATGTACAAGCTGATTTCTTATGGATTCCACGATATGGAGGAAGAAAACCTAAATATGCATGCGATTTATGGCAATATGCAGATGGTGAAACAGGGGGATGGCTTGATGGAATTGGAAAAGTAGATCTAAATGATTTAAACGGAGATAAAACGCTCGAATGGTTCACAAATGCTCAGGAACTTTATCGTATTTTTATAGGAGACTTCAATTCGATTGAATGGACAGAAGGCGTATATCACACAATCAAAGGTATTTTCCCAGACTATGGGATGTGGACGCAACCTCTTGACGATGGAAATCAGCGTATTATCATTGGTGATTTCAACTCCAAAACATGGTGTGATGAAACGTTTGCGAAGTTGAAAGAAATTTTTCCGTCATATGGCATGTGGGTTGAGCAAATTTAGCTATTTTCTATAAAACCTGCATGATGTATATCGTATGGGATGGCACGATAGGAAGACCTCTTTTCTGTGAATTTTGTGTGGTAACTCAATTCTAACAAGAAAAGGTCTTCCTTTTTAATATCTATATTCATTTATACAAAATATTTTATACTCTCTTATCATTTTTTAATCTATGGAATTTTCAATGGCTATTTTCAAATACTTTGCTGACATTTTATAAGCACGATTATTATAAAAATAGTTTCCTAGTTCAGTAGCGAGTTCACGAACTAAAGGGTATTGTTTTTTTTCTAAACCTATTTCAATAGCTTTTTGCATATTTATCTCCTATCTAAAATTGATGCTTTACACCTTCAAATTTTTAATCTGTAATAACTTCATCATTTTCCCTCTCATACAATTCGACTTATATGTTTTTAAAGAGTTTAATTTGTTCAATTGTTACACCGCCAATATTGTTCATAGAGATGTTGATTTAGTTGATTTATCACAGGCATCAATAATTTTCTAATTACAAATTATCCATGAAAGCATGGTTGTTTTGGTTTGGAAAGAAAGTAAATTAGTTGACGAGTCTTTCCTTTTTTACCATAATATTGTATGAAGGAAAGGAGGAGGGAGCATGGAAGCATATTTTCGAGCAGCTCCATTAGAACCGTTTGTCCCATACTCGAAACAACACGTTATTATACTTCTTCTTATCGGTTTAGGGATTTATTTTCTATATCAATATCAGGATTTACTCCGCCAAGAGCAATGGAATATGATGGTTCGCTATACAATTGCTTTTTTGTTTATAGGCAGTGAAATTGGATTGGATATATGGCAAGTGAAGGCGGGGATTTTTCGACTCAGTACATCATTACCATTTGAGTTATGTACGATTAGTTTATTGCTGGCATCTATTATGATTATAACGAAAAGTTATAAGTTATATGAAATTGTCTTTTTCACAGGAATTATCGGGGCAGCGCAAGCAATTTTAACTCCAAACTTACAGTATGCATTTCCGCATTTTCGCTTCATAGAATATTTCATCGCACATGCATTACTCATTTTGTCACCGCTCTTTATGACGTGGGTGGAAGGATATAGGCCGACTTTTCAATCTGTTAAGCGTACGATGCTATTTTTAAATGCATTACTACCAATTATTTTATTTGTAAACTATAAAACAGGCGGGAACTATATGTTTTTAGCGCATAAGCCAGAGACGACTTCATTACTTGATATGTTAGGTCCTTATCCTTACTATATTATTTCATTAGAAGTTGTTGCGTTTATTGCATGTCTAATCTTGTATATACCATTTAATAGAAATAGAAGTCGTATGAATAAAAAATTATTAAGAAACATTTGAGTGAGAAAAGTGAAACCACACCCCGCTACAGATTTAGCGATGGTGTGGTTTTATTATTCAATAACTTGCTCGTTAATACTCGGATCATGATTGGCTATCACTTGTACACAATCTTCTCTTTTCCTAAATTCTCTGACCCAATCTAAAGATTTTTGAGCAGCGGCCTTATCAATAGTTACCCCAGGTAATACATTTTGTTCCCAGGATCTCTCTGAATAGCCAACATCACTAGCTAATAGTACCCAGCCTTTCGTTGTTTGTACCAGCGCAGAGCATAATCCCTTGCTATGGCCAGGTGTATATACCATATAGAGAGAACCATCTTGAAATACATCATAGCCTAACTGATAAGGGCCGTGTGGAATTTCTTGTAACTGAAAAGTATTGATAGGAACACTTTCCCACATTGATTTAATGTACCCGGCGTCTTTTTGGGCGGCATGCCATTCTAGTTCATTCGTTATAATATGTTTCGCATCTGCCACTTGTTTTACCCCGCTTACATGGTCGGAATGAAGATGGGTCAGTAATACGTAATCAATATCCTTGTTTTGAATTCCTTTTGCTTGAAGTCTTTCTGCAACAGACTGTCCTTCCGGTAAAGTACCAGTAAACATAGTAGAAGTAAGCCAACCTAAATGTTTTTTCGGATTTGTTCTCATATCTTCGTGCCATCCTGTATCGATTAAGACTAATCCTTTTGGATGCTCAATTAAGTACGCGGAAACAGGCATCCATCTTTTTTTAGTAGAACTTCTGAACCATCCAGTATAAGGCATCGGATGCCATGTTTTCTCTTGAAATGCCATCGCTTGATCAATGTACACTTGCCCGGTATGCCATACATGTATTTTACTCGTCATCATTTCTCACCTCTGGATAAAAAATAAAATAAATTATAAGATGATTATGTATTTTCTGCAAAATATTTGTTTCAATGAAATATTATGTTAAATATGGAGTGAATAGACATGCAATTGATTTTTTAAATTACATATCATCGTATGTACGACCATTATCTTCCGAAACTACTCCAAGCAATTCATCGTTTAAACACCGAAGAACTGTGGAAGCAGGAGATGAATTCAATTGGTGGAATCGCCTTGCATATTTGTGAGCATATAAAAAGAAATACAGCTCGGTATTCGAATCCGGATATAAAGTTTGAAGAAGGGATTGAAGAGTATTTTCCTCATTTAGACATATCATCAACTGCTTTGTGTTCCATGATTGAAGAGACCTTTACGAATTGGAAAAAAGAGTTTGCGAAAGTGGTAAATAGTAAACAAAATGTAGAAATAGATATACATAGCCTTCTACATCTTGTGGAACATATTGCCTATCATTTAGGGCAAATTGTTGACCGAGTGAAAAGAATAAAGAACACGAAATTTGATTTTTGTCAAAATGGACTAAACGAAAGAAATTTGAAAGCGAGGATTGAAAACAATAGGTTAGATTCATAAGGATTTCTTATATGTATCCTAAAGTTTTGGCTCATTTTACCGAAATGAAAGATATTGTACGATTAATTTAAGTATGAAAAGAAAGGAAATGATGCCAATGCTTACATTTCGTCGTGTCGATGTAGAAAAAGATAAACAGACTATCATTAGATTTTTCACAGATACAGATGAAGAACTTCAGTTTAATGAGAGTGAATATATAAAGTATGCAAAGCAAAAGCAACTAAATTTTCTGGAAGGATTTGTTCTCTTGGAACATAATCAACAGGTAGTCGGGGAATTAGTGCTTCGATATGACCATTATGAAGGAAGAGAGATTGGTTATGTAAGTTTTGTATATGTAATTCCCGAGGGGCGCGGAAAGGGATATAGTAAAGAGATTTTTCAATATGCCGAGGAGCAGTTTAAAAAGCGTAATTTACTTGAATATCATCTTCGCGTTGCACAGTCCAATTTGAGAGCCATCAAATTTTATGAAAAACAAGGACTTGAAAGATTGGGAGAAGAGCGAAATTCTTACAATCAGCGTTGCTGGAGAATGAGGAAGAAGATGTAGATAAGGTTATATAAATTCAAAAAGCGGTGGTCGTATTGACAAGTAAAATTCATATTATAGGTTCTGTCGGGAGCGGAAAAACAACTTTAGCAAAAATGTTATCTTCACAGTTAAACATTCCATATTATGAGCTCGACAACGTCGTTTGGAAAAGATCTGAAAAAGGGGATATAAGAAATACACCCGAAGAAAGAGATAAGCAACTGAACGATATTGTCAGTTCTGATGCTTGGATTATTGAAGGCGCCCATCATACATGGGTATCTCAAAGTTTTCAACATGCAGGTATCATCATCTTTTTAGATGTAGCTCTTTCAAAAAGGATATATAGAATAACAAAGAGATTTATTTTACAACTACTTCAGCTTGAAAAGGCGAACTATAAGCCAAGCTTTCACATGTATTTGAAGATGTTTAAGTGGACGAGGGATTTTGAAAGGGAGAGTAAGGCAGAGATTTTGTATATGTTTGGAGAGTATAGTGATAAGGTGGTTGTTTTGAAGGATAATAGAGAAGTTGATATATAAGTTGAAAAAACGACATAAAAACCCCTTTCTTTTTAGGGGAGGACGAGAGCATCTGGCCGTGCGTGGAAGCGGTCAGGACCTTTTCCTGCCACATGCGAGTATAGGTCATATTGTATTCTGCATAGCAGCTGGAGCTAGACAAAGAAAGATGTAGAAAAATAAAATATTTTGAATGGAAAATAAAGATGATATTGATCATAATAACTTTATCCCGCACTAACGGGCAGTAAGACCCCACCTCAAGATTCAGAGAGAAGCAAAGAAGATAGGTGGAGGATAACTGCCCGTAAAAGCCCGATTGGGAGGGCTAATAATCAGTGGGGGATGAAGAAAACCCCCACTGATTAAAGTTTCACTTTATAATTATTGAATCATAATCTTGTTTCTTTTCATCGCTGATCATGTGCAAAAAGTAAAGTGACCGTCTTAAGTGAGGTCACTTTACTTTCGGTGCTGTTTTAATAAAACGCATTAAAATTACAGTACCTGATATGTTTAAAATAATGCTTGCACTAAGCAAAACTGCCCATAATGCAGTAGGCAATGAAAGTGTTATAGATAACAGTAAGAAAAGAATACCTACCGATATAAAAGTTAGCCCCAATAGAATATTATTTATAATATGGAAAACCTCCTTTACAATGTTATTTTAACCGAAATTTCCATTGTAAATTTCTCCACAATAATCATTTAAAACGGGCCAATATGATTCCACCTTAAATAAAATCTATACATAATACCAAAAACAAAAAATAGTGAAATAAAAAGAGAATAATATTTTTTTCTTATCTTCACAACGCGTAAAAACTTTCGGTTCGTAAATATGAACGTTGGCAAAAGAATACCACTTATTATGAGAGTAATCATGAGTCCCAAAATGATAGTAACCCATTCTTCCCCAACCATATCTGAACAAACATTAATTAAACAATCAACTCCATAGAAGGTGATTAACAACCAAAGCAGAGCATAACCAAAAAGAAAGCCAAAGATAAAATTAAGAAGAGAACTTATTGATAAGCATAAATATTTCATCTATTTACCTTTCAAAAACATTGTAATTATTAAGAAGCAATGTCAATCATATTATAAATTATTCATACGTAACTTCATTGTATTTCTTAAACGGTACATTATTAAGAAAATCAAGTACAATTTCATTGAAAATATTCTTTTTCATCACATTTAGAGGATCAAATGCATTCTGAAATAAAGCCAGTTTGCCATTAGCAACATTATTATAAATTGTTCTAGCTGCCTTCCCTTCATCTATACCTGTTACTACCTTCCCTGCTCCTGAAAGAATTAAAGTTTCTGATTGTATTTGATGAAGAAGATGAGTATGTGTAGGAAACGGTGCTTTTTTTATCATGAGAAGCATTTTTTTATCTATCGAAAAAGAATTACGTAAAATTTTTTGTGTATAATCGTCGTTTTTATATACTTTCATCATCATATCGATAATTTTAGTATAAGGTAGCAAGCTAAAAATGAAATTAGAAAGATGTAATATCCATTTGGAAGCTTGGGAGGGGAATTCACTGTAGCTATTAGAAATCACTAATTTTTTTACATAAGATGGATAATGAATTGCTAATAATGTTCCAAGAATTGCTCCCTGTGAGACACCTATTATATGAAGGTTAGAAATATGCAATTCATCTAAAAACGCTACAATGTCCGATACAATTAGTTCGTAGCTGTACTTATTGTTAGGAAATGTTTTAATAGAATCTCCATGTCCCCTATAATCCATAAGAATCATTTTATATTGTTTAGAAAATGATTCAATTTGCGGCTCCCACATTTTCCAACACGCACCGCTCCCGTGAAGAAATAAAATGGGTTCACCTTTTCCAAAACACTTATAGTGAAATTCTCCATTTCGTGTTTTTACTACAGCCATGAGCAAAACTCCCTTTGGTTAAATTTTGAAATTCCCCATATTTAAAATATACATTACAAAAAATAAATTTCAATATTTTTTGAAGTTTTATATGATTTATATTTCAAAATTTGGAGTAAACAAAAACCTGCTCCTTATTTATGGAGAAATTGAAAAGGTAGAAGTGTATGATGCTTATAAGACTGGAAAAGTAAATAAGTTGGGTTTTAAATTTGTATTTTATACAAATACGAATGAAAAAATCGAGGTGAAATGTATAGAGGACAAGTGGTCAGAGGAACAGCGCAAAATGGAGGAAATGGAAGAAGTAATAAAGCGAAAAGGAATTCCGATTACGTACAGTTCCATTTTTAAAATAAAAGGTCAATTTCAATATTAACCGCCGCTCACTAATAAAAAAAGAATCCTAAAGTTTTAACATTAGGATTCTTTTTTAAAATGTATATAAACCTACTTTTTCACTTTTCGTCCTACTAATACCCAGTATAGAGATAAACTGAATAGAGCAATTAGTACGAGAATGAATAGGATGTTACTAAACATGGCAACATCCGCATTGTTTACCATTCCTAGGAAATTTTTCTTCATTGCGGAATGGTCCATCATTGCCGCTGTGTAGGCAATTCCGATTGACATCGCAACATTCAGTGTTAAGTTATAAAAGCCGATTGCTGTTCCTGTTTTTTCTTTATCAATTGTACAAATACAAGAGTCAAGTAATGGTGCATACATGAATGCAAATGAACTAGAGAATAGAACCATAGATATTACGAATACAACAACGGAAGTTTTTATAAAGAATCCGCCTAATAGTAAGCTTAACATAATGCTGCACATAGCGAGTGTAATACATTGTTTGCTTCCCATAACCTTTGCAACTTTTCCGGAAAGGGCTCCGACGATAGTTGCTGCTATATAGCCTGGAATTAATAATAGCGAAATTGTATCTAACTGCAAGCCATAAATCTTTTCAAGTAAGAATGGAAATAGGAAAATATATGCTAGCTGTACAGAGTAAATGATAAACGCAACGCCAAGTAATGAGATAAACTGCTTATTTTGGAAGAATGAGATTCCGATAAAAGCTTTTGAGTTCTTACTGATATAAGTAAGGAACAAGGCAATTGCAACAATAAACAAGATTAGGTAAAGCCAATTGAAATCTGTAATATATAGTAGTAGGGACGCTGAAATGGCTCCAACTAGAAATAATCCTAATATATCTACATGACTGTTTTCCGTTTCTTCCTTAGGAATATATTTCAAAATAAAAGGAAGAGTGAAAAGTGTTACTAAAGAAAGTAAAAATAAAGTTGTCCAATGGAAATATGTTGAAACATAACCTCCAGTTAATGCACCGATAAGCTGTGAAAGAGCAAAACTACTTGTACTTAATCCTAAAAATTTCTTTTGTTCATCTGCAGGTAAATGCTTTGTGACAAAGATTACATATAACGTTTCAGCTGATGCTAAACCGGCAGTTTGAATAATTCGTGAGATAACAACTAGTAAAAACGAGTGTTGAAAAACATATCCCATGATGGAACCAACACAGATTAAAATAATCCCAGCGCTAAAAAGTTTTCTAAAACTAATAGAATCCGCTAAAGCTGCGTAAACGACTGCGCCAATTCCAATTACAAGACCAGCTAATGTTGCTTGCCAGCTAACTGTTGTCGCTGAAATGTGAAAATCCTTTGCCATATCAACAGAAATAATCTTAAACGAATTATCAATTACCAAACATAATAGAAATAACAGTAAGGTAACAGGTACTGCTTTCTTAGCGCTATACTCCTGAGTTTTCTTCATGCTTACATCTGCATTTATTGTAGACATAGCGATATTCCTCTCCTTTTGTGATTCAGGGAATGGTCTTCCTGAATCATGATTGTCTAACTACCAATTGATCGAATGGCTTCAGTAATTTCTAAGCCATTTGTTTCATATAAGGGATTTCCTTGTGCACAGTTGTACCCATTTTCGTTTTTTCCTTTTTATAACGTTTGAAAAGGAAACGTTTGCACGAATGACTGGAAACATTTTAAAATTTGATTCCGCTTTCATGAACATGCATAATAATCTATTACAATATCGTATAGTTGTCTAAAACTTGTATACATCTAAAAAGTGAAAAGGATACCACACTTTGTTCTTATGATGTTTACAAGGAAGCATTTGCATGAATAATGAAAAATATCTTATACTTTGATTCCGCTTTCATGATCGTGCATAATAACTCTTTGCGATATACAATATTGTATAGTTGTCTAAAAACTTGTATACATCTTAACAATGAAAAGGATACCATACCTTTTCTTTGCTCACAACCTATCTTTCTTTCGGAATTTGTCTGTTTTGTTACAAAAAAAGCGATGTATTTTGTATGAAATACATCGCTTGCAGCTATTGGGATTAAAAATATTGAGAACGGAGATATAGCAGCGTGACCAAAAGAAGTAAAAAAGAGTTAGCATGACGCTAGCTCTTTTTTACTTCTTTGTTTTAGCCTTATTACTTTGTAATTTTAGAGTGTTGACTTAAGTACTCCTGAACTCCTGGAGAAATGTCAAAGCGGTTCGGTCCTTTATATTCGATAATAAAATCCTTACCTTCATTTGTTTCAAATGAGATCTCATAACTATCCATTTTATGATTGTAAGAAGTGCCTTTGACTTTCGCATCTAAATCGAAGTATTTCACAATATACTTTTCTGATTCAGAAATGGCGGTTTGTTTTTTCCATGGAGTACCATTCCATGTGAAGTAAAGAAATAAAGCGGTAACGCCAATGAGAGAAGTTAGTAGAATAGCTACTCTAGTTACGTTTTTATTCATTTGAGTGATTCCTCCGTAAAATGATATGAATTTATTTTAACACTATCCCAACAGAAGCCCCCTTCCTCAAGCATTTGCAGAGCATAGTCCAGGTGGTAGGGAGGGAATGAATGTTGGTCGTGTATGGCTGAAATGTCTTGTTTTCATGAGCGTATAGGGAATCCTACTTTCAACGGATAGCACGTTACATCTATCAAGCATTGAGAGGGAAAAAGAAATACAAAAATGATATCGTAAAGTAGCTTGATTAACATAGAGTTCTTTTTAGAAGGGTTTAACTTTTTCATTTCCGGTTATTTTATGAATAATATATTTCACTCCCAAATATATTCCGCCAATTAATATGAAAAGTATAACTATAATAGCATCTTCAGCACCTCCACCGGAAAAATCTAAATCCTTCTTTTTACTTATAATATGTCCCAGAATATAGGACAAGATAAAGCTGATTACAAAGGCTAAAGCAAGATACACTGTAAATTCTCGATTCGATATTGCAGCCACTATGTAACAACAGACTCCGAAAAATGTAAATAAAAGCAATAAAAAAAATAATGCTTTAAAAAATTTTTTGATATTCACCCAACATTGAGACAAAAATTGTCTAAATGTTCTCCGGTTACGTGGTCTCTTTCTGCGTCGTTTCTTTTTGTGCTCTTTCATTTCAATCATCCATCCATAATCATTGTATTTCTATAATTATATCATTAAACAATAATGAGGTATATTCTTAATGTTAGATATAGTAGGGTAGCTTTAAGGTTTGAAGACAAGGGATACCTCGTTTTATGAAGAATTGTACACTAGAGGTTTTTAAATGAGATAGTGGTTATATGTAAAGTGAATATCATCTCATATTATTACTTATAGTAGCTTGCGAGCTATAATATATATAAATCCAAATTAAAACCCTGGCATAAACCCCTTTTCTTTTTAGATGGTCGAGAGCGTCTAGCCATGCGTAGAAGCGGTCAGGGCCTTTTTCTGCCACATGCGCACTGAAAACCAGAGATAGCAAGCGAGTACAGTTTCCTTTTTCTCTGCATAGCAGCAACCTATATGTCGAAAAATTAAAGTGGATTTATATATATGGTCGGATAAAAAAGATTTAGGAAATGTAACAGTTACTATAGAGGGGATTTATTCATACTCATTGATAGGGATAGAAACGTCTTATATATTTTCTTGTTTTTATTATATTTAAATAATACATAAAGATGAAAAAAGGGGTAAAACCATGGATTATAACGCATTTCTTAAGCAAGTAATTAATGGAGATTGGAAGTCAACTCAAAAAGGTTTTATTGTTTATACTCCTGAAAAAACCATGGAATATTTTGAAGATATATCAAATGAAAAAGATATATTTTTAGCGGATTTTAAGTATGTTGAAGATTTATTTTTTGAAGCATGTTCTAATGTCATAGAAAAATTTTCTCGTTCCGAAAATAATAAAGATGTATTTGTACTCGCATTGTACGTTGATACTGAGGGCGGCTATTGTGGTATATCAATAAATACAGAATCGGAATACCGAAAGATAATTGATAAGTGGTATCCTGATGAATCAGAAGAAGAGCTTAATAGCTTATATGGAGTTCGGTACCATGATTCAGCATTTCCGTTTACCTTTTTTAGTGAATTAATCACTCCGCAATTAGAAGAAATCACAAACGCATACTATTGTATAAATACGGAGCATCCAATACTTGATGTTCAAAGAAAGATAGCATTTCATAAATCCTTTTTTGCAGAACATCTAATATTAATAGGAATCAACGTGGTGAATAGACTTAAAAATATATTTTCATTGTTGGATACAACAGAAGATTTTTTTGCTTATGTAACCTTGCATGATGTCAATGCTGAACTTTCCGAATTGTTGATCAAAAAAACAGTTCCAAATGTATTGTTCGATCAGCTATTTTCCAAAAAATAAATGAAATGAATACAAAAGTCATTGAGGGATGTTCATCATAAGAAGGAATAAATCAAATCCTTTTTATAATTATTTTTTGAGATAAAGAGAAAAGGAATAGTTCTAATTAGTTTGTATGATACATAAACCCATATAAGGCGCCTTTCCTTGTTCACATTCAGCAGAATGCGTGCAACCTAATATCCTTTATAAAGAATAATATATCTTTTAAGGAACTATAAAACAAAAAGCGCACCATCTATTGTATTGGCGCGCTTTTTATTTTACTTAATTCGTGAAGGACTAATATGATCTAGCCATAGAATTCCATCATATTGTTGGTTAGGAATCATGGTTTCATCGTAAGATCCCCAATACTGTCCGATAATAGGCATATACATCCAAGAGGTTTCAGGACGATTTTCCTCACCTTTTAAATTTACAAATACTTGCGGATGTTGTGCAGCTTTCAAAATTTCTTCAACACTATTTGTTTGATGTTTTTCCTTTACATTTTCAATCGTTTTATTATCTGCTAGCAAACTACTACCACTATATGCAAATATACCAACTGTGTACATTTGGTTTTTTAAATACTGTGGTATCATATCCATCATATTTGGAAATGGTAATACGGTTTGAATCATTTTAGAATTTTGTTTTCTGATATGATAATTGTGTCCCCACACAATCATTTTTTTATTCTTAAATTGCATTTCGCTTAACCATGCTAAATTTTGTGCCATCCTTTGATCTCGAGTGTAAAAGGACCAATCATCTGGATATTTTACAGCTGGAATCTTCTTATCAAATTTCACTTCAGTTGGAATATATGTCTTAAGCGCATCGATTCGAATCTTGATTGACTTTTCTAGAAGATTTACATCATAGGATGCTTTAGGTGCTACTTGTTGCAATTCATTTTTATGTTGTTGGATAAACTCTTTTATTTTTTCATATTTGTCCAAAAGGGGTGCCTGCATGTCTTCAAATTCCTTATAAGAAGAGACAAAATGGTGTTTCACGATTTCTCTTTCTGCTTCTACAAGTAATTTACCTACTTCAGGATTCAATTTCCCAATCCATTCATTTGCATATGTTGCAAATGTAGCAGTATTGGCATTCCAAGGTATTTGTAGATCAAATCCTGTTAAAATAAGAGGTGTTCCTTTTTCCTTTTGTTCTTTTATGTATTGAAATAATTCTTCCACATCTTCTGTAAACCACTGGTTAAAAATAGCTTTCTTCATGGCTTGTTCAGCTGTTAAATCATCTATATTTTGATACACAGTATTCGCTTCCGCAAAGTTTGATTCAAATGCAATCACATCATAACCCATTTCTTCATGCAAATACTTAATGATACGAACCTTAGATTGATTCATTTCTGTTGAACCATGAGTAGACTCACCTAGTGAAACAATACGTTTGCCCTGTAAAGTTTGCTTCAAAAATGATAAATCCTCATTCGAACTAGCAGTTGGTTCTTGTAATTTAACCGCATGTTCACGAACCCAATTCTGCCATTTTTGTTGATCTGCAGGCAGTTCTTCAGCAGATGCTACTGTCGAAAATGTTGTGAGTGCAAATAAAGTAGCTACTAATCCTTTTTTCCATTTTGGAAACACATATACCCCTCCTGATTGTTTATAAACTTTATTGCATAAATCTAATTATCTATCATTCATTTCAAAAAATGGGAATAATTAGATTTATATATTTATACTAGAGGACAGAGATTATAAAAATCAAGGGAAAAGGTAATAATTATGTTAAGTCATAATATTCTGTGAACTTAAAAGTGGAAAGGAACCGTTAGAGTGGAGATCTAGGAAATATCCTACATAGCTACTACAAGTATATGGAAGTTAGATAGGATTTAAAGAAGGACGGCTACTACTTAATTTGTTGAAGTAATCAATATGTTTGCGAAATACACAAAGCCCCAAGTATGTTCATACGTTCACACCTGAGGCTAATTTTAGCTACCAGCTAGCCGCTTTAACATGTGCCTTTAACCATTTTTCCCAAAGTGGATCTTCTAGTTTAAGTAAACTTAATGACGTGCCCTGCATGTCTAAAGATGTTAGATGAGTTCCGACTTTGACAAATCGAATATCTAGTCCTTCAAGTTCACATAAACGACGAATGTCATTTGCAAAGATATACTGTTCCATTAAGGGGGTAGCACCTAAGCCGTTAATTAGGATTGCAAACTTGTCTCCTTGTTTCCAGCGGTAAATACTTTTGAGTTTATTCATCAGCTCAATAGCCAGTTTTTCAGAAGAACATAATATCTCTTTACGGTACCCTTTTTCTCCGTGGATGCCGACTCCGTAAAACACTTCATTGTCTTGCAAGGTAAAAGAAACTTTTCCTTGGATTGGGTTGGTTGCTGGAGAGAGGGCGACTCCTAATGTATGGAGATTACGAATGACAGATTGACCAATGTCTGTTAATTGTTGTAATGAATAGTTTTCGAGAGCCGCTGCTCCGAGTATTTTATGAACGAAAATCGTCCCGGCCACTCCTCGTCTTCTTTTATTAAAAGAAGCATCATCTTCAATGGAAACATCGTCATTCACAATTACATGATCAACAAGTCTTCCTTCCTTTTTTGCCAAATCTTCAGCAGTTAAAAAGCTTTCTACGTCAGCTTTAAAGTTTTTAATAATTAATAGGACACTTTTATCTTTAGGTACAGAGCGAATTGCCGCTAATATTTGTTCTGGTGTAGGAGGAGTGAAAATTTCTCCATTGACTGCAACTGAAAGCATTCCTTTTCCTACATAACCAATATCAGCTGGTTCATGCCCGCTGCCGCCGCCGCTTATGATCACAACATTTTGCTTGGTCTTGGCAAGATCTTTCTGATAAATGATGTTGTGTTTTGCGTTATAACATATTTTATCGTGATGTTCAAAATAAAAACCGTGTAACATATCCTGAACAATATTTTGAACATCATTCATGATTTTTTTCATTGTTTTTCCACCTTATCATTTGTTTACTGATTGCTTAAGTAAAAGTACTAATTGATTGTTTATCATATTTTTCATCATAGAAGACATGATAGCTGGATCGACAGCACAATGGTTTTCAATCCAGCTTTTTATTGTCCCAACAAATCCATGACTATAAAAAGAGGCCAGTGTATCTTTCTTCATCTCAGAAATAGCTAAGTTACAGCCAATTAATAGCTCATCGATAATTTTGATGTATAAGTTTTTCGTATGCTCGAATAGATAGTAATTAAATGAATTTTGCTCGATTACCCTAAATGCATTTCGGTAGAAGCACTGATTTTGATGAAAGTAATTAAATAATAGGTCAAAAATATTCTCCCATTTTTCATAATCAAGAAAGTCTATAATATTTTCTTTCGTTTCTTCTTTATAAATCCAACCTAACAATTCAAATTTATCTTTAAAGTGATAATAAAAAGTTTGTCTGCGCATCTGACAATGTAACATAATATCACTCACAGATATTTTATGAAAAGGTTTCGTTTCCATTAATTGTTTTAGAGAGTTGGCTATAATTTTTTTTGAAATGATAGAAGAGGTCATTTGAATCCTCCCTACAACTTTATTCGTTTTTAATAAGTAACATCCTATCTATAAATGAAGTGGGTGTCTTTAGACAAATCGTGAATTTTGTCCGTTTACCATAAAGCGCTTACATTTTAGTATAGTTAGTAATAATACGCTTTCAAATATATCATAATTCAGAAGGGAATGTACCACGGCAGCAATACTCTATGAATAAAGAAAGCTATGAAAGTGTGTATACAAATAAGGTAAATGATTTAAGAAAATAACAAAATGCATAGAGGAGGAGTAATAAGTGAAAAAAATTATAAATAAACCTGAAACTCTCGTTATGGAGATGTGCAATGGAATGGTTATGGCTCATCCGGAACTGGAGCTTTTGAAAAAGTATAAGGTAATGAAGAAAAAAGAAATGAACGAGAATAAGGTAACGTTAATCAGCGGTGGCGGTAGTGGACATGAACCGGCACATGCGGGCTTAGTGGGGAAAGGGATGCTAGATGCTGCGGTGTGCGGGGATGTGTTTGCTTCTCCTTCGCAAATACAGGTATATCAGGCGATTAAAGCAACAGCTAGCAAAAAAGGTACACTGCTTATTATTAAGAATTACAGTGGAGATATCATGAATTTTAAAAACGGAGCTCACTTAGCTACTGAGGATGGCATTCAAGTAGAATATGTCCGCGTTGATGATGACATTGCAGTAGAAGACAGTCTTTATACAGTAGGACGTCGCGGTGTTGCAGGGGTTGTGTTCGTACATAAAATAGCAGGTGCAGCAGCAGAAGAAGGTATGGATTTGATGCAGGTCAAAGCTGTAGCGGAAAAAGCAGCGGCAAATGTTCGAACAATTGGTCTAGCACTAACTTCCTGTACAGTTCCTGCTAGTGGATCGCCTACTTTCAAGTTGGGTGAAGATGAGATGGAATATGGCGTTGGTATTCACGGAGAGCCAGGCAGAAAACGGGAAAAAATTGCGACTGCAGACGAATTGGCTTTGCGCATGACAAATGAACTTGTGAAGGATTTAGCGTTAGATGGTAATGAGGATGCTGAAATTGCTGTTTTAGTAAACGGCTTTGGTGGTACACCGCTACAAGAACTTTATCTATTTAACAATGCGGTTACTAGGGAGTTAAGCGGCAAAAATATACGAATAAATAGAACGTTTGTTGGGAATTACATGACTAGTATTGATATGGCCGGAATTTCTCTAACAGTAATGAAACTCGACGATGAGCTGAAAACATTGCTATCGAAACAGTGTAATACACCTGCATTTAAGGTAGATGGACCAATTGAGAGTGTAGAATACGTTGATATTGAGGCACACGAGGAAGAGAAACCAGTTTTCTTTGAGACAGAAACAGCGGCAGAACATGCGATCATCAAGAATGAGGTCATCACATTAGATAATATGATTTATCTTGTAGATAAAATGAGCGAAGTCATTATCAAGAACGAAGTGCCTTTCTGCGAATTGGATACCCATGCAGGTGATGGCGATTTTGGAATGAGTGTCGCGAAAGGATTCAAGCAATTAAAACGAGAGTGGAGTTCGGTTTTAACTCAAGAACGTTTCAATATAGGAACATTTCTAGATGCGTGTTCTATGGTTATTATGGAACATTGCGGCGGGGCTTCTGGGCCAATTTGGGGCGGCGCTTTCCGAGCTGCAGGTAAGGCTGTAGAAGGAAAAATGGAATTAACAATTGGAGAGTTTACTGAAATGTTGCAGGCTTCACTTAAAGGTATACAGTCCATTGGTGAGCGATCTTTCGGAAGAGGAGCAGAAGTAGGTGATAAAACGCTTGTGGATGCGCTTGTGCCTTGTGTAAATTCTTGGTCAGAAAGTGCTATAGCTGGCGTGGACTTTAAGACTGCTTTTGAAAAAGGGGCAGCGGCTGCTGTTAAGGGAGCGGAATATACAAAAGAAATCGTTGCTCGAATGGGCCGCGCTGGTACAGTTGGTGAAAGAAGCTTAGGGTATCCGGATGCTGGTGCCTACGCTCTAGGGGTTATATTTACAGAACTCTCCCGTAGTTTAAAATCATAGCACTACTTTAAAAACGTTATTTTGTTGGCTTGATAGTAATGTGGGGCGGTACGCCTAATAAGTGGTATGTAATTAGAAAATATTTTTCTGCACAAAAAAAGAGTGCAAAAATTGCACTCTTTTTACTAATTTTCATTAGAAATCGAAGTTATCAGGATCCGGACCAACACGGTGATTTTTGTTTAATGCATCGATTTTTTCCATATCTTCTTTTGTTAATTCAAAATTAAATATATCAGCATTTGCAATAATTCGATGCTCTTTCGTTGATTTTGGAATTGTTACAACTCCATTTTGTAAATCCCAACGTAAAATAATTTGCGCTGTTGTTTTACCATATTTATCAGCTATTTCTTTTAATGTTTCGTTATCTAATAATTGACCTTGCATAAGCGGTGACCATGCTTCCATTTGAATACCTTGCTCTTTACAGAAAGCTTGTAGTTCTTTTTGTGTTAAACGCGGGTGATATTCCACTTGGTTAATCATTGGTTTCATTTCTGCATCTTTCAGTACATCTTGCAAGTGATGGATTTGGAAATTACTTACGCCAATCGCACGCACATGGCCATTTTTGTAAAGTGTTTCTAACGCTCTCCACGTATCTTTATATTTGCCTTCTACAGGCCAGTGAACAAGATATAAATCTAAATAATCTAGTTCTAATTTTTTTAAGCTCTCTTCATATGCAGCGATTGTTGTTTCATATCCTTGTTCTGCGTTCCACACTTTTGAAGTGATAAATAAATCTTCTCTCGAAATCCCAGCTTCTTTTATACCTGCACGGATGCCTTCACCCACTGCTTTTTCATTTCCATAAATCGCAGCTGTATCGATACTACGGTATCCTTCTTTAATCGCTATCTTTACAGCCTCTACAAGTTCTGGTCCATCTTCTACTTTAAATACGCCTAAACCGAACCAAGGCATTTCTACACCATTATGCAATACTGTTTTACTTTGTAAATTTTTCATTATACTTTTCTCTCCTTTATTTTACTTGATCTCTTTTTTCTAACTTCATACTCCAAGCTGTTAAAATAACAGCGCCTACTACCATAATGCCGCCTACCCAAGCTGTATGAATTAACCCTAACGAGTTCGTTACAATACCACCTAAATAAGCACCAAGAGCAATTCCTGCGTTAAATGCTGCAATATTAATTGCTGAAGCAATATCGACAGCGCTCGGTACAAATCGTTCAGCCAATATAACGACATACACTTGTAGCCCCGGAACATTCATAAATGCGAATAGCCCCATAAGAATAATCGTAATAAGCCCAGCTACTTGAAATGGCGCTGTAAATGTCAGTACGAATAATACAATTGCTTGAATGAAAAACATATAAAATAATGCACGAATTGGATTATGATTTGATAGCTTCCCACCAATCATATTTCCAATCGCAATTGCAATTCCATACACTAACAAAATGATTGTAACGGTACTTGCTTTAAATCCTGTTACCTCTTGTAATAACGGAGATAAATACGTAAATGTTACGAATGTCCCCCCATATCCTAATGCAGTAATGATGAAAACAAGTAATAGTCTTCCATTCGTGATAAGTTTAAATTGATCACGAAATGATACAGACGTTCCTTTTTTTAAATCAGAAGGAATTAGCATACTGTTTGCGATTAAGGCAACGATTCCAATTACCACAATCGCCATAAACGATGCCCTCCAGCCGAATTGTTGACCAATAAATGTTCCAATTGGTACACCTGTAATGGTCGCAACAGTTAAACCAGTAAACATAAAAGCAATCGCGCTAGCACGTTTATTCTCTGGTACGAGTGCAGCTGCAATTGTGGATCCTATCGACATAAAAACGCCATGCGCGAAAGCAGATACCACCCTCGCGATAAGTAATACAGTAAAACTTGTTGCGACCGACGCAATTCCATTACCTACAATAAAAACAATCATAATCCACATTAATAATGTCTTTCGCGACATACTAGCTGTTAACGACGTTAAAACAGGCGCTCCAAAAGCTACCCCTAACGCATATAAGGAAACGGTTAAACCAGCTGTTGTAACCGAAACATGTAAATCTTCCGAAATAGATGGTAATAAACCGACACTTATAAATTCAGTTGTACCAATTCCGAATGCACTAATTGCTAATGCTAATAACGCAAACACACTTCTTCTATTTGTTTGAACACCTGAAGAAGATACTGTATATGAATTCAATTGAACTCCTCCTTAATACGAGAAATCCAATCATAATAGTATGATAAAAAGGCCCTTTTATCTTCTGAAAAAATATATTATTTCCTATAAATGCTATTATGAATGATTTCATCTCTTTTCTGAAGAACGCACTTTTAAGTAATATAGGTACCAAAAAGTAACATAGGAATCTTTTGGTACCGTACTACTCATTTACCTCTTACGTATGTTATTATGAAACATATTCAACACAATAAAAAGTACGTACTTTAAAGTGCTATAGGTACTTAAAAGTAATCTTTAAGTTATTTAGCTCAAAAACTTAAACCTAAATTTATCAAAGGAGATTTTCATATGAAGAAATACAATATTCCTGTGGAGGCAACTTTAGAGGTTATCGGTGGAAAATGGAAAGTTGTTATCCTTTGTCATTTAAAGACAGGCAAAAAGAGAACGAGCGAGTTAAAACGTTTAATGCCTGGTATCACACAAAAAATGTTAACACAACAATTACGCGAACTAGAAGAAGACGGTGTAATCCAAAGAAAAGTATATAACCAAGTACCACCGAAAGTAGAATATTCTTTAACTGATTACGGTTCGTCTTTAGATTCCATACTAGATTCTCTCTGTACTTGGGGGGAATGTCATCTCGAAAAGAATGGGAACACGTCCATGCTTATTACAGCTGACGAATAATAAAAAAGGAAAAAACGAACAGAAATATGTTCGTTTTTTCCTTTTTTTATCTAACATAAAAACATCTTCGTTTGTTAATTTAGAATTTATCGTTAATTATTTATCAACTTTAATAAATACGGTATAAAATTTTATAAAATCCAATACATTCATATGCTGATAGTGATTTATTAACTGTATCCTTTTGAATTTAAAATACATATTTTTACAAAAAATACAAATTTCTACCTTTACTTTAAATTCCATAAAAAATATAATCTTCTATGAAATTACATTTTTGTAGAATTTTATAATGGAAATTGGAAGGGTGATCAAAAAACAGAACGAAGCCGTTGCTTTTTATTCGCTTATTAACTTTGTTAAACTCCTTATTCTCTTGTAAGTAATTTAAGTATTTTTATATGAAGAAATCGAAAATAGTTGTCTACAAGGAGATAAACTGATATGAAAGATATTTTAGAATTATTCCCAAGTGATGATGGTAATAAAAAAACACAAGAGCTATTTTTGGAATCCATAAAAAAAATAGTTAGAAATCTTGGTGATTTAAAAAATGAAAATCAGGCAACCTTAGGAAATATTGAGGAAAAATCAGTAGAATACTACAATGAATTAATTCATAGCAGTTATATACCTAAAACAGGTATTGGTATTCCTAATGTCATTGAAGAACTAAATCAATTTATGAACGGACACCCTTATCCGAATAAATATTATTTATCTAATGCTGTACCTCTTCCGAGCATTCCATCATTACTAGGTTTATTGACCATGGCACTATTAAATGGTAATGGCGTTTGGGATGTATATGGTCCTGCAGCAGCAGAAGCAGAAGTGAAAGTTGTGTCTATGCTCTCGAAATTGATTGGTTATGATCCAAATAATAGTGGCGGTTATACAACATGGGGAGGACAGGGCTGCGTATTTTCAAGCTTACGCTTAGCTATTTCAAAAAGCTTTCCACAAGCAAAAGAACAAGGTGTTCCTCAAAATGTGTATTGTTTTGCTTCTGAAAATGCACATTATAGTTTATTGAAATCGGCTGAGGCAACAGGAATTGGCACAAATAATTTAATTAAAGTGAAAGCTGATCCTCATACAAATTCTATAGATATAGAAGATTTAGAGAAAAAGATCATAGAAGTTATCGAAAAAGGAGGCATCCCTCTTTATATTCTAGCTACTATGGGTACAACAGATACATTTGCGATTGATAATATAAAGAAAATTAAAGAGGTTGCTGAATTCATAGAAGATAAATACAAATTAAACTCTATTTATATTCACGCTGATTCGGCAATGGGCGGTTTCTATAGTTTCTTTAATAATTATGAATTTGAACAGAATCCATTATTGTTTGAACCTTCCGTAAAAGATGCTTTAAAACAAATACAAGAACAAATGCAATACATGCATCTTGCTGATAGTGTATGCTTTGATTTTCATAAATTAGGTCAAGCCCCTTATGCTACAAGTATTTGGATTGTTAAAAATCATAATGATTTGCACATTATGGACATAGAACAGAATGATACACCTTATCTTGGTAACAGATCATATGGTAGTTATCATACAGGTTATACACTAGAATGTTCACGGTCTGGTAATGCTATTCCAATGTATGTAAATTTATTGGCATTTGGCATTGAAGGCTATCAAAAATTATTAGCAAATTACGTTCGAGTAAATCTTTTATTTAGAAAGAAATTAAGAGAAGCTTTACCTCAAGTAGCAGTAACGAATGATTACACATATGGTCCCATTACGACATTTCGTTTCTATATGCATGGCGATGGTGAAGAGAATTGGAACGAAGAAAGAACAGGAAAATCAACGCAAGAAAGTATAGAGGAAACAAACAAATTAAATATTGAAATATTTAATCACCTAGGAAAAAATCGAGATCAGATCTTTTTAGGCGATACAACTCGTTCTTGTTTAGTTAATGCTATAAATGGAAGTGAACGTAATCCAATTTCTACTCTTAAGTTTTTTTCTATCTCTCCATATACAACAGTTGAATGTTTAGATGAGGTTGTAGCATTTATTAAAAAGCATGTTCTTACTGTAACGAATGATATCTATGCTTGTATTTAATAAGTTCATATATTATTGATTTAATATTCAGGATGTATATAAATACAAATTAAAAAATCGACATAAAAAACTCCTTTCTTTTTAGGCGGGCGAGAGCATCTGGCCATGCATAGAAGCGACTTATATGTCGAAAAATTAACATAGATTTATATAGTTCATTTTTCATTAAGAAATATCACTAATATCTTTACAAACATACTTAATTTACTATTTTATGAAAAGAGGAAGAATAGATGAATATAGAAATGCTAGGAACTCAACATATTAAAGATGCAGCTGCGCTAATTGCACAATCTTTTGCAAATAGTGAACCCCTTGTGAGTGGTTTACAAATTCCTTTTGCTTCTTTTAATAAAATGTGTGAAGAAATGGTAAGTCAAGCCGCTTCTCAATCCATGTCATTTGTAGCAATGGAAAATTTCCAAATGATAGGCGTTATCTTGGTGAGAAAAGCCAATCAACCACTCATAGATAAAGAAAAAGCAGCCGAGGTATGTCCTCAAATAGAACCAATTTTTCAATTATTAGATGCATTAGAAGTAAACTCAATAGAATTCTCCCAGCTAGATAAAGAAAATTTAGTTTACCTAGATATGGGAGCTTGTCACCCAGAGTGGATGGGGAACGGTGTAGTCACTACCCTTCTTTCACACGTAGTGCAAGAAATAGTGCTAAAAAGAAATTTTGATATGGTTGCTGCTTGTACAAATAAAATTTCTCAACAAATACTCAAAAAACGATATACACCTTTTCAAATTAATGAAATTGTATACGGTGATTTTCTTTATCAAGGTATGTATCCATTTTCAAATATAACATCTACTTTAAGTGCTCAGTTGTTATATATACCTCAATCGCAAATAGTCATCAAGGCTATTTGAAATATATAGAGATTAACACATACTGAAAGATTCAGGTGCAAATTCTACTATAATTGTATCTTAGAGCATGAAATCGTTGAAATATAAGTTTCGTTGTATGAACAAAGAATTTGATTTGGATATATGAAAATGAGATACTCCCTTTTTTTTCGGTTTGGAGGTATCTCATTTTTCTTAACTTGATGGCGATATGGTGCTATCCTTAATGTTTTAAATAAGTACAGATTTATATTTTTTAGGTATTAGAAAAGCCAGAAATCCAATTGAGGATATCTGGCTTGATTTTATATTAAAAAAGATAGGACACTATTTACGTGTTATAAAAAAATATGAGTGTGCACAATAAATGTAACGTTACGACCAATATAGAAAAGAGGGTGTACAGCGAAAAGAAGAATGCGAGTGATGAAGCAATGTAAGGAGGGAAGTGTATGCGGATATTCCATGCAAGTGAGGAGAATCATATTCAAGTGTTTCATCCCCGAATACCTACTCGAGGGGACCTAGATCCAACAAAAGGGCTTGTATGGGCAATAAATGATCAATGCTTACCTAATTTTTTAACGCCTAGAAATTGTCCGCGTGTTTGCTACCATGTTGGCCCAAATACATCTGAAATCGACAAGCAAACATATATATCATCAAAGTCATGTTCACATGTAGTCGTTATAGAAAACAGATGGTTTGAAACGATGAGAAATACGAAATTATATTTGTATGAATTTGATACAAAGCAGTTCACACTGCAAGATGAGAACGCTGGTTATTATGTAAGTGAAACATCGCAAATTCCAATTGCCAAATTGGAAGTAGTTGATTTGTTTGAAGAGCTATTTAAGCATAATGTTGAATTACGTTTAGTAAATAACTTGTGGGATATTTTTGATGAAATTCAAAAAACAACGTTGAATTGGTCAATGTGTAGAATGGGTTTTGCGCAGCCGAGATTTGAGGGGTAATTTTTAATCAAGGCCCCCTTTTTTTAAACTAAATTCAGATTTCGAATAAGAGAATACATTTTGAGTAATCTTTTCAAAATGTATTCTTTTGCTTTGATGTGGGATTTTGAGAAGTATTTTTCATTATTGAATGAAAGAAGCAGGACCATTGAAAAAAGGGGATTTGTTGATGTTAATAGAAAAGAATTTTGATAAAAGGAAATGGAGGGCATATATGACTAATTATTCATTGCCGAATTTCATTATTAAAGAACGTGGTAAGGTGTCGGAATGCTTTATTAAATTAAGGATATATGATTTTTATGCAGCGTTAAAGTTTGTTGGCGAATTGCCCTATGGGAGGAATTCTAATCGGTCCGATTATGAATTAGTAATGAGCGAAGGAAAGGGAACTTGTAGTACGAAACATGCTTTACTTTCTGCGTTATGTAAAGAACAAGGGGTGGAAGAAATAAAATTAATTACAGGAATTTATGAAATGAACGAAAATAACACACCAGGTGTTGGAAATGTTTTGAGAATGCACGGCTTAAACTCTATCCCAGAAGCACATTGTTATTTAAAGTATAAAAATGAAAGATTTGATTTCACTAGAATTAATGTGAATGGGGAGCCTATTGAAGAATTTTTAATAGAACAACAAATAGAACCTTATCAGATTGGAGATTTCAAAACTGATTTTCATTGTTCTTACATACCAATCTGGCTAGAAAAAAATAAATTAGATCAAAAATTCGATTTGGATCGTTTATGGAAAGCTAGAGAAGAATGTATCAAAGAGTTGTCAGCAACTTAACAAGTATTTTTTAGTTTCTGTAGAGTTTGAATGTTGAAGAGCAAGTTTTGATCAATTTTTTTTCAAAACTTGCTCTTTCAATTTATTTATTTATTTTTCGGCATCTTTGTCTAGCTCTGCCTCCTAAGCCAGTCAGCTCCGCTTTTCTTTATAAGTCGCTGCTATGGAGAAAAAGGCCCCGACCGCTCCTATGCATGGCCAGATGCTCTTGCCCATCTAAAAAAAGGGTTTTTAAGAGCAAATGCGTTTTTTCATCCGGTTACTTAGATGTTTTAATCCTAATCTGGCTAAATTCTACCGGTATATAATATTTATTATAAATCACGGGATATTTATCGCTAATATATATACTTTCTAAAATCAAATCACATTCCTCTCCGTGGAAAAGTTGATATTTTAATGATGATGGAGTATTGACGGAATGAGAACGTTTAATTTCAATGGTAGAGGAATTAGCTAGTTCATATATTTTCTCCTCTAACATTTCCAATAGTTGTTTTTCGTTTTGTAAGTCAAGATTTAACTTGGAAACAGCTTCTATTGGCATCATCGTAAAAGCAAAAGCTACGATCTTATCGTTGCTTTTATACCAGCGTTCCAATGCAACCACTGCAGTCATTTCTTGATTTAGTACTTGCATAGCATAGTCTGTTACTAGATCAATTCGGAAAGTAAGTTCGATATCATCTATTGTTTTGGTATAGCATTTATATAAGGGATTCCCTAACTTTTCCAAGCCGTCCATACTTTCATTATGGTGAAAGTATGTAATGAAATTTCCTTTTCCATGGATATTTTTCACCAATCCATCTTCCTGCAAAAGTGCTAAAGCATGCCGTAATGTCATTCTGCTTACACCAAATATTTTGGCCAATTCGGGTTCTGTTGGCAGTTGACTGTCCGGTGGGAAGGTTCCATCCATGATTAATTTATACAATTGGTCATACACAGTGACGAATAACGGTTTTTTTTGTTTATTGAGTTCATGAAGCTTATTTTTCATTTTCTTATACCCCTATAGCTTTTCAATTTCATGACTATACATTCCGTTTCTTTATTCTATTGTAACTCACTTTTTTGTGGAAATTAATACGCTTTCAAAAAATCATTATAATTGGCACTATGTGCATTTGTCACTCAAACTGAAGAAGAAGGGTATTGCGCACTGTACAAAAAATAGCATGGTCTTCTAAACAAAGAAAATAGTAACAGTAGTTTCCTTGAATAAGCATATTTTCATTTATGAAAAATTATGCTGTAATAGTGAGAGAACAATCGTTCATTCTGTTCTATATAAATCGATTTTGATTTATCCCGCTACTTTAGGGCAGTAAGACTCCCACCTCAAGATTCTGAGAAAACATTGTCCAGCTCCAGTGGCTAGAATGTTCGGTGGCTTCGCTTCTTCCTACGAGGTAAAAAACCCCTCTACGTCAGAAGCTCCATCCCCCTCACATTCTGAACGAGCCACTTCCGCTTTTCTTAAGAAGATAGGTGGGAGATAACTGCCCGTAAGAGCCCGATTGGGCGGGCTTTCCATCAGTGGGGGATGAAGAAAAACCCCGACTGATGGAAGTTTCACTTTATCAACATACAAGTCGCTGCTATACACAACAAAACATGACATGCACTTGCTTTCTTCCTGTGTTTGAAACATTGCATGTGGCAGGAAAAGGATCTGCCCGTTTCTATGCATAGCTAAATGCTCTCGCCCACTAAAAAAAGAGACCTTTATGTTGATTTTTTAATTTATATTTATATAAGTAGTCAAAGAAGTGAGGAATTGAGATTGAGAAAGTTTAAGAAGTTTTATTTAGAGATTACGAGTGTATGTAACCTCGCATGCAGCTTTTGTCCGCCAACAGAACGGCAGAAGCAATTTCTTTCTGTGGAGGATTTTACAAAGCGATTAGATCAAATTAAGCCTCACACAGACTATATTTATTTACATGTAAAAGGTGAGCCTTTACTTCACCCTAAAATAGGTCAATTGTTAGATATCAGTCATGAAAAAGGATTTAAAGTCAACATTACAACGAACGGAACATTAATTAATAAAAAGAGAGAAAAATTATTAAATAAACCTGCGCTTAGACAGATGAATTTTTCACTTCATAGCTTTGATGGCCATGAAGGTTCTGAAGATAAGGAAGGATATGTACGAAGTATACTTTCTTTCATTAAAGAAGCAACGAGCCAATCCGATTTGATTGTTTCGCTCAGACTATGGAACTTAACACAAGACAATAAGACGAATCTTGAAATACAGCGAAACAGAGAGTTATTAGAAATTATTGAGAAAGAATTTAATTTACCGTACAAGATTGAAGAGAAGCTTACGCCAGGAAAAGGTATAAAAATTGCGGACCGCATCTTCATCAACCAAGATTACGAGTTTCAGTGGCCTGCACTGCATGAGGAAGAAGACGATGGAAAGGGCTTCTGTTATGGCCTTCGCAATCAAGCGGGCATTTTAGCGAACGGAACGGTTATTCCTTGTTGTTTAGATGGTGAGGGCATTATCAATCTTGGAAATATTAACGATGCTCCGTTTTCTGATATTATCGAAGGGGAACGAGCAACAAACCTTGTGGATGGATTTTCGCAAAGAGTAGCAGTAGAAGAACTATGTAGAAAATGCGGATATCGCAAACGATTTGGGAAATAGATAGGAAAACGTAAAATAGTACAGTAAAAAATGGACCAAAACAGTTTCTTCCTGTTTTGGTCCATCTTTTTTTACCATTCCTTTGGCTCATAGTTCAAGTCTTGGAATAATCGATTACGCTCTTTTTTAGATAAGTCTCTCCATTGTCCAACGGGTAGATTACCTAAATGAATATTCATAATTCGAGTTCGCTGTAGTCTATAAACATCGTAGCCAAGTGCTTCACACATGCGACGAATTTGACGATTTAGTCCTTGAGTTAAAGTAATTTGAAAAACGTATTTGGAAAGTTGTTCCACCTGACAAGGCAGCGTTTTCGTACCTAAAATTTTTACACCTTCAGCCATTCGTTTTAAAAATTCAGGAGTAATCGGCTTGTCTACTGTAACAATGTATTCTTTCTCATGCTTATTTTCAGCACGTAAAATTTCATTGACTATATCTCCATCGTTCGTAAGGAGTATTAAGCCATCTGAATCTTTATCTAGTCGCCCAATATTAAAAATTCTTAATGGGTGATTGACTAAATCAACAATATTACCCTTAACATTTTTTTCTGTTGTACTCGTAATACCAACGGGTTTATTTAAGGCAATATAAACATAATTACTTGCCATTCGTATTTGGTTACCGTTTACACGAACATCATCCCCGGGCTCGACTTGGCTGCCTATTTTCGCAACCTTTCCATTTATCGTGACTCTTCCTTCATTGACTAATTTATCTGCACCGCGTCTAGATGCTTTTCCAGATTCACTAATGAACTTATTAATACGCATGTTAAACACAACCTTAAGTAGAGAGTTAATAGTATTAGAATATTGGATTCACATTTAATTTTCAAGGGGACAAGCATAATGAATTACAGAATAGCGGAAAAAACAACAAAAAATATATGGAGTGTGTTTCCATTGAGAGATAACTTTGTTCAGAAAAAGATGCGTTAGATTTTGTAGGCATATGTGTTGGAAATGACGTATACTTATTAATACTCTACATTGATGTATTTTCTGAAGGCTTGAAAACAGGTTTAGCAGGAATTATGCATATGGTATTCATACAATGGTGAAAAATACATACAAGAATCTATAACAAAATGAGGTTAGTACATGAGTCCACAAAGTTTTAACGATTACGCATTGAGTAAAGAAATTGTAAGAGCACTTGCTAGCTTACAATACGAAAAGCCAACAGAAGTGCAAGAGAAAGTCATCCCAATTGCATTAGAAAAGAAAGATCTTGTTGTAAAATCACAAACAGGAAGCGGTAAGACAGCTTCTTTTGGAATTCCGCTTTGTGAAATGGTTGAATGGGAAGAAAATAAACCGCAGGCGTTAATTCTTACACCAACAAGGGAGCTTGCTGCGCAGGTAAAAGAAGACATTACGAATATAGGAAGATTTAAGCGTATTAAAGCAACTGCGGTTTATGGAAAATCCCCATTTGCGCGTCAAAAATTAGAGTTAAAGCAAAAGACACATATTGTTGTCGGCACTCCAGGGCGTGTATTAGATCATATTGAAAAAGGGACTTTCTCGTTAGAACGTCTGAAATATTTGGTGATTGATGAGGCAGATGAAATGTTAAATATGGGCTTTATCGATCAAGTAGAGGCAATTATTGACGAATTACCTACGAACCGAATGACGATGCTCTTTTCTGCGACATTACCAGAAGATGTTGAAAATTTGTCTCGTACATATATGGAATCACCAATCAACATCGAGATTCAAGCATCTGGCATTACGACAGATAAAATTGAGCATAGTCTTTTAGAAGTGAGGGAAGAAGAGAAGTTTTCTCTTCTGAAAGATATAACAACGATTGAAAATCCAGATAGTTGCATTATTTTCTGCCGTACGCAAGAAAATGTAGATGATGTATTTAGACAGTTAAACCGTTCTGGCTATCCTTGTGATAAAATTCATGGCGGTATGGTGCAAGAGGACCGGTTTGCAGTAATGAATGATTTTAAAAGAGGGAAATTCCGTTATTTAGTAGCGACAGACGTAGCAGCAAGAGGAATTGATATTGAGAATATTACCCACGTTATTAATTACGATATTCCATTAGAAAAAGAAAGTTATGTACACCGTACAGGAAGAACGGGACGTGCTGGTAAGAGCGGAAAAGCAATTACATTTGTAACCCCGTATGAAGAAAGATTTCTAACAGAAATCGAAGCGTATATCGGTTTTGAAATTGTAAAAATAGATGCACCTTCAAAAGAAGCAGTTATCACAAGAAAGGCGGCATTTGAAGAGAAAATAAATGCTAAGCCAATTGTGAAAAAAGATAAAAGCGCTAGTCTTAATAAGGGAATCATGAAGCTTTATTTTAATGGCGGAAAGAAAAAGAAAATCCGAGCAGTGGATTTCGTTGGTACAATTGCCAAGATTCCAGGTGTCACAGCGGATGATATAGGGATTATTACAATCCAAGATAATGTTTCCTATGTTGATATATTAAACGGAAAAGGACCACTTGTTTTAAAAGCAATGAAAAACACAACGATAAAAGGTAAGCAGTTAAAGGTTCATGAGGCGATTAAGTAAAAGGAACTATCCACTCTAATAGGTGGATAGTTTTTTGTGAAAAATAAGGAAATCATGTATAGAAGCAAAGGTAAATAATGAATTAGAAGACAATGAATTTGAAAAAAGGAAAGAGCCATTGCAACATTTTTTTGTTATGACTCCCGATCCTTTTTTAATTTCATTTAGTTGCAATACGGTGGATTTACTTCAGCTTCAGAAATAAAATTATATAGTAATTAATTGAAAGATGAATGGGGACTGTAGCGAAAGACTTGCGACAGTCTCTTTTCTATGTGCGTAAAGCAATAAAATCAATATCGTTTTTAGGAGCACTTTTAGACATAGCTATAGATAGCTATGTCTTTTTACTTTCCTTATAGAATCCTTATAATTGTCATTTATTCTAGACTCACCAAAGACAAGGAGGAAGTTTAGAATGAGTGAGCTGATTTTAGAAACAAAAAATCTTTGCAAAACATTTCAAAGACAAAGGGTGGTACAAGATATTTCACTTTCTGTACCGAAACATTCAATCTATGGATTGCTAGGTGCGAATGGAGCGGGGAAATCGACTACTTTGAAAATGATAACAGGCATGCTTACACCTACTTCTGGTGAAATTTATTTTGATGGTCATACATGGACGCGGTACGATTTACATTCTATCGGTGCTTTAATTGAATCCCCTCCGCTTTATGAAAATTTAACGGCAAAAGAAAATTTGCTTGTTCGTACGACTGCTTTAGGTTTGCCAAAGTCAAGGATTGATGAAGTATTGCGTGTTGTGGAGCTAGAGAATACAGGTAAGAAAAGGGCAGGGAAATTTTCGATGGGAATGAAGCAGCGATTGGGAATTGCCATTGCACTACTTAATCATCCGAAGCTTTTAATATTAGACGAACCAATGAATGGACTTGATCCTTTTGGCATACAGGAATTAAGAGAATTGATCCTTTCTTTCCCTAGCAAAGGAATTACCGTCATTTTATCCAGCCATATTTTAAGCGAAGTAAGCCAGGTTGCAGATCATGTTGGGATTATAGCTAACGGTGTATTAGGGTATCAGGGACAACTGAATAAGAACGATGACTTGGAAAACTTATTTGTACAAGTGGCGAGAAAATATAAAAGGGAGGCATAAGAAATGATTCCGTATGTTGTATCTGAAAAAATCAAAATCAGACATACTTTTTTGAATAAACTTATTTGGCTAGCTCCATTCGCTACGCTGCTGCCTGCTTTTTTATTATCGGCGGATTATTTTCAATTATCTAGCTACAACTGGTGGTACATGCTCATTCTTCCAGGAATGCTTTCTTTAAGTTGTGTACTTCTTGCAGAGAAGGATAAAAAAATGAATAATCGGACCATTTTATCTTTACCCGTTTCCTTAAAACGAGTATGGCTTTCTAAAATATTACTGGTTTTAGGAATTTTGATTTGTTCCTGCATGATTTTTTTCTGTGGAATACAGTTATCTAGTTTACTATTAAATAAAGAGAATTTTCGAATCATTCCGGTGATGAATGCATTATTGGGAAGCATTCTTTTGATCGTTACTTTTATGTGGCAGATTCCTATATGCTTGTTTTTAGGGAATAAAGTGGGTCTATTTCCGACGGTTCTATTGAATGTAGGAGCAAATGGAGTCTTAGGGGTTCTATTGGCAACAAAAAGTATTTGGATGATTAGTCCATATGCATATCCAAGCAGGCTTATGATTCCTATTTTAAAAATACTACCGAATGGGTTGTATGCAGAACCAGGAAGTGTAACGTTTACGCCAGAACTTCTTTCCCATTCTGTCATACTGCCAGGCTTGGTTATTTCTGTTATGCTATTCTTTTTGTTTACTTATGTGACGGCAAATTGGTTTGCAAAACAGGAGGCAAAATAAAATGGGAGTTTTACCAAGGGTATTAAGAGCTGATTTTTTAAAGATGAAGGGAACGATTTTTTACTGGATACATATAGTGATGCCAATCATCGGGATTGTTCTGTTTTTAAGTTACTATTCTTTTTCCAAAGTTGATTCTATTAGTAAGGTTCCTGGTTATATACAAGTATTATCTATGACTTTTCCACTGCTAATTAGTGTTGTATGTTCTTTAATTGTGGAGCAGGAATCGTTGGCAGGGAACTTTACAGAACTTTTATCAACAGAATATGGAAAGCGGAAAGCATTTATTAGTAAAGTATGTTTACTGTTAATATGTGGATTTTGTTCCGCTATAGTGGCAGTCGTTGGATTTGCGGCAGGTTTTCATTTTCTTCTAGGGCAGAATGAACTACCACTGTCTTTCTATTTTGAGATTTCTTTCGTCCTGTTTGGATGTCAAATCTTTATATATTTATTTCATCTGTTTCTAAACTTTCGCTTTAGTAAAGGTGCTTCCATTGGGATTGGCATTATAGAAAGCTTGCTGGTAGCTTTAATGCATACCGGGCTGGGAGAGGTTATTTGGAAATACATTCCATGTGCGTGGGGAATGAGATTAAGTAATAGTTTTTTTGCATACAGATTGAATCCAGATTCGTTTCATGCCCTGCAAGTAGATACTCAAATGGGAGTCGTTATGTGTATTTGCTTCACGATCATTGCGTTTATTATGTCACTTATCTGGTTTTCCTTTTATGAAGGGCGCAAAGAAATGTAAGCGCATTTTGTAAAAACAGCATTATAATGGAAGGTGGAGGAGGGGTTCTGTATGGCAAAAATATTAGCAATTGATGATGAAGAAGGCATTCTTTATATTATAAAAAGTGCTTTAGAAAAAGAAGGACATGAGGTAACTGCCGTGAGTAATCCTCTTACGATTTCAAAGAACAAGTTTTGTCAGTATGATTTAATTCTATTAGATGTCATGATGCCGGAAATAGATGGATTTACACTTTGCAAGGAGATTCGGAACTTGGTGGATAGTCCCATTGTGTTTCTAACTGCGAAAACAATGGAAAAGGATCTGATCACAGGTCTTAGCCTTGGCGGAGATGATTATATTACAAAACCTTTTGGAATCGGCGAACTGCGTGCAAGAGTGTCAGCGCATGTAAGACGTGAACATAGGGAAAAGCAAAATGCCTTTTTTCTGTCAGGTCTTACATTTAATCTATCGTGTAAAGAAATAAGGTATGACGATACAGTTATCGCATTTACGAAAAGCGAGTATGGAATTTGTGAGTATTTAGCTCTCAATCACGGTCAAGTATTTTCAAGAGAAAAGATTTATGAAAATGTTTTTGGGTATGATGGCGAAAGTGATGATCTGGTAATTGTGGAACATATTAAAAATATCCGCTATAAATTATCTAAGTATGGCATGAATCCAATAGAAACGGTGTGGGGAATCGGATATAAATGGAAAAAGTGAAAAGACAAATAAATCTCCGCAAAATTTTTATACGGTACATTTTCGCATTTTCAATAGGGACAATTGCTTTAGTCACTTTGCATATTAGCTTGTTCAGTACTGGAGTTAACAAAGGGGTGATTCTTCCGGCAAATTATTATGAGAAACAGATTGAATCACAAAGAGATGCCATAGTACAGGCGGAACAGGGCGATGATCGGATTTTAAAACAATATAAATATGTTGTGTATGACTTTTCAGGAAACATCATTCAAGGGAACATTCATAAAAATGATGCGAGGAAAATATGGGATAACGTACAGAACAACGAAATAGGTGACGGAGGATACTACTATGCAGTTATAAAACGAAATAAAGATATTTGTGTCGTTTTATATACCTTGCATACTAGTTATAAAAATCCTATTTTGCAGAAGTATTTACCAATTCCGGACATTTCTTTGATTATCTCTTTTATCCTATTATTTGTTGCAGAAGTGTTATTTCTATCTCGTTCCTTTGGCAAATCATTGTCAAAGGAAATGCTGATTTTGAAAAAGGTAACCAATAAAATTCAAAAAGAAGATTTAGATTTTCAAGTAGAGCAATCTAGAATAATAGAAGTGAATGAAATATTAGATTCCTTAGTAAAAATGAAAGATGAATTGAACGATTCCTTACGTAAACAGTGGGAAATGGAAACGAATAGAAGAGAACAGATTGCTGCTTTAGCACATGATGTCAAAACGCCATTAACGATACTGAGAGGGAATGCCGAGTTGTTAAATGAATTGATGCTGGATTCGAATCAGGGGAAATGTAATGAACATATTTTGAAAAGTGTTGCTGAAATGGAAATGTATATGAAATCTTTGCTTGACATTACGAAAAGTGAGGAAGGGACTTCACTTCAATTTAAGCAAATAGAACTTCAAAACTTTATTGATCATATTATAGAGGAAAGTGCAATTTGTGCTTTGGACAAACAGTTAAATCTAATCAAAGAGGTTAAGGACATACCAAATTTTATAAATGCTGATGAGGCTGCTTTGAAAAGAGCAATTATGAATGTGATGATGAATGCAATTGAATATTCCCCAGTACATGGTGACTTGATGTTTTCAGTTGAAACTAGTAATAGTAAGGTCCGGTTCATTGTCGAGGACTCAGGAAGAGGATTTACAAAAGAAGAAATGAATTCAGCCACAGAGCAATTTTATAGAGGAGATAAAAGTAGAAAGTCAAAAAATCATCATGGAATCGGACTATATATTGCCAAAAACTTTGCAAAGCAGCACGGTGGAAATGTTTATTTAAATAATTCAGAAAAGCTAGGCGGGGCAAAAGTTGTTTTGGAAATATCGGTGTAGTGGAGAAAACGCCTAAAGTTTTGTTTTCATACAGTCTGTATAGTTTTAACTATACTAATGATAACTTATGTCTTAGTTGACCGGCTGCATTAAGGTAGTTTTCCTTTTTTCTTAAGAAAAAGGGTGTTCCAACAAAATATGGGATAAAAGATTCAAAAGCCTGGGTAAGGAAACAATCTCACCCAGGCTTTTCTTGCTGCTTTATTTTGGTAATGTGAATGTCACTTTTTTTCCATTTGAAAGGTCTTTTACCTCTTTATTTCTCATAGGTCCTAATTCGACCTCAAAGCTCTTGTTTTTCCAAATCTTTTCATACTGCTCCTCATCTAAGAGGTAAACTTGTAATAACTCGCCAGATGTTCCGGTTTTGATCACATCATTATAGTTGTAAGTTAGCAACATGCCTTCGCCAAGTGTATACTGCGCGCCATCATTCACTTTTAGTGTAGAACTTATTGAAGACAACGCAATATCTTCAGACCCTTTGTTATTGAGTTTAAATTGAACTGTCAATAAAACAATGCCATTTTTGAAATTTTCAAATCGCGGAGCTTCAGCAGAATTTGGCGTGAATTTGGTGAATTGGTATCCATCTAATGTAACATTGACATCACCTAATTGTTCACTTTTATTAATGTTTGCTTTCTCGTTTAGCATTTTCTTCTCGCCCATGTTATCAACGGTTGCTTTATCTTTATAAAAAGTCTTATCTGCTGCAACCTTTTTGCTACCTTGTTTATTTACACTTAACGCAAATGTCCCCGCACTTCCGATTGGAGCGTCAAATTTTCCTTTATTCGCTTGCGCTTCAGAAACTTTAACTGATACCGTTGATAGCCCCAAAATTTTTGTTAAATCATCTTTACCGAATGGATAAGCAACATAACCAGAAACGGTTTTCCCTGCTTCTACTAAATAATTATTTTTTGGAGACAATTTTTCAGATAATTGTTCTTCTTTTGGAATTAAATCTCTATAATTCGTGTAAGCCTTTTTAGCGCCTGTAAATGACATGTCTAAGGTTGGCATATAGTAAACATCTTTATTTGAACTATTCTTTACAGTATAGTGTGCAAGAATAACCCCACCATCTGTTTGATTGTTAAAAGGAATGCTAAAATCGTTATGAAAATCATTCAATTCAACTAATGTATAGTTATCAAGCGATACTGAAACATCTTGTAACTTATGTACTTGCGGTTCCTTGTTTTCATAAAGGACTTTCGTTTTACCGTTTGTTTCTTTCTCCATATATGAAATAAGCTTTGAATAATCGCTTGAATTAGCTTTCGCACCTTCAGATTTTTTTTCTTTTGCTGTATCCGTTTTTTCTGTCTTATTTTCTTTTTGATCTTTACTTGCTTTATCACTTTGACCGCAACCAGTTATCATAAAGGCTGCAACCATCATGATAGAAAATAAAGAAATTATTTTTTTTGACATTTCTCTTCCCCCTATTTTTCTCTCTACTAAACCCCTAATCTAGATAGTCGAATAATCGGTTGTATCGCCCTCCCTATCTTTTCTACGCTTCATTATATAAAAAATATTTACCACTTACCACCTCTTTCTGGTATCTTGAACCATTTGAGTAGATAAATCTGTATGTCAAAAAACGTAGAAAATCAACGAGGATTCTGTCAATTCAACTTTTACAGAGGGGATTGCTAAGAATGAAGAAGGATATCATTACAAACGTTCAGTAGACTAAAAAAAGAGCTTTAGTAAAGCTCTTTTTTAGTCTACTTCTTAACCTTTTTCATTTTATTTACAAAAAGACTAACGATACCGATAGCAATGAATGCATAACCTATTGGTAGTAAATAAAATGGTTCTACAAGTTTACCATCCGGAGCGACTGTAGATCCGACAGTATGAAAGCTAACAAAACATGCGATTCCGAAAATAAATGGTAGTAAAGTTAAAATGTATTTTTTCATATTAAACCTCCATGTGTAGGGATTTTTTTGAAAATAACTGCTTTATAGTTAATAATTATAGTACTGTCATGTAGTTAGTACTATTTATATAGGTGACAAAAAGCTTACAGATCTGTAAGAGGGAAAAGTGTATATGTGTGGGTTTTAAATGAAGGGGAGGGGATTTTTGTATGGATAAGTTGCAACAAGTAATTGATAGGTTTAATTTGAATGTATTAACAATTGAGGATGTTCCGCAGTCTTTTAGTTCGGCGGTTTATCAAATTAAGTTAATGGATCATCGTACAGTTTATATCAAAATTCCTTATTCCAAAGCAAAGCTTGAACGTGAGTATACGGTGCTTGAACGATTGCGCGATGAGTTATCTGTACCACAAGTGTTAGATTATTGGGAAGGTAATGAGGATGTTACTGGCGCATTGTTGTTAGCTGCGATTAATGGGGTGCCGGCTACAGGGAGGGTGGATGCAGAGTTATCCTATGATATTGGAGTACAACATGCCAAGCTGCATGCGATTATTCCAAATGATCAGGATTTTAATAGCGCCGTTTCTAATGTGTATAGTCAATGGTCTGAGTTTATTCAGAAGCAATTTTATTCCTTCGCAGCAGATGTAAAGGAAGTAATTGAACCGCGTTTATTTGAACAATCATTGCAACATTTTGAGCGTCATCTCAAATTACTTCCATCACCAGACGGACCTTGTTTTATACATATGGACTTTCGGCCGGGGAATATTTTAGTTTATGAAAATCAAGTGGCCGGCATCATTGATTTTGAAAGTGTTCGCATCGGCGCAACTGAAATGGATTTTACAAAAATCAATCGTGATATTTTCATGAAATATCCTGGAACAATGGAGGCTTATCAGCGAGGCTATGAATCCATTCGGCCGCTTATTGATTTGCAAGAAGTTTTGCCATTTTTTCGTTTTACCGATGCATTTAATGCAATTGGTTGGTGTAAAAGAAGAGGCATTGAAAAGCATCGAAATTTTTTACAGGAGAATTTAGCATATTTATCCGCTTTTTTCATGAAAGTGCAATAGGGGAAGAAGTATTATCAATTATTATGTCCCATAAAAATAGTTGTAGGCTGAATAGAAGTTTTCTGTACATGAAAGTTTCTTCAGAAGAACCGAAGAAACTTTCCGTTCATATAATCAGTGTTATTGAACTTTAGCTGAGCTGGAAAAGAGCATACTTGTAGAATTATAAAGACCGGGCAAGACGGAATCCAAGGTCGTCTATGCGAAAGGTTGGATGGCTACGACGACGACACGAAGCCCCGCAACCTCTGGCCTCTTCAGCCCAGCTTCCTCCTCGGAAAATTCTGTAGGAGCCGTACACTTGTTCATCATATAAATCCCAGCACCACTCCCAAACATTCCCTAGCATATCATACAGACCCCATGAATTCGGTTCTTTTCTTCCTACTTCATGGACCCTGCCTTCTGAATTTTCATTATACCAGGCAATCTTATCAAGCTCTCCGTATCTATAACCAGTAGTCCCTGCTTTACATGCATATTGCCACTCTGCTTCTGAAGGAAGTCGATAGCCGTCTGCTTCCAAGTCACAAATAATGTTTTTACCATCGTTACTTATAGAATAACATTCTTTCAGTCCAGCTTTCTGTGAAAGCAGATTACAAAAGGAAATCGCATCGTGCCAAGAAATATTTACAACCGGTTTTAGATCTCCGTCAAAAGAAGATTGATTTGTAATCGCATAGTATAGATCTGTAGTTACAGGATACTGGGCAAGAAGAAACGGTTTGATTTCAGCTTTCCATGAGCTTTTTATTCTGTCGTCCCTTAATTCCACTGCGCCCCCTGGAATGTTCACCATTGGATAGTCAATGGAACTTTTTATTTCATTGGACACTCTAACTGCCTCCTAACGAACATTGTTTTACAAATTTTACCTCATTTTGAAGCGTGGAAGCAATACGAAAATGAAAAATTCATAATTAAAAGATAACAAGGTTGTATAGGATACAAACCTAAAACAAAAAAAGCCCGGCATATGCCGAGCTTTTTTATTATTACTTCGATTCTTTTTCAGCTTTTGGAGTTTCGAAAACATCTTTTAATTCTTTATCTTCGATCTTCACATCTGCTTTTTTCATTTCTTTTGTAACAAGATCGTTCATAAATTTAGGATCTTGCATTTTCTTGTCAACAAGCTCGTTTTTAATACGATCTTTTTCTTGATCAAGTGGTTTTAATTCTTTAATATCAGTAACTTTGATGATGTGGTAACCGAATTGTGATTTTACAGGATCACTTACTTCGTCTTTTTTCAATTTATATGCAGCATCTTCAAATTCTTTTACCATTTTACCTGATGTGAAGTATCCTAAGTCGCCGCCTTTTTCTTTTGAACCTGGATCTTCAGAGTATTGTTTTGCCAACTCTTCAAAAGATTTGCCTTGTGCAAGTTCGTCTTTTACTTTTTTCGCAGTTGCTTCATCTTTTACAAGAATGTGGCTTGCTTTAATTTCAGGTTTGTAATTGTCTTTTATTTCTTTATCTGTGATGCTTTTCTTCACAGCTTCTTTCATTGAAAGCTCAGCGCGAACAGTTTCTTTTAATTGTTTTTCAGTCATGCCGCTTTGTTTTAATGCAGCAGAGAATTGATCGCCGTATTGCTTTTTGTATTCGTCAAATCGTTTATTAACGGCATCATCTTTTACTGGGTAGTTTTTGATAAATACTTTTTCCATTACTAGGTTACGTAAGACGTTTTTACCGCCTTGTTGTTTCATTGCATTGTAGAACTCATCTTTTGTTACGTCCCCAGCTTTTGATGTTACAACCTTGTCAGAAGTGCCACATGCTGACAATGTGAATACACTTGTTACAGCTAGGGCAAGCATTGCTTTCTTCATGAAATAAACACTCCTACTATTATGTATTTTTTAATCCCGCATGAACGGGCAGTAATCCCTCACTAATGGAAGTTTCACTTTATAGTATAAGCAATATGTACAAAATTTAATATAACATATTTCGGTTCGTTTTCCTATTGATAAAGAAAAATTGCCCATTTGTTCGTAAGGATTGTCAGATTCGGTCATGTCACCATTCTGGGCTTACACGCATACAAAGAGAAATGAGGAGGTTGAATTTATAATGAATCAACAATTAATTTTATGGCTTGTGTTGTTTATTTTATTAGTAATAGTAGGTATAATTTGTTTATAGAGGAAAAAAGTGAGGAAGGGGTTTCCTTCCTCACTTTGCATGAAATATAATTTCTATATAACTAGAAATTAATAGAATGGTAATGCATATGTTAACGAACCGAAAGACACTCGTTTGACGTCGATCAGATATTTGTTTTTGTTGACACAGTGTGTGTGTCATAAGGTTTGCATAAGTTAGAACGATAAATGCAAAAGCAATAAATGTAATTATAATTGTCACGAGGAGAGTCCTCCTTTGGCGAAAATACATATAATCCTATTGTATCATACGATAATTTGTTCGTGTTATAAAATTCTGAAATAGAGACACTTAGATTATATAAATACAAATTAAAAAAGACATCCCCTTTTTAGGGTGGGAGAAAGCAGGTCAATTTTTATGTTCAATAGTAGCGATTTATATAGAAAGAGAGGGAAGAAAATGGACGTTGTGAAACGCTTAGAACAAGCAGAATATTATGTATCGCTTCTTTTTAATATGATAGATGAACAAAAGTGTCCATTTTATTCTTTAATTATAAAGAAGAAAGTGATGAAATGTGATGTAGAACATTTGTTAGTTCTTTGTGAACAAATGAATGAGCAATACTTGATGGAAAAGCAAGAAGGTTTGCTTTTATTTGATGAGCTGTTGAATAAATTTGAAAGAGCGCTTCCAGAAAGCCTCGAAGGAAAAGAGACGGCGGAAGCGCTCGAACGTCAAGGTTTATTTCAACCATTGATGCAAGAGTTTTTACGTATGATAGCGAAAAGATAATAATTTAGCATTTTTTAACAAGTTTTTCATCGTGCTCTATAAAACTATCCTCGATATTATCCAATGATTTCTCGAAAATATCGATAAAGTCTTGCCCATAAACATTTCGTAAAATGGCCATTAATTCGATGTTTTCTGGGAACTTACCGTAGAAATTACGAAGAGCCAAAGCACCGTTAAAGACAGAATTACTTTCAGGATCATATTCTTCCATTAATTGCAACAGCAATTCTTCTCCCTTCTCTGTAATTTCAATATACGTGTTTCGTTTGTCATCTTCTTTTTTTGAAAATATAAGCAGACCGCGTTCTTCTAGTTTTTTAGAGAAGTTAAAAGCCGTGGATACGTGCATGACACCGAATTTTGCAATTTCTGAAATAGAAGCCCCTTTTAAATGATACGCAATCCATAAAATATGATGTTCATTAATATTTAAATCGTATGGTTTAATCCATTGCTGCCAATCTTTTTCTACGCACTTCCATAATGCTTTTGATAATTGAGCGATACGTTGACTAAAAATCATCGCCTCTTTTATTGAATAACTTTTTTCTCCGTTTTTCATCGATTCACCCACTTTATACAATTCTTATTCATTACTATCTATTATGCCAGTAAAATAAAAATTAATAAAGTGTTTTTGTTAGAATTGTGAAAATTTTTCGTTAAAATGACAAAACTATACAAATTTCGAGTAGTAATAAAAGCGTTTCCTTGTAGGACAGGACAAAGATTGACGGAATTTTATTCTTATTTGGATGTAGAAAGAAAAGGAGTATCATTGTATAAAAAATACGGCACATGTATGTCATGTGCCGTATAAGAGACGATAAGAATCAAAAATATTTGTTATATACGAAAAATTAAGCTTTATCAGGAACCGTTTGTTGTAACTTTTCAATTGATTTTTGAATGTTTTCAATTTCTTTTTCAATGTGGCGTTTATTTTGAGAGATATCTTTTCTCCATGTGGAAAGTGTTTCGTGCATATCAACTTTTAATTCTTGAATCACTTCTTTTCCTTCAGAAGCTGTTTCAACGATTTGTCGTCTTAATAGCTTTGTATCTGCTGTAATATCAGCCAGTGTTTTCTTTATATCATTTCCTTTTTCTTTTAACTTACTTCGCATATCTTTTCCAGATGAAGGAGTAGAAAAGAGTACAGCAAGTCCAGCAACAGCTCCGCCGCAAATGACGCCAGTTAGAAAGGATTTAGATTTTGACATGAAAATGGCCTCCTTAATTTGTGTAACTCGCCATCATAGATGGAAGTTTCACAGCATTGTTATACTCATGATGTGTAAAACCGTGCATATGCATAAGACAAGGGGGGAGAAAAGTGAAATTGATTACAAGCATTTGTTTTATTGTCAGTCTTTTCTTTCTTGTACGAGCAATGCAATTATTTTTTATTTTAAAACAGAAAAGATCATACCCGCCAATGCTTTCGGTGAAGCAGCAAGCTGTTAGATTCGCGTTCATTGGCGGAGTATGTATGGTATGTACAATCCTATTGTACATACTGCAATAGATAATAAAGATTTGATCTTTTACATTCATCATTTCCGATAAAAGAGTTACTTTACGCTAGTTGCAATTGTGTTTGCAATGTTTTGTAATTCTTCCATTGTGTAATCACTGTGATGAGATTTCCATACAGCACCGAAACCGTCTTTTTCACCGTAGCGTGGAATTAAATGAAGATGGAAGTGAAAGACAGTTTGTCCTGCTTTTTCTCCGTTATTATTTAATAAGTTGAAACCAACTGGATTATATTCAGCTTTAATCGCATTTGAAATTTTTGGAACAACAGAGAAAATGTGCGCAGCAATTTCTGGTGTTAATGCAAATACATCTTGTTTATGTACTTTTGGAATTACGAGTGTATGTCCTTTTGTAACTTGGCTAATATCAAGAAAAGCGAGTACATGTTCATCTTCATATACTTTTGCGCAAGGAATTTGCCCCTCAATAATTTTACAAAAAATACAATTATCCGCTGTATGATTCATATTCCTCATCCTTTCAGTAGTCTTAGCCGTATTTTATCATAATTACATAATAGAAAAAACACGAAAAGCAGGAAGCCGCTGAGCTTCCTGCCTTCTGAAGAAGGTTTGAAAAAGCATTTTCGTTTAATCTACCTTTGGGAGACACCTCATTTATTTAGGAAATGCGTGGTAACTCGACATATATTCTGCCGTCGACACCCCATTTACATTGAAATGATGTTGCAATCCTTTGGAAATGAATTGTTTATTTTATAAAACAGTATCTACTCTCCTCGAGACACCCCGTTTCTAAAATGAAACAAATTATATGACTCCGTGTAAATTACCTTTGTCCATTATAGACACCCCATTTCATGATGAGTTCGCTAGGCTGTGTTCATCACTTTTATGGTTGCTTTTTCAATGTGTTCCTTCCTCACTAATTATGATGTCCGCTTTGACGGAAGATATGCAAAGGAATTTTTTTCTTTTTATCGTATGTCTGTACTATGTAGAAGCTTTATTTTTTTGGTAAGATGATACATATACATAAATGAAGAAAGTGGTGTCATATGGAACAATTATTACGCGTGGAAAATGTCACAGGCGGATATACGAAGCGTCCTGTATTACAAAATATTTCATTCTCTGTTAAGAAAGGAGAGCTGGTCGGCTTAATCGGTTTAAACGGTGCGGGAAAAAGTACAACGATCAAACATATTATCGGATTAATGGAGCCGAAACAAGGTCATATTACGATTAACAGTAAGACGTTAAAAGATGATATGACAGCATATCGCTCTAGTTTCTCGTTTATTCCAGAAACACCTGTGCTCTATGAGGAGCTAACGTTAGAAGAGCATTTAAAGCTAACGGCAATGGCGTATGGCGTTGAAGAGAAACAGTACGAAAAACGCGTAGAAAGACTGTTAAAAGAGTTTCGTATGAAAAATCGTTTGAAGTGGTTTCCATCCCATTTTTCAAAAGGGATGAAACAAAAAGTAATGATTATGAGTGCGTTTTTAGTTGAGCCTTCTTTATATATTGTGGATGAACCATTTGTTGGACTAGACCCGCTAGCGATTCAATCATTGCTGCAAATGATGGACCAAGTAAAGAAAAGCGGTGCAGGCATTTTAATGAGTACACATATTTTAGCAACAGCAGAGCGTTATTGCGATTCCTTCATTATTTTGCATCAAGGTGAAATTCGTGCACAAGGCACTCTTGAAGAGCTGCAAAGCGAGTTTAACATGCCGGGAGCAACGCTTGATGATATTTACATTGCACTAACGAAGGAAGAAGATGCTGATGAATAGTAAAGAGTTATGGAAAGAACGGTTTCGACATTTTTTAAAGGAAATTCGTACATACGGTAAATATGTGTTTAATGATCATTTGAAATTTATTTTTGTGTTTATTATCGGAGCGGGTGCGTATTATTATCAGCAATGGCTGCAAACATTAACGCCTGCATTTCCGATATCATTTGTGATGGCGATTCTGTTAGGACTTGTGTTAACGACAGGATCGATTCAAACGTTATTAAAAGAAGCGGATCTTGTGTATTTACTTCCAGTAGAAGAAAAGTTAAAAGTATATTTCGTAAAAGCATTTCAATTTACGTTTATGATCCAGCTGTATATTGTGGCGATGGTAAGTGCGGCGCTTGCTCCGCTCTATTTCCAGCAGACGAAACAATCTGGGGAAACATACATCGTAATTGTACTTGCGATCGTGTTAAGTAAAGGCTGGAATTTATTTGTGACGTGGGAAAAGTCGTATATGACGGATAATCGTATTCATCTTACGGACTGGTTTGTTCGTTTTGTACTTAACTTTTTCTTCGTTTATTTCCTCGTCGAGCGCGCTTCTGTTATGTATATGGGAGCAATCGTCATGGCGATGGTGATTTATCTTGTATACTTGCACCAGAAAGTAAAAGGAAAGCCACTGAACTGGGAATACTTAATTGCTGAAGAAGGCAAGAAAATGATGCTGCTGTACCGCATTGCCAATATGTTTGTGGATGTACCGGCGTTAAAAGAACGGGTAGCTCGCCGCAAATGGCTTGATTTTATTCTTCAGATCACCTCAGACAAACGGCCATATTTGTTCTTATTCTTGCGCACGTTTTTACGCTCAGGAAATTATTTTGGATTGTATGTCCGCTTACTGACAATTGGCGGCTTAATTCTATACTTTGCGCCGTTTCTCTATGTTCGTCTTTTTGTCGGTGTCGTGTTTTTATATTTAATCGGTTATCAGCTGTTAAGTTTATGGAAGCATCATCGTTTGAAATTATGGCTTGAGCTATACCCTGTCCGAGAAGAAGCGAAAATGAAAGATTTTCTGACGTTATTATGTACGTTGCTTTGTGTAGGTGGTGTCATTTTCACTGTACTATTTGCGTTTGCAACGAAGGATATCATGATGACAGGACTTGTTTTTCTTGAAAATATGTTATTTAGTGTCTTGTTTGTCTATCAATACGGGGTGAAGCGTTTAAAAAAATTATCCCGCATCATATAGGGAAAGGGAGAAAAGAATGACTGAATATGAACAAAAGGTCATCTTAGAATTACAACAGTGGAAAAGAAAGATGATAAAAAACTCTTCTGCAATGACACGTTTCTCTAAAGCAGTTCAAACGAAAATGCAGCAGCTCATTCCAGAAAAAGTGCAAAATATACTTACAGAAACCATTAAAAAGATGGTACAAGGCATTAGTATTGGCTCGAATTTTATTAAACCGAGGCTAAAAGAAACAGATTGGTCACTGCAAAAAAGAGATGAAGAAGTGCTAAAGAAGATAGAGGAGTATAAAAAGGTTGCAGCTGCAGAGGGAGCCGGGACAGGAGCGGGAGGATTTTTACTCGGGCTTGCTGACTTCCCGCTGCTGCTCAGCATTAAAATTAAATTTTTGTTTGATGCGGCAACATTGTACGGCTATGACACGAGTAAAGAAGAAGAACGACTATTCATTCTTCACGTATTTCAGTTAGCTTTCTCAAGCGATAACCACCGGAAAGAAGTATGGAAGGCCATTGAGACCTGGGATACGAATAAGGAAAATCATATAGACTGGGAGAAATTTCAGCAAGAATACCGCGATTATATTGACCTAGCCAAAATGCTGCAGCTCGTACCTGTCATCGGTGCGCCGGTGGGAGCGTATGCGAACTATCAACTCCTGCAGCGGCTTGGAGAAGTGACGATGAATTGCTACCGGCTGCGGTTTTTGCAGCGAGAAGGTATGATGTAATTATATAAAGGATCTGACACGAAAAAGGACTAATGTCAGGTCCTTTTCGTGTACTTGGCATATCGAATCTCGTTGAGTAATCTTTAAATTGTGTCGAAGCGCCGATATATTGTGAAAAGCGCTGATATATCAGTGAACATATAAGAAGGAGCCGATTCAAATGACATCTACATCTCTTTTGAGTCGGCTCCGCTTTTCTTTATAAGTCACTGCTATGCAGAATACAACATGACCACTACTTGCTTTTTCTTTTTGTTTTAAACCTTGCATGTGGCAGAAAAGGGCCCTGACCGCTCCTATGCACGGCCAGATGCTCTCGCCCTCCCATAAAAAAGAAAGGGGTTTTATGTCGGTTTTTTTAACTTATATACATATATTTTAACATGTAACAACTTTTGTTTTATCATTTACAAATAGGGAGAGTAACATCGATCGTTGTTCCTTTATTCACTTCACTTTCAATCCATATCTTGCCTTGATGCATTTCAATAATTTTGTAACAAATCATTAATCCTAATCCAATACCTTCTTCTTTAATGCTATAAAAAGGTTCTCCAAGGTATGGTATACGTTCTTGAGGGATCCCGCATCCTTGATCCATAAATCGAATATTTATTTGATTATCATCAGCTCTATCAACTTGAATTGAAATTTCTCCTCCCGTTGGCATCGATTCAATGGCATTTTTTAAGATATTAATGAATACTTGTTTTAATTGATTCCCTTCACAGTCTATCATTGGAATATTAGACATAACTTCTGCCCTAATTTGTATATTATTCATGAGTGCTTGGGGTTCTAATAGCATGACAACTTGATTCATTAACATACTTATATCATTAGGCTGAATTTTAACTGCCTGAGGTTTGGCAATTGCCATAAATTCATTCGTAATGCTTTCAATTCGATCAATTTCTGATGATACGATATTTATATAGTGATGATTACTTTCATTTTCCACTGTTTTTAATAATTGCATAAATCCTTTCATGGCAGTTAAAGGATTTTTAATTTCATGGGCGATTGCTGCAGCTAATTGACCTACAACCGCAAGCTTTTCTGATTTTCTTAATAATTCTTCCGTCTTGATCCGTTCGGTAATATCTCGAGAAATACTTAAGAAAACTTCTTTTCCATTCAACTTGAATACGCGAATACTAATCTCTGTCGTTATTTTCTTTCCTGTAGGAAAAACATATTCATCTTGCAAAGTAAAAGAATCTTCTCCTTCTTTAATTTTTTCCATCAGTCTTCTTAAAAGGGGAGTATCCGTAGAAGCAAGATCGAAAAATGGCAAATTAAGCATTTCATCTCTACTTAGATTAAACCTTTCACACCCAATCGTGTTTACTTCAATGAATCGAGTAGGAATTCGATTTCTATCCAATTCTACGACGTATATCGCATCCGCTGCCTGTTCAAATAGAGCACGATATTTCAATTCACTTTCTTGCAATTGTTGATATAATTGCTGTCGTTCTTTTTCTGCTTGTTTTCTTTCAGAAATGTCCCTACATATTGCAGAGAGAGCCATTACATTCCCTCTTACATCTAGAACAGGTGAAATCGTCATGCTTATATCGATTAAATCTCCATTTTTTCGTTGTCTAATGGTCTCTAATCGAGTAATGGCAGATTTCCCAGACAGAATATTTTGAATGATTTCCATCGATTCATCCATTAAGAAATCGGGTACACAAGGAATTTTCTTACCGATTACTTCTTGTACTGACCAATCAAATATTGTTTCATAAGCTTTATTCGCTTGTAAAATATGTCCTTCTCGATCAGTGATAACGATCGCATCTACGTTGTTATCTACAAATGACTCTAGTAATTCTTTAGTCGTTTTTAATTCATCTTCCACTTTTTTTCTCTCTGTAATATCAATTGCAGAACCAACAACTTCAATCACTTTTCCATTTCGCTTAAAGGGCCTAAGAGCGATTAGCGCAATGGTTTCATCATCTGGCCAAGGAATTTCAAAGATAACTTCATTCCCTTCCCACGCCTGTACATAATACTTCAGTAATTGAGGAACGAGATGGGAAGGGATAATGGAAGGATCTATCATACGTAAACTTTTTCCTACCACTTGTTCAGAATAAAATCCATTTTGATAATAAAATTGTCCATCACACATCGTATGTATAAAGTGCGTATCTACTTTAATAAATTTAAAAATCCCTCCTTGCAGTTCATGAACAGTATCTTTCAGCTCTTGCTTCGATCTTTCTAATTTTTGATTCATTTTAAATAAATCTTGTGTTAAGGAATATAATTTTTGATAAGCTTCCATCAGAAAAAGTCCGCTTAATAAACCTACACTTGTAAAAAATAAGCTTTGCATGTAAAGAATGTTAGATACTACAGTCGGAATGAAGAGTTCACCTACCAATCGAATCATAGCCACATAACAAATCAGATAAAGAAAGCTAGCTTTAAACGGATGCAAGTTTTTGAAATATGTTTTAAAAATAGTAAATATAATACCTACTCCTAATAAGGCAACGACATATGCTCCACAATATCCATCCATATAAATAACGCGCATTATAAAAATACTAAGTAACGTAATCCAACCGGCAGTACGACCAAAGTAAACAAATGACAAAATGAGAGGAACAGCTCGAAGATCATAGTAAAACCCCATGTATTTAAAAGAGAAGGCCATCAAAATAACAGCAATGATTGCCCCATATACTTTTTCAATGAACTGGTTGGATTTAATTACAAACACTTGGATGAATATAGTTGAACTAACTAGGAAAGCAAAAATAAAAAGGTTAATAAAAAAGTCTTTGATAAACATATAGTGCTCCTCCTTATATCAAACAAATTCGACAAAAAAGGAGGAAATCCTACAAGAATTATTATGGAAATAGAGGGACAGTCCGTTTCTTGTTGCAACTTAATATATTGTTATAAAGTAAATGATATAAATCTACTCTTAGAATTTAAGACCTTATTAAAAGGAAAACATTACCTTAAAATAACTTGTTTTCCAATTGTGTTTTTTATATGATGGATACAGCATGTTAAATAACATGATAGAGTCATAGAAAGAAATGTACTAGATAAATCCATTTTGATTTTTCAATATATTAGTTGTTGGTATGCAAAACAAAATATGACATGCTCTCGTCCACCTAAAAAGAGGGAGATATCGACTTTTTAATTTGGGTTTATATAGATTATGAAGTAGAGGTGAAAGAATGCAACCATTAGAAAATGAAATTAATCCAAAGATGGTAAGAGTATGGAAAATTAGCTCGCTCATCACATCTGGAATCGGTCTTATTATTACAATAGCTTATTTTATATTTATGATGAAATTCGATTGGACAGGCTGGATATTTGGTGCACTTGTGATAGGGCTTCTTGCGTATGCACCGCTCGGTTATCTCGTGTTTCCAAGCTTACGTCAGCGCTATTATAGCTATGAGTTAAACGAAGAGGAAATGGAAATTCAAAAAGGAATGTTTACTGTAGAGCGGGTACTTGTCCCGATGATTCGTATTCAGCATATTACAATTGAACAAGGGCCAATTATGCGCAAGTTTGATTTAGCTGAATTGAAAATTTCCACAGCCGCAACAGCACATAGTCTTCCTGGATTGACAATGCGCGAAGCTGAGAGGCTAAAGCGCCAAATTGCAGAACTGGCAAAGGTGAGTGATGAGGATGTATAAGCGGCAGCATCCGATTACGATCTTGTTTGAAATTAAATTGAGAGACCTTGCACCGATTGCGATATTTTTGATTAGCGCTAAGGGCAAGTTTCCGTTTTGGTATTTAGTTCCGATTGGATTTTTTGCTTTAGCAGTTATTTCTACCTTTGTTTCTTGGTATTACAAAACATATTGGGTTGAAAATAATATATTACATATTAAACAAGGGATGTTTACAAAAAAAGAAAGCTACTTAAATAAAGATCGTGTGCAAACCATTAATACGAGCTCAAATATTTTATATCAAATATTAGGTCTCACAAAGCTAAAGATTGAAACAGCTGGCGGGGCTGACGAAGCAGAAGTACAGTTAGTAGGGATTACTCGAGAAGAAGCAGCAAGCTTAATTGCCATGTTAAATACAAATAGCGATGTGAAGGATGCGCCTGAATTAGAGGTTACTACGATTGAAAAGAAAGAACATAACACAGTCGCATACACATTAACGTGGAAAGAAATTTTGCTAGCAAGTATTACGTCTGGGAAATTTGGCCTTTTATTTTCAATTCTTTTCATTTTAGCAGATAAAATTCGGGAAATTATGCCGAATGATATTGTGAAGAAAATCGAGCATTATGTCGAAACATATGTATCAGAAAGTGATATAGCTGGCTGGGTATATATGCTTGTCGCTTTATTTCTATTATCGTGGATTGTTTCAACGATTCAATATGCGTTGCAACATGCAAATTTTACCATTTCACGTAAAGGAAATGAAATTCGCATTTCGCAAGGTTTACTAGAAAGAAAAGAGCTTGTCTTGAAAACGCATCGTATTCACGGTATTAAAATAAAAGAAGGTATTCTTCGCAAGCCTTTTGGATATTGTTCTGTTCATGTAGAAGCCATTCAAAAATTTGAAGAAGGACAAACAGACGTAACAATACATCCGCTTATGAAAAAGAAAAAAGTGCTAGAGATGCTGCAATATTTACAAATGCCGTATGATATAAAAAATGATATGACAGGATTACCGAAAACGGCAATGAGACGTCACATGTTAGATAATTTTGTGTTCGCTTGTATTGTAGCAGTACCAATTATTGGTGCAAGTATTTACTTTCACAAACACTTTCTATTCGCACTGCTATTACCACTTTTCATAGTGTCCATATGGCTTGGTTATGCACAGTACAAAGCAGGCGGATATCGTATTGATGATGATCAGCTAACAATGTCATATCGCAGAATCGCAAAACATACGGTTTTTGTGAAAAGAAGACATATTCAATCTTTAAAGAAAAGCCAATCATACTTCCAGAAAAAAGATGCACTTTGCACATATCATTTCCACAATGCCTCGGCTGGTCATACGTTAGAACATGTACGTATGGAAGATGCGGAGAAGATGCAGGATTGGTATAAGAAGAGTAATAAAAAAATCACCCTCATGTAAGGGTGGTTTTTTTTATGTGTAAATTCGGTAAAATTATGGTGTAAAATTCCAAATAAAAGAGGTATGCCTGTGGAATATGTATTAGAAACATCATATCTTACAAAAATGTATGATTCAAAAACAGTAGTTGATCATATATCCTTGCATTTAAAAAAAGGTGAAATTTCATTACAGATTTACCTTTTACATTTGAATTATTCGTTAAACAACTTAAATTAGTAGCATTAATGGCAATCATGCATTTTTGTTTAATACCAATAGCTTCTTTTGGCGCAATCAAGTGGAAAAGTTTTCTTTATGTAGTAACATTGATGTGCCTTGTTTTATTTTTTAATATTATGTTAGTAAATTCGCCTGGAAATTTTTTATATCCTTGGATTGTACCACTTATATTTAGTCCTCACCAAGGCATGGGAAGAACGTTTATTAGCTATCCGCTCGGAACATTTATTCTATGTTTTATCTTTATAGTAGGATTATTTTTATCAATCTATGAATATAGAAAAATTAGATAATAGAATGTGGGCAATGGTAGAGGGAAAAAGAGGCCTATTCTTATAAGAGTAGGATTTTTTCAATATTGAACAGAATGTTAGTGAAATCGATAACGCAACAAACTACAAAGTGAAATGGAGTCAAAATAAAAGATTAGGATATGGAGTAAAATCTGGTGTCAAAAAGGTAATGAATTCATTCAAAGGTGATGTAGGATACATAATGGCTAGTTTAGCAAAGTGCAAATTTAAAATATAAAAAAGGAAAAATATTGCCTAGAGTACAAAGTAAAGCAAATGCTAGGCAATCTCAAAAAGCGAGTATTCAGTTGGTAGGAATGGCTAAAGCAAAGAAAAAAGAATAAAAGCATTTAAAAATTCTACACAAGCAAAGCTCATGCGGGCTTCTAACGCTATAGGAAGACGTCGATAAAGTTAAGAAGGGGAGTTAAGAGTGTTGGTAGGGATTTTAGAATTTGTTGTAATTTTGATTTTAAATATGTTACTAACGTTTATTGTCATCTCGCAAGATTATTATTTAGTTTCCATAAAATCAACTTATGAGAAGACAATCATTGCAGTTACCTCTATTTTTATACGTTTATTGTTGAGTACATGGATAGTCTATTCTACGACAGCTACACTACTGGGTACATTACAGGCCGTAGTGATTCAATCAATCATATTACTTTTTCTTTGGATACTTTCAAAGTATGTCCAAAAGTATAAGGAAAGTTGGTTTATTACAATAATTTCTTTTATCGCCTATGGTATTGGATTCTACTTTTATATTATGTTTGCTAAGGAACTATTATAGTTTAATGGTTTGTCTATTTAAGCTACAATAGTGCAACTATATGAAAGTGAAAAATCGTGTGTAGACATTATAAAAGGATTTGACTCTTTTAGTATCAAAGTATTGTTTGAAAATATCAATAATTGTATTGTTCCGCAAAAGTTAGACACAACATCTAACTTTGAAGTTGGAATTTATTTATGGCAGAATAGGAAGTGAGGGTAATATTGGAAAGTATGGGGATTTTATGGGGGGGAGGTGATTAAATGATAGATAGCGATGAAACAATAATTTGGATATATGGGATTATAATAGGAGTTATTTGTAGTGGAGGTTTCATACTAACAATAGTTAAACATAAAACATATATATTATTTTTATTTTTTATTCCTTTTATAATTCTATATTTGCTATACTTCACATCATTATCTTTTATCCCCATATTATTTCGTTTGTTGATATTTGGAGGATCATTTATCTTAGTTTACATTGTAGTATACTGGTTTGAAACACGTTAAGTATATAGAAAAATTACTAAAATAAAGAAATTTGAAACGATAATAAATCAAAGTGGTAGCGAGAACATATAGGACAATTTCTTAAAGTGTGCTACGGAAAGGTATTGCAGCAGAGAACCATAATAGTCAAATAGCAAAGGCATTTATAGAAAGGAATCGATACCCATAAATCTAGCTGCTACATTTTCTTTTTTCAACAAAATGATTAAGGTTTTTCTTTTATCATGTAATTCCTATACATTGTCAATGATGTTATAATTTGTATATAGATACATCATACACATATATTTGTAATATTCTGTAATTTTTTTATCAATCTACATAACAATAAATCTGGAAACTTACACCATGAATTGTGTTAATATTTAGATAATATTTCTTGGAAAAGGGTGATTTAATTGAACACAGGTGTTGTTGCAAAGAGTCATATCACAAATTTACTTAATGATTGGTATCGAGAAATGCGTGTGCAGCATGTGCTGGAAGCAGGTCAGTTAAAGAAAGAAATTGATAGTAAAATTGATAGGATTGAGGAAGAGCAAGAAATCCTCATGTATTATTCATTATTAGATTTTAGATATAAAATGTTGATCGGCAACTTTGATAAAGATTTAGATGAATATGACTCTATCTCTGAGCAAACAAACGACTTTTTGAAATATTATTATCATTTTTTTAAATTCATTTACGCTATGGAAGTTGGAAACTACAGCGACGCTAAAAAACATTATGAACTAGCGGAGAAATTGCTCGCTGCAGTCCCTGATGAAGCGGAAAAAGCTGAGTTTAATTACCGAGTGGCTTTATTTCACTATTACCTTTCTCAGCCGCTCCGGGCTATTCATTACGCTACAAAGGCTCAGGAGTTTTTCTCTAAAAATAAAGGTTATGAAGTTAAAACTGGAGCTTGTAAAAATACTTTAGGGATGTCTTGTATTTCATTAGGGCAATTTGAACTGGCAGAAGAATACTTAATCTCAGCACTCAATACTTTTACAAAAACCGATGAGCGTGCATCGATTTTAAAAGTACGTCATAACTTAGGTCTACTATATGCCGATCAAGATCTTTCAGAGTCAGCAATTCGACACCTTACAGAAGTTTTCAAAGAAGACCAGCATATAAAAACTAATTATTTATTAGCAAGAGAGCATTTCCGCCTGGGCCATCATGAAGAAGCAAGCCAATATATATCCAAAGGGCTTACATCTTGCGATAAAGAATATTATTACCACTTTTCGATATTAAATGGCTTAAACGAAAATGAACCTGTTGAAAAACTAGATCACCTAGTAGCCGAAGCGATTTCATATTTCAAACATCAAGAATTATGGAAAGATGTACAATTTTATGCCGAAGAATTAGCAGTAAAATGGTATAATGTGGGTAATGAAGGTGAAGTGAGCAAGTATTTTTATATTGGTTATGAAGCGAAAAAAATATTGAAAAAGAGGGGATCGTTAAAATGAAAAAAATTAAATTGTGCATACTTAGTTTGATGACTGTAACTGTCTTATCTTTTGGCTTAAATGGATTGAATTTAAAAGAGAACGCGTCATCGGATACACAACGTGCTATTGATGTTCAGTATGAACACGGCAGAGGTATTTAATAAAAAGAGAGCCTGCTTCAAAACGGGCTCTCTTTTTATTTCTTGGCGTATAGGATAACTTTCGTTAAATACAATTTCTTTCTGTGTTAGCCATATTAAATTGAGTATGCTTGCAAGCCTATTTAACCCATCAGGGTTTATTTGGTATGCGCACTTTTAAAACATCTGCAAAATGTAAGCAAACAATAAAAATTGTTGGATTTACAAAAAGTCGTTTAAAATATGAGTGAGTTGTATAAAAATGGAATTATATACTATGAAAATAGTGTTTTTTTTCCAATTAAGATACAATAATAACAATAACTTTTATAAGTTAAGGGTGGGAGAAAAAATGCATCAACTAATCTTTAAAAAATTTGAAGTAACAGACTTTAACGACTATTTTCAATTAGTGTCCAATGAACAAGTTATGGCACAAATTACAGAACGAGCGATTCCATTAGAAGAGGCTCAAGTAAACTATCAAAAGTTATTAGAGCGTAATGAAAAATATGAGCTATATGGCTCATATAAAGTTTATAATCGTGTGACGGATGAATTTATTGGACTTGGACATGTAACATTAAATGAGCATAAAATCGAAGAAGCTGAAATTGGCTATATGATATTACCTAAATATTGGGGTAAAGGATATGGTGGTATAATTGCAAAACAATTAATTGAATTAGCTAAGCAAACAAATTTGAACATATTGAAAGCAATTATTGATCCAGAAAATATCCCTTCTAGAAAAATTCTAATAAAGCAAGGATTTACATCAGAGAAAATTTGTGAAATCGAAGGGTTACCTGGAGAAATTTTAAGTAGGTTTATATAGAGGGAAAAGTAGAATATATACCGCCATATTAAACAGCTTTAAAGGGTAAATATATAAATCCAAATTAAAAGCCTGACATAAACCCCTCTTCTTTTTAGATGGTCGAGAGCGTCTGGCCATGCGTAGAAGCGGTTAAGGCCCTTTTCTGCCACGTGAGAAGTTCAAACAAAGAGAAAGAAAGTAGCAGATTATTTTTTGTTCAGCATAGCAGCGACTTGTGTGTTAGAAAGTCAAGTTGGATTTATATATATGTTCGGAAAGATATGAAGATTAATTGAATATTGAATTGTGTACACAATTAATGTGAGTGATTATAGCTAGAAAATTTTGATATCATTGAGTTTTTATAATTTGTTCACAAATATAAAACAATGTAACATGCAATATTGCATATTACATTGTTTTATGGGAATAACGTGCTATTCTGTTGGATGGATTATATAAACGGAGGAAATGTGATGAACAAGAAATCAAAATTTACCCAAATGATGCTCGGTATTAGTACAGTGGCCTTATCATTTGGAAGTATTCAAACACAAGTATCAGCGGAAGAAAACACACCTTATAATGTGTTACAAAAGAAACCAATTGGGATAGAAACTTCAACGGATGAAATTGCACATTCTACAAAAGCAGACGAAACATTGTCTTATGAAGAACGTTTAAAAGTGAACGATTTTTCACAACGTCCAGCTCCGATCGTGAAACGAGCAGCGGCAAAACAATTTCAGCAAAAGTATTCTGTGGCAGAGCTGAATAGAATGAGTGATGCCGAATTAATTGATACATTGGCAAATGTTAGTTGGGATCAAATCGCAGATTTATCTCAATTTAATGAAGAAACAAAAGCGTTTTATCAAAATAAAGAGCGAATACAAGTTATTATTGATGAATTAGGTCGCCGTGGAAGAACATTTACAAAAGATGATACAAAAGGGATTGAAACGTTTGTTGAAGTATTATATTGCGGCTTTTATTTAGGCTTTAATAATAAAGAATTAAACTATTTAAATGAGCGAAGCTTCCAGGATAAATGTTTACCGGCATTAAAAGAAATTGGAAGAAATCCGAATTTTAAACTTGGTACAGATAAACAGGATAAAGTGGTATCTGCATATGGTAAATTAATTAGAAATGCTTCTTGTGATGCTGAAACAGTTCAATATGCAGGGAATATATTAAAACAGTATAACGATAATATTTCTACATATGTAAGTGACAGGAATAAAGGAGATGCCTTGTATAATCTTATACAAGGGATTGATGATGATATACAGTCTTACGTGAATGGTACAAGGAAAAAAGCGGATGAAACAATATGGTATGGGAAAATTGATGGTTTCATAAATGAAATCAGTCGACTGGCTCTTCTAAGAAATGTAACAACAGAAAATAGCTGGTTAATTAATAATGGTGTGTATTATACTGGTCGTTTCGGGAATTTCCATAGTAATCCAAATAAACCTTTAGAAGTACTTACACAAGCAATGCGTATGTACCCGCGTTTTAGTGAAGCTTATTTTAATGCGGTAGAGCAAATTTCAACAAACTATGGTGGAAAAGATTATAACGGAAATACAGTAGATTTAAAGAAAATCCGTGAAGAAGGTCAAAAGCAGTACTTACCAAAAACGTATACATTTGATGACGGTGCTATTGTCTTTAAAACAGGAGATAAAGTAACAGAAGAAAAGGTTAAGAGACTATATTGGGCTGCTAAAGAAGTAAAAGCGCAATATCATCGTGTAATTGGAAACGATGCAGCGTTAGAATCAGGGAAAGCTGATGATGTACTGACAATCGTAATTTATAATAATCCAGATGAATATAAACGAAATAGCCAACTATATGGATATGAAACAAATAATGGTGGGATTTACATTGAAAGCGTCGGAACGTTCTTCACATTTGAACGTACACCGGAGCAGAGTAGATATTCTTTAGAAGAATTGTTCCGTCATGAGTTTACACACTATTTACAGGCAAGATACGAAGTTCCAGGAGCATGGGGACAAGGAGAATTATATCGAAATGAACGCATGACTTGGTTTGATGAAGGAAATGCAGAATTTTTTGCGGGATCTACTCGTACGAATAACGTTGTTCCGCGCAAAAGTGTAATTAGCGGATTATCATCTGATCCTGCGAAGCGTTATACAGCAGAACGAACATTATTTTCGAAATATGGACAAGGACCAGATCAATGGGACTTTTATAATTATTCTTTTGCACTGCAGTCTTACTTATATACTCATCAATTTGAAACTTTCGATAAGATTCAAGATTTAATTCGTGCAAATGATGTGAAGGGTTATGATGCATGTCGTGAAGCTTTAAGTAAGGATCCAAATTTAAATAGAGGATACCAAGACTATATGAAGCAGTTAATTGATAATCAAGATACGTATAATACCCCGCAAGTATCAGATGATTATTTAGCTGAACATGCACCAAAGCCACTAGCTGATGTAAAGAAAGACATTACAGATGTAGCGAAGATAAAAGATGCAACAATTACAAAGCATAAGTCTCAATTCTTTGATACGTTTACATTAGAAGGAACATATACAGGCGGCGTAACAAAAGGAGAATCTGAGGATTGGAAAACGATGAGCAAGAAAATCAATCAATCTTTAGAACAGTTAGCGCAAAAAGACTGGAGCGGCTACAAAACAGTTACAGCGTATTTTGTCAATTATCGTGTGAATGCGAACAATCAATTTGAATACGATGTTGTATTCCATGGCGTTGCAACGGGAGAAGAAGAAAAACAGACGATTAAAGTAAATATGAATGGACCGTACAATGAGATATTAAATGAAAAAGTTCAGTTTCATAGTGATGGTACAGAAAGCACAGGTGGAAAAATTGTTTCGTATCTCTGGGATTTTGGCGATGGTACAACAAGTACAGAAGCAAATCCTACCCATGTATATGGAAAAGAAGGAACATATAATGCAAAGCTAACAGTGAAAGATAATAAAGGAAAAGTAGGCCGAGCACAAACAACGGTTACCGTAAAAAAAGATGAACCAGCAGGTCATGGATTTGACAATGCAAAGGCAATTCGTTTTAATAAACTTTTCAAAGGAAATATGGATATGCCTAATATGGCGTATATTTACACGTTCGATGTCACATCTCCAAAAGAAGTAGATATTTCTGTTATAGATGAACAAGGTATTGGAATAAACTGGAGTCTGCTTAACGGATCAGATCTAGCAAATCCTGTTGCTGATGGTCAAGCGGATGGAAATAATATAAAAGGGAAACTTGAATTGCAACCAGGGAAGTATTACTTAATTCTATCTTATGGAGAAGAAAACAGAACTGGAACATATTCATTATTAGTGAAATAAATCTATTCTAATGTAGATGTAAATTTAATTTTTTAGAAGGAGCCTGTCATGATAGGCTCCTTCTGTTATTTTTTAGAGAGTCTGCCTGGGAATTTTAAACCTCCCTTGAAATAGGGATTCAGCCGCATGCCAGTCAACTTCAAACAAATTTTCTCAACATGATTCGATATTTTCTCCTAACCTATTGAAAGGATTTTATAAAAAAATGGTCGAAATTTACGTAATTGTAAAATATTAAATGAAAATAGGGGGAAATATTATGAAAAAATTGATAGCGGGAACTTTAGCATTTGGGATGGTGATTGGAGCTGGTAGCAGTTTCGCTTTTGCAGAAGAAACGGATAACATTCCTGTAAATAAAGATGTAGCGGTGCAAACGAATTTGGAAGCTATGAATATTGAATCCTTTGAAATTCAGTCCATAACTGCTTCTCAATTTCAAAAGGTTTATGCGGAAATGAAGAAATATGAAGGAACACCATATCGATATGGTGGAAATAGCCCGAAAACTGGATTTGATTGTTCAGGATTAATGCAATGGGGGTATGGTACACAAGGAATTAAATTACCGCGTACTGCCCAGCAGCAATATGATGCTACTAAACGTATAAGTAAAAGCAATCTTCAACCAGGTGATTTAGTGTTTTTCAAAGGTACTTACAATTCAGGTACTTATATCACACATGTAGGTATGTACATTGGAAACAATACATTCTATAACGCTAGTAGTTCAAAAGGAGTAAGTGCAGCTAAACTAGATAATTCTTATTGGAGTAAACATATTGCCGGTTATGGAAGAATATAAGAATAGGAATAAGCACTTGAGAAATAGATCTCAGGTGCTTATTATATATCCATTTTAATTTTTCGACATCTTTGTCTAGCTCTGCCTCCTAGGCTCTCATGTCCAAGAACCTTCTGTGTGAAAGAACCTTAGCCAACGGGTCTAAACAGCCGGATCCGCTTTTCTTTATGATCCAGCTCCAGTGGCTAGAACAGTCGGTGGCTTCGCATCTTCCGCCGAGGCAAAAAGCGCTTCTATGCCAGAAGCTCCATCCCCCACCTATCTTCCTCGCTTCTCTCTAAATCTTGAGGTGGGGGTCCTACTGCCCGTTAATGTGGGATAAATACATATTTTTAAAGTATCTTCACTTTAAAAGGATCGGCAAATGTTTCAAAGTTTGTTCATTCTCTAATAGGCAGTTCTCGAGCTGAAAAGATGGTGAAAGTTTTATTTCTTTATGTTGTTTAATAAAGGTTGTTAGAGCGATTGTAGCTTCTAATCGCGCGAGCGGGGCACCTAAGCAAAAATGCGGCCCTTTTCCAAATGTCATATGCTTGTCATTACCTGGTCGATGAATATCAAAACAGCTAGCATTAGGGAACTGTTTCTCATCTAAGTTTGCGGCAGCGACCCACGTAACAATCATTTGTCCCTTTTTCATTTGTGGTCCAAATATATTTGTATCCTCCGTTATTGTACGTGCCAGTGTGACTGGAAAACGATAACGTAAAACTTCTTCAATTGCTTGTGGAATAACATCAGGATTTTCACGTAATTCTGCATACGTTCCTGGTTTATCAACTAAAAAACAATAGAAACTATTGATAATTAAATTGGTAGTTGTTTCATTACCAGCTGCTAGTAAGCCGAGTGAGAAATCTACAATCTCTTCATCTGTCAATCTCTCACCTTCATATTCAGCTCTTATTAAGTCTGAAAGAATGTCGTCTGTTAAGTGGCATCGTTTTTCTTGGACAATGGGAAGAAGATACGTTTTAAATTCTTTCATAGCAATTGCTTTTTGTTTATCTAAATCAGAAAATTTCTCTCGGCTATACGGCATGAATAAAATATCAGACCATCGTTTCACCTTTTTTAAATCTGTTGCCTCGACACCTAATAAATTAGAAATGACAGTTACAGGGAATGGGGCTGCTAAGTCTTCTACAATATCAATTTCATCACGATTTCTTAGCTTTTCTATCATTTCATTTGCGAGTGCTTGTATATGTGGTTTCCACTCAGTTAAACTGCGCGGTGTAAATGCTTTTGAAACGATAGAGCGAACATTGCGGTGTTCAGGAGGATCAGAAGAATTTAAATTCATTCTTGTTTCTCGCTGCGGAAATGAAAACTGTTGACGATCTCTTCTACTTGAAAATAAACGATAGTCAGATAAAACCCGGTTCACATCATCATACGAAAACACATTCCATACATCTTGATCTGCATCATAATAGACAGGATGATTCTCTCTCATATACTGATACCAAGAATATGGATTCCAAAGCTCATCTTTTGTTTTTAGTTTGGAAATTTCATGAACTAAAATTACACTTTCAGGTGACTTCATAGATATCTCCTCCTTTTTTCTACAAAATAAAAAATACTTAGCTGTTTCTAAGTTGTGTAGGCTAACATGTTTTATTCTAGCATAAGAGGAATAAATGTTTATTTTTGGAAGGTTGAGAAAAATATTTTAGTGCAATAGGGGCTTGAAAATTTTTGCTTGATTGTGTAGGGGAATTATGTCAAAGAGGATAATATAGTAGATATATTTTTAATTTAATCTATTATTAGAAGTACAAAAAAGCTAGCAAAATATGCTAGCTTTCTTATTATTTTGAAGTAAGTGCAACTAAAACATCTACTGGATAATCAACTGATTTTTTCACTTTATATTCTACTGCATTTCCTTTTCCCATCATGTTAGACATTTTATTGATCAGATCATCTGCAGTTCGATCAGACATCCATTTTTGTAATCCTGCTCCTGGAGCAACTGAATAGTTAGCTACTTGTTGATATAATGCAGTTCTATATTGATCGTATGCATAATCAGGTTTTGGATTGAAATCAAATGTTTTCGTAACTGTCTCTTCTGAATTTAATGTAATACCATAACCGAAGCTTGCAGTTAGTGATTGATTTACGGTTGCAATACCTTCCAATCCTACTTCCATTCCAATTGTATAAGATAATCCTACAGTTACATTGTGAGAAATACCACTTGTCACTGCTTTACTCCAATGATAACCAGAATTTTTATCTACTATATTTGAGTCAATTAATTTCCAATTTAAATCTTTTTTCAATTTAGTATCTGCTACTATTGGATTCGTTTTAGGAATCGCTATTGAATATAGAACATCTCCTTTATTCCCTGATGGTGCATAATTTTCGTCATCTTTAATCCAAGTACCATCAGGTTTTACATACTTATAACCTGAAAATTTGAATATACCACTCATGGATACCGGTCCTTGAGCAACAACATCTACATATACATAATCAATTAAAGCGCCATTATCTGTAGATACATGCCATTCACGAGGAAATTCTTCATAAGGACCTGTAGGAATATAAGGGAGCTGTGTACCATTTGCTGCAACCTGCGCTGCTGACATAGGTGCTTTTCCTTCTTGAGCACTAATTACCACTGGAAGATTTCCTACATTCGTAGTCGTATCTGCTGAAGAAAACCCTGGTGCTACAAATAAAGCTGTACTTAATACAAATGCTGCCGGAATAATTTTTGTAATTTTCTGTCTTTTCATCCTACACACCTCTTTGAATTTGATTTTAAATGATAAAATGTACATATTGCTCTAAGATTTATTTACCAAACTATAAGTGCAAAAGAACTGAAACTATGTTTCTATTTGGTTATCAAGAATAAATGTAGTTGATCAGTTGATAAGAAGGTAATTATTGGAAATAAAGCCTTTTGAGCTTAAAGTTTTAGAATGATATAATCAACGACAAACTATAATGATGAACCTGTTACTTTTAAACATTCACTTTCTTTTGTTTCTCATAGAAGGTAAATCTCTTATGCCCTTATTAAAACACTATGTTTTTGTTAAGTAAATCATAAAATTTTGCTCGGAATAATATATAATTTATATATTATTATTAATTGTTTTAAAAATAATTATCTTACTAAAATCCTATCTTTATAAAATATAACAACTTTCATTTTATATTTCTCTGAAAAATAGAATTATTATAATTGATTGTAAAAATTTAGTTGTACATAAAATGTTTTTAATATAACAAAATAATATTTCGCATACCGTTTTCCTATATTTGACTATGCAAAATTGCATAAATTAGAGGTGAAAATTCACATGAAATAAAGGTTTTTTGGAAGTTTATTATCAATGATAATTTTTAAAGAATTATTATTTATTGGATAATAAATACATATTTTATAAATAGTATTATTTAGATTATACAAATCCATTTTAATTTTTCGACATATAAATTACTGCTATGCAGAATACAACATGACCGCTACTATGCATGGCCAGATGCTCTCGCCCCCCTAAAAAGAAAGAGGGTTTATATGTCGATTTTTTAATTTTTATTTATATAATATAAGGGTTCAAAGAATATAAATATTCCATACTAAGCGAATTTGAGTAGGTTGAAGTTGATATGTATACTATTAAAAAATGAAAAGTCCCTTCAGAAATTTGAAGAGACTTTTCGTTTACGTAATCCTTGTTACTATAGGTTATTTAAGTTTTTCTAATTTTGAGATGGCTTGCTTTAATTCCTCACAAACTTCTTCATCATGTTCGTTCAATAGTTTGTTATGTAATAGAGGTAAAACGGATTTATCACCAATTTGACTTAATGCATAAACTGCATATCCGCATTTGAATATATACTCCTTATTTCATTGTTTGTCTTACGTTACATACGAGAATTGATATGTCTATCATACTCTGTTTCATTAATATAGCATGTTGTTATATTTTATATGATATGCAGGTTCATCGGACATAACTGCTCTTCATTCTTTTAAGCAGCCACTTTGGGGAACAATTTGATTGTCACAGGCCATTACCCGCAAAAAAATCCGAACTTTGTGTGATAAGCGCTAGAGACCCTGAATACCCCAATTAATAAAATATTTTTATTTCTTAACTTTAACACTTGAATAGGAGGTAGATTTTTTAAAATTAACTCTAAAACCTAGGGCTATTAAAGCTCCAATACAAGAAGATAAACATCCGAAAACCAAATACATTGACAAATCTGTTTCTCCAATTATCACAGATGCTATCCCACCAATTGCAGGGAATAAAGCGACCATGTAACCACTCTTTGTTCCTCCTATTTTTTCTACAAGTTTTAAATAAAATAACCAAGCCAAAAAAGAAGCAATAAAAGTTAAATACATTAGGGCTGATAAGTATGTAACGGTTGTAGGGAAAACAATTGTTTGTCCTTGCGCATATACAATTGAACCAATTAACAAACTACCTATAGTAAAACCAATAGCATTTGCATAGATTGGGTCTATCTTCTTACTAGCATTTCTGACAGAACAAGCGTCTCCTACTGCGGTAAGAACTGTACCTAAGAGAGCTATCAAAATTCCTTTCATAGTAGTTATTCCTTTGAAGTCACTTAATGTTGGATATATGAGAATACAAACACCTAAGATACCAAAAACTCCTCCAAGAAAAACTCTTGCATGTAGTTTTTCTTTAAGAAATATACGTAGTGCTATTGGAGTTAAAATAACTTTTAAAGAAAAGATTAGAGTTACGATAGCAGCAGAACACATGATAGTAGCATGATAGAGACATAGATAACTCAACGCAAAATTGCAAACGCCAAATAAAACGATGAACGGAATATCTTTTTTATTAGGTTTTCCATTAGGTTTCATAAACCATATAAGAACTAGAAATAAAATTGCAGTTAAAGCTAAACGGTATAATAATGATAGCTCTAAACTAACTGGTGTACCTTGAATTTTAACTGCAATAAAATTAAGTCCCCAAACAATTAAACAAAATAAGTACATGATTTTAATCAATGTAGCATCACTCCTGTTAAATAAGTACTGTATGAATCCGTATACTTAATATTAATTTTCGTTGTCATTTATAAAAGGTACAGTTTACAATAATTTCAAATGACAGTTGAGGTGTATGAAGTGAAAGAACTCGTTTTTAACATAGATCGGAGTAGTAATGTTCCAATGTATCAACAAGTTTATGTTTATATAAGGATACAGATATTAACAGGGAAGATTGCGCAGCATACTAAACTACCTTCTATTAGACAATTAGCAATGCTTTTGAATGTAAGTAGAAATACAACACAGGTGGCTTATGAACAACTTCTAGCAGAAGGTTATATACGAAGTGAAAGTAAGAAGGGCTATTTTGTGGAGGTAAATATGTCCGAACAATTATTTACATATGAGCCTACTACAGTAACGCATAAACAGAGACACAAAGTTATAAGTGAAACGATTGATTTTAAGATTGGAACGGTTGACAAGGAGAACTTTCCTATTGCAAAGTGGCGGAACTTAACGAATAAAGTTTTAATGGATCCTATTATGTATTCCTATGGGGACAAGCAAGGGGATATGTCGTTAAGGATGGCTATAGCAGATTACTTGTTTCAGTCGAGAGGTGTTAACGCTTCTAGTGAACAAATATTGATTGGCAGCAGTACACAACACTTGTTATTGATTTTGACACTGCTGTTAAAAGAGGAATTTCAGCAGATAGCTGTAGAAGATCCTGGTTACAATGGGGCAAGAAAGATTTTTTCCTTACAATCATTCTTAATTGAACCTATATCTGTTTCTGAAAATGGGGTTGATGTTAATCAACTTTGTAAAACAGACGCAAGATTGACATATGTTACACCAACACATCATTTTCCATTTGGATATACAATGCCTGTTAATGAAAGGTTAAAACTAATTCAATGGGCTGAGCAGGTTGAGGGATATATTATTGAGGATGATTACGATAGTGAATTTCGCTATATTCATCACCCTGTTCCTTCTTTACAGAGTCTAGATTCCAATGACAGGGTTGTGTATGTAAGCACATTTTCTAAGGCATTATTACCTTCAATCCGTGTAAGTTACATGGTCTTACCGAAACGATTACTTCCTAGGTATGAGAAAATTTCGTCTTTACTAGAACAAACAGCTTCTTCTTTTCATCAAAGAACACTGGCTCACTTTATTTCAGAGGGATATTGGTATGCACATTTGAGGAAAATGAAATCTCTTTATAAACGTAAAATGAAGGTGTTGTGCGAAGAGATAAAGAATCATTTTGATAACTATATAGAAATCAAAGGAGATTCCTCTGGTATTTATGTAGTTATTGAAGTCAAAACTCAAATGAGTGAGAAAGATTTGATAAATAAAGCATCTAACAATGGAATTATTGTTTATCCATGCTCTCAATATTTTATTAAAAACGCACCTAAATATCCGCATATCCAATTAGGTTTGGGAAATTTAAGTGAACATGAAATTAAGGAAGGTGTCTGTAAATTAGCAAAAATATGGCTTGAAAAAATGAAATCTAAATGAAGTAAATAAATTCAATCTCGTTGATTTTCTTTTCTATAGAATTTACTTTTTTCTTTTAGAAAAAATCACCTCTTAAGATAACGATATCTCTCGAGATGATTTTTATCAAACTTTATTCAAAAGCTACATTTAGCGTTTGAAAATCAAACTGAACAAATGTTTCTATAAAAGGAATAATAAAAAGGAGCCCTCTTCCAATATAAGAGAGCTCCTTTTTTATTATGCACCGACTGTAAACGTCGTCACAAAAGAAGGTCTTGCAAAAATACTCTTTTGTGGCTCGCCGCTTCCGCTTTTATCATTATAGCAAGAGTTGTAAAAAAATTTGAAGATTATACATAAAGGGTGTGTTTTTTCAAATAATAAACGTACCATCATTTGGAAAGAAGGATGCGTTATGAAGAATACAAAGATGGTCCTTATTGGTTTTGTTTCCATTTTTATATTTGCGATTGTTCTATATAAACTCATTTTATTTACTGGCAGTTATATGATGGATGAAAAGAGACTTGTATTTCATTCTTCATCAAAAATTGTGGATCAGCGCGGAAAAGAAATTACAAAGCTTTATTTGGAAAATCGGGAATTGGTACGTATTGAAGATATTCCCTCATTTGTACAACAAGCCTTTTTAGCTGTTGAAGATGCGCGCTTTTATGAGCATCATGGCATTGACTTTCCTTCTATTATAAGGGCACTTTATAAAGATGTTCTCGCTGGAGAGAAAGTAGAAGGCGGGAGTACGATTACACAGCAGCTTGTGAAAAATGTCTTTTTATCCCATGAAAAAACGCTGTTTCGCAAAATGAAGGAAGTTGCGATTGCGTTTCACTTGGAACAGAAGTATACGAAGCAGCAGCTTCTTGAGATGTATTTAAATCATATTTATTTTGGACACGGGGCATATGGCATTCAAGCAGCTGCTAAATTTTATTTTAATAAGGAAGTGCAGCAATTAACAGTTGAGGAAGGGACGATGCTGGCCGCTCTTCCGAAAGCGCCAAGTAATTACTCGCCATTTTTGCATCCTGAAAAAAGTAAAGAGCGCCGTGATTTAATTTTATCGTTAATGCATAAGCAAGGATATTTATCAGCAGAAGAAACGGTGGGATATCAAGGGAAAACAATTGCTCTTTATATGAATCAAAATGAGCAGGAGCTTGCGTATATGCCGTACATTGATATGGTAATTGATGAAGCGGCCCGCACTTATGGGTTATCACATCAAGAAGTGCTGCGCGGTGGATATACGTTTGTTGTGGCGATGGATGACAAGATGCAAAAGACAGCATATGAACAATTGCAAAATGTCCGTAATTTTCCGATGCAAGACGATCATATGCAAGGCGCCGCTCTTTTCATGGATAGTAAGACAGGCGGGATAAGAGCGGCAGTTGGAGGAAGGCATTATATTGCGCGTGGATTAAATCGAATTTACGCAAAGCGGCAGCCGGGCTCTGTATTAAAGCCGCTTCTTGTTTACGCACCAGCACTTGAAACGAAAAAATATACACCATATTCTTTATTAACAAATGAACGAGGTTCGTTTGATGGCTATGAACCGCGCAATTACAACGATCAGTATTCGAAAGAAGTAACGATGTATGATGCCCTGCTGCAATCGGCTAATGTTCCAGCTGTATCCCTGCTGCATGAAATTGGATTAGAAGAGGGGAAGCAATATTTGGAAAAAGGGAATGTTCACATTCCTGAACATGGTCTTAGTACTGCACTTGGCGGTTTACAAGAAGGAGTTTCCCCATTTGAACTTGTGAAAATGTATCGTGCGTTTGTAGCGGATGGAAAAATCGTTGAACCGCATGTAATTGAGAAAGTGTTAAATCGACACGGAGAAGTAATTGGGCAAGCAACCGATAAAGAAATTAAAGTTTTTTCTAAGCAAACCGCTTGGTATATGACAAGAATGCTTGAAGGTGTTGTAAAAGAAGGTACTGCACAAGATGGTGTATATAAAGGAGCGCTTGCTGGGAAAACAGGAACAACGTCGCTTCCAAATCAAGAAGACGGGGCAAGAGATATTTGGTTTGTTGGGTATACACCTCATATCGTTGGAGCGGTTTGGATGGGATATGATCGCACGGATGATAAACATTATGTGCGTGGAAGCAGTTCTTATCCAACAAAATTATTTAAAACAATTTTAGCAAAAACAAATGTAAAAGCTGATTATACATTTGCACAGCCGCACGGTGTTGAGAACATTGGAGAGCCGATTCGCTTAAGTAAAGTGGACGATTTAGAAGCGAAGTTGACGTTTACTCCGCTTGGTTTGTTTACCGCAAAATTAACATGGAATCAACTTTCTGATAAGAGAGTGCAATATCGAATTTATAAAATAGACAAAGGGAAAGCGACTCATATTGATACAGTAACCGGAAAAGGGGAGTATGAAGTAAAATTTATGAACGTTTTTAAGGTCCCTCGCTTTTACGTTGTGCCGTTTAATCCGCAAACAAATCGAGAAGGAGAAAAAACAAAACGGGTTAAACCGTAATTTCAGCTTGTGCTATAATGAGAATGTTCCAAAAAAAACAGAGTATTACCATATGTTTGTGTCAATTTCATGAACATCGTACATAATGTTGTGCATTTTGTTTTCACTAATTGTATAGTAAGAAAAGATAATGTGAAGCTTCCAGCGATAGGGATTACATACTGATGGAAAGCTCTCACCAATCGGGCGCATGCCAGCAGTTCTCCCCCGCTTATCTTCTTTGGATTCCTTACAATTTTGAGGAGAGAGCGGGGGAGGTATTGGCCGTTAATACGAGATAAAAAGGATAGGGTTCGTTAGCTGTATTAGAAAAAGGGGGACAAGGGTTTGGTACGACAAATCAATGAAACATTTTTAAAAGCATGCAGAGGAGAACGCACGGATTATGTACCAGCATGGTATATGCGCCAAGCAGGTCGTTCTCAGCCAGAATACAGAAAGATTAAAGAAAAGTATTCTTTGTTTGAAATTACACATCAACCAGAGCTTTGTGCCTATGTAACGAAGCTGCCTGTTGATCAATATAATGTTGACGCTGCTATTTTATATAAAGATATTATGTCACCGCTTCCATCGATTGGTGTGGACGTAGAGATTAAATCTGGAATCGGACCTGTAATTGATAATCCGATTCGTTCGCTTCAAGATGTCGAAAAATTAGGGGAAATTCACCCAGAAGAAGACGTTTCATATGTGCTTGATACGATTCGCCTATTAACAACGGAAATGCTTGATGTCCCGTTAATCGGATTTTCAGGAGCGCCGTTTACGTTAGCGAGTTATATGATTGAAGGCGGTCCGTCTCGTAATTATCATAAAACGAAAGCGTTTATGTATGCGGAGCCAAAAGCATGGTTTGCGCTAATGGATAAGCTTGCAGATATGACAATTACCTATTTAAAAGCGCAAATTAACGCCGGCGCAAAAGCAATTCAAATTTTCGATTCCTGGGTTGGCACGGTAAGTGTGACGGATTACCGTTTATATATTAAACCAGCAATGGAGCGCATTTTCACAGAACTTCGTCCGATGAATGTACCACTTATTATGCACGGCGTTGGAGCGAGTCATTTAGCAAATGAATGGCATGATCTGCCGCTTGATGTTGTCGGTTTGGACTGGCGCCTGCCGATTGAAGAGGCGCGTGCTCGCGGCATTCAAAAGGCTGTGCAAGGAAATTTAGACCCATCTATTTTACTTGCACCGTGGAATGTGATTGAAACGCATGTAAAAGCGATTTTAGATGAGGGAATGAAACAGCCAGGTTACGTATTTAATTTAGGACATGGTGTTTTCCCAGAGGTGAATCCAGAAACGTTAAAACAGATGACTGCATTCATACATGACTATTCAAGAGAACAGTTGGCGAAGTAAAGGAGAAGCCCATATGAAAAAGAAAATCGGTTTACTTGTGATGGCATATGGAACGCCGTATAAAGAAGAGGATATTGAACGTTATTATACACACATTCGCCGCGGCAAAACGCCAAGTGTGGAAATGTTAGAAGACTTAACAGAACGATACAGAGCAATTGGCGGGATTTCGCCTCTTGCGAAGATCACACTTGAACAAGCGGAAAAGTTAGAAGCATATTTAAATGAGATGCAAGATGACGTGGAGTTTAAATTGTATCTCGGCTTAAAACATATTGAGCCATTTATTGAAGATGCTGTGAAGAAGATGCACGAAGATGGAATTGAAGATGCAATTGCGATCGTTCTTGCGCCGCACTATTCTACTTTCAGCGTGAAGTCTTATATCGGACGAGCACAAGAAGAAGCTGATAAACTTGGCGGCTTACAAATTCACGGTATTGATAGTTGGTATAAAGAACCAAAATTTATTGATTATTGGGTGAACCAAGTGAAAGCAATATATGAAAAGATGACAGCTGATGAACGTGAAAAAGCGGTCCTTATCGTATCTGCACATAGTTTACCGGAGAAAATCATTACACTTGGAGATCCGTATCCAGAGCAATTAAGTGAAACGGCTGATTATATTGCACGCGGAGCTGGAGTAGAAAACTATGCAGTAGGCTGGCAAAGTGCTGGTAATACGCCAGATCCATGGCTTGGGCCGGATGTACAGGATTTAACACGTCAGTTGCATGAGAAATATGGATACACATCCTTTGTATATGCACCCGTTGGCTTTGTTGCTGATCATTTAGAAGTATTATATGACAATGACATTGAATGTAAAATTGTCACAGAAGAAATTCAAGCAAACTATTATCGCCCAGAAATGCCAAATGCAAAGGCCCCATTTATTTCTTGTTTAGCAGATGTTGTCATGAAAAAGTGGAGTGCAGTTTCATAAAGCAGGGAAGGAGGAAGCAGTCGTGAAAAAGAAGATAGTGATTATAGGCGGCGGGATTTCCGGCTTAACAACAGCATATTACTTGCAAAAAGAAATTCGGGAACAAAGTTTGCCGATTGACACAATGCTTATTGAAGCATCAGGAAGGCTTGGCGGGAAAATTAAAACATTTAGAAAAGATGGATATACAATTGAACGTGGCCCGGATTCGTTCTTAGAACGGAAAGAGAGTGCGGCAAGGTTAGCACGTGAATTACAACTTGGTGATCAACTTGTGAATAATGCAACAGGGAAATCGTTTGTACTTGTGAATAATCGATTGCACAGCATTCCAAGCGGTTCGATGATGGGAATTCCAACGCAAATTACACCATTTGTATTTTCCGGGTTGTTTTCTCCTATCGGAAAGCTCCGTGCAGGATTTGATTTTGTACTGCCTCGCTCTAAACCGGTATCAGATCAATCGCTCGGTCAATTTTTCCGTCGCCGTTTAGGAAATGAAGTAGTTGAAAATTTGATTGAGCCATTGTTATCAGGTATTTATGCTGGTGATATTGATCAGATGAGTTTAATGGCAACGTTCCCGCAGTTCTATCAAGTAGAGCAAAAGTATCGCAGCATTTCGCTCGGTATGCGTACATTGGCACCGAAACAGCCAAAGGATGCAAAGGCAAAAACAAAAGGAATCTTTTTAACGTTAAAAACAGGTTTACAATCTATTGTTGATAGGATTGAAGAGCGATTAGAAGATGGAACAGTTATGAAAGGGACGCGTGTTGAAAAAATCATAAAGATCGATGACCGCTATAGCATTACGCTTAGCAATGGAAAACAAGTAGAAGCAGATGCAGTTGTAATGGCCGCATCTCACAAATGGCTGCCATCGATGTTTTCTCAGTATAAACAGTTCCATTTCTTCCGTAACATTCCATCAACATCAGTTGCCAATGTAGCATTAGCATTTCCAAAAGAAGCGATTCAGCGCGACATTGAAGGAACGGGGTTTCTTGTGTCGCGCAATAGTGATTTTACAATTACAGCATGTACGTGGACACATAAAAAATGGCCGCATACAACGCCAGAAGGAAAAGTACTCCTGCGCTGTTACGTTGGGCGTCCCGGCGATGAAGCAATTGTGGAACAAACAGATGAAGAAATGGTTCGCGTCGTGTTAGAAGACTTGCAAAAGACAATGGATATAACAGCTGAGCCAGAATTTGCAGTTGTTAGCCGCTGGAAAGAAGCGATGCCGCAATATACAGTTGGTCATCAACAGCGTATGAAAACGTTAAAGCAGTTCATGAACGAAGAATTACCGGGTATTTACTTAGCAGGAAGCTCGTATGCCGGTGCTGGATTGCCAGATTGTATTGATCAAGGCGAAGCTGCTGTAAAGTATGTATTGTCTTATTTAGAACAAACAAATCAAAAAGAGTTAATGGCGTAATAAGAGGAGCATCCCTTTGGAGAAGGGATGCTTTTTATATGATAATGTGTTTGTTCTATATAAATCAATTTTAATTTTTCGACATCTTTGTCTAGCTCTGCCTCCTAGGCCCTCATGTCTAAGAACCTTGCACACGAGAAGGTAAAAAACACCTTCTGTGTGAAAGAACCTTAGTCAACAGGCCTAAACAGTCGGCTCCGCTTTTCTTTATAAGTTGCTGTTATGCAGACTGCAACACGACCTGTCCTCCCTTAAAAAGAAAGAGGTTTTTATGTCGGTTTTCTTATTTGGATATATATATTCAAGTAGTTGTTGTGTTGGCTTTTCAACTTGTATTTATATCATTCTACTTTAAAGTTCATGTTTCAATTTAGTAATAAAGTGCTTACAAATTTGAGAGTAATGTTTTCCTTCTGAGCGTACCCAGGCAAAATAGACATCATGTTGCTTAGGAACCTCAAGGTCAATCATGACAATGTCTTTTTTTAATAGAGTAGACTCATTAGCAAAGGAATAATCAGGACCAACAGTGATAGCTAATCCATCTTTAATAGCTTTTTGGATGGCATCTGTATGATTAGTGGTAAAAAGAATATCAACAGATCCATATACAGCCGTGAATTGCTTCATAAACCATTCGACGTAATCATCCTTGTATAAAACTAAAGAATGATTCAACAGTTCTTCTGGGGTAATTGATTTGTTAAATGCTAAAGGCGAATTACGGTTGACCCCAATAACCATTTTTCCTTTCAACAATGGTTCGAGCAAGAATCCACTGCTTTTATGAACAAGGTCTTCAAATAGAATAATGAGACCCATGTCAATCTTATGTTGGCGAATATCATCTAGTATTTCCTGTGAACCTTTTTCAAATATCTCTATTTTTACATTTGGATAATCCTTTTTAAAATTTGTTACTGTATTAACCAATAAAGGCATAGGACCAGGAATTGTTGCAATTCTTAATTCACCACTTATGGTATTTGAAAACCCGTTAGCCTCATCTTTTAACTCCTGGAGTTTCTCTAGTACTTCAGCAGCTTTTTTAATAATAATTTTTCCTTCAGCAGTAGGGATTGTACCTAAACGAGAACGTGTAAATAACGATATCCCTAATTCTGCTTCCAATGCTGAGATAGATTGACTGATAGCAGATAACGTGACATGCATATTTTGTGCTGCAATGGTTAAAGAACCTGCATTGGTAACCTCAATGATATATTCTAATTGCTCGATATTCATATAAACATGCCCCTTTTGTTAAGTGTTACTTAAGTAATAGTAAGTATATTTTAATAATATTTAATTTATAGAAGTGTTACAATTATTGCAAGAAATCTAATAACATATAGGAGGGCTAGTATGATGACAAGAAGAGTTGCTGTAATTACAGGTGGAGGAAGCGGAATTGGTCGACAAACATGTATCAAATTTGCACAAAAAGGAGATCAAGTGGTAGTCGCTGATTTTAATGAGACAAGTGGAAAAGAAACTGTAGAAATGATTAAAGCTGAGGGTGGAACAGCTATTTTTGTTAAGACAGATGTTTCACAGTACGAACACGTAGAAAATCTAGTTAATACCGCAGTAGAAGCGTATGGCCGGATTGATGTTATGTTTAACAATGCTGGAATTGGCGGTGCAGGTCCAGTGCTTAATCAAAATATGGACCTCTATGAAAAAGTAATTGGAGTGAATCAACATGGTGTTGCCTATGGAATCATAGCAGCAGGAAAGAAGATGAAGGAATTAAATATAAAAGGTGTAATTATAAATACAACGTCTGTTTATGGCTTCTTAGCTTCTCCAGGTACATTTGCATACCATGCAACAAAAGGTGCTGTTATTATGATGACAAAATCTGCAGCTCTTGAATTAGCTGAATATGGAATTCGTGTAGTAGCGGTAGCACCAGGAGTTGTTGATACGCCTATTCTTCATGGATATAAAGATAGTATGATTGAATCTATGAAAATGAAGGTTATGGGTAATGGGTTAACGAATCCAGAAGCACTTGCTGATGTAGTCTACCTTCTTTCATTAGAAGAAGCAGATGCCATTAATGGGAGTGTAGTAATGGCTGACCATGGATATGCCTCATTCAAATAATGACATGTAAATGTGATTTTCTAGTTTAAATATATATACTATTTTTTGAATATTCTATTAATTGTATTTATAATTGAAATGCTCACGATAGAACGTACAAATTTGTGGGGGATAACGGTTAGCATATGCCCGATTGGGCAGGCTTTCATCAGAGAGGAATGAAAAACTCTTCACTGATGAAAGTTTCACTTTATTAAAGGAAAGGATTTTTTATATGAAAGGGATTAGCAATATTCCACAGCCTAAAACTTTTGGTCCACTTCGCAATTTACCGTTGTTAAAGGGAGAAGAGCCCATGCAATCCATTGTAAAGCTTTCATATGAGTATGGGCCAATTTTTCAACTTGAATTGCCTGGAAGGACTCGTACCATTGTTTCTAATCATGAATTAGTGGCGGAAGTATGTGATGAATCTCGTTTTGAAAAGAGTATTGGAACCGCTTTACAAAATGTTCGTGCATTTGCTGGCGACGGGTTATTTACGAGTTGGACAAACGAACCAAACTGGCATAAGGCACATAACATTCTTCTTCCTAGTTTTAGTCAGCAAGCTATGAAGGGATATCACGCTATGATGGTTGATATCGCTATGCAATTGGTTCAAAAGTGGGAGCGTCTCAACCCTAATGAAAGTATTGATGTACCAGAAGACATGACACGCCTGACGCTAGATACGATTGGATTATGTGGATTTAATTACCGCTTTAATAGCTTTTATCGTGATACGTCGCATCCTTTTATTACTAGCATGGTCCGTTCGCTTGAAGAAGCAATGAATCAATCGCAACGCTTAGGCATACAAGATAAATTAATGGTTATGAAGAAACGTCAGTTTAAGCAAGACATTCAATCTATGTTTGATTTGGTAGATAATATTATTGCAGAGCGTAAAGAAAGTGATAATCAAAATGGAAATGACTTGCTAACTCATATGTTGAATGGGAAAGATCCGCAAACAGGTGAAATGTTGGACGATGAAAATATTCGTTTTCAAATCATTACTTTTTTAATAGCTGGGCATGAGACGACTAGTGGTCTATTGTCATTTGCACTATATTTTCTTTTGAAACACCCTGATAAGCTTAAGAAGGCATATGAAGAAGTAGATCAAGTTTTAACAGAAACGATTCCTACATACGAGCAAGTTCAAAAACTTAAATACATTCGTATGATTCTCAATGAGACGTTACGTTTGTGGCCAACAGCCCCAGCTATTTCACTTTATGCAAAAGAAGATACACTTCTTGGGGGAAGATACCATATAGAAAAAGGAAGAGAAGTTACAGTTCTCATACCAAAGCTTCACCGTGATATGAGTGTATGGGGGGATGCTGTTGAAGATTTCCAACCTGAGAGATTTGAAAACATGGAACAAATTGCCCCGCATGCATATAAGCCATTTGGAAATGGGCAAAGAGCTTGTATTGGACAACAATTTGCACTTCAGGAAGCTACTTTAGTATTAGGTATGATTCTGCAACATTTTGAAATTATAGACCATACAGACTATCAATTAAAAGTTAAGGAAACATTAACTTTGAAACCAGATGGATTTACTATGTGTGTCAAACCACGAACTAAAAAAGTTACATTAGCTGTTTCTGATCCAAGAATGACAATACAAAAAGAACAAGAAACAAAACATAACTTCAAAACTGTTGTCGATTCGCATCATACACCGCTACTAGTACTTTATGGATCCAACCTTGGAACTGCGGAAGGAATTGCACGAAAACTTGCTGATACAGCTCGCTCTCAAGGCTTTCAGAGTGAGGTGGCACCGCTTGATGAGTATATTGAAAAGCTTCCTAGAGATGGAGTCGTGTGTATTATCACTTCCTCGTATAATGGTAATGCACCTGATAACGCAAAGGAATTTGTGCATTGGATAAGCGAGTTAGAGGATGAAACACTTAAAGGAGTGAAGTATGCTGTTTTTGGATGTGGCAACCGTAGTTGGGCTAGTACATATCAACGTATCCCAAGGTTGATTGATGAAAACTTGGCATTAAAGGGTGCGGCTCGTCTGACTATACGTGGTGAAGGCGATGTGAATGAAGACTTTGAGTTCCAATTTGATGAGTGGAAAAATCAGTTATGGGAAGATGTAGCAAAAGCTTTTCATTTAGAAGTAACTAAAAATGAAGGACGTTCGGAAAATAAACTTAAATTACAATTTGTTAGTGAATTGACAAGTACTCCTCTTGCGAAAACATATCATGCACTTTCGGCTTACGTTATAGAAAATCGTGAGCTTCAAACAAAGGAGAGTGCACACAGTACGCGCCATATTGACGTTATTTTGCCTGAAGGTACTAAATACCAAGAGGGTGATCATCTAGGAGTGTTCCCGCAGAATAGAAAAGAGCTTGTAGAACGTGTTTTAAAACGATATGGACTAAAAGGGAAAGATGTTCTTCTTCTGAGTGGAAGCGATCATAACATGGCACATCTTCCTTTAAAACAGTGCGTATGTGTGTATGAACTGCTAGCAAATTATGTGGAATTACAAGAGCCAGTGACACGGGCCCAGCTTCGTGAATTAGCGGCATATACGGTTTGTCCGCCTCATAAACAAGAGTTAGAGGCTCTTTTAGAGGAAGATGCATACAAAACGAGTATTCTTCAAAAACGTACAACTATGCTCGATTTACTTGAGAAATATCCTGCTTGTGAATTGCCGTTTGAAAGGTTTTTAGAGCTTCTTTCACCTTTAAAAGTCCGATACTATTCAATTTCTAGTTCACCGCAATTTGTTTCAAATCGTGCGAGTATCACAGTGGGTGTCGTACGAGGGCCATCTTGGAGCGGGCATGGTGAATACCTGGGAGTTGCTTCAAACTATTTGGCTAAGCGGCAAGTAGGAGATGTTATCGCATGTTTTATCCGTAATCCGCAATCAGGGTTTCACTTGCCAGAAAATCCTGAGAAGCCAATTATTATGGTTGGGCCTGGAACAGGAGTTGCTCCATTCTTAGGATTTTTGCAAGCACGTCGTGTTCAAAAGCAAGAGGGTCATAAATTAGGAGAGGCACATCTATACTTTGGTTGTCGTCATCCTGAGCAGGATTATCTTTACCGTGAAGAGTTAGAGCGTGCTGGGGAGGATGGATTAGTAACGCTTCATACAGCGTTCTCTCGTTTAGAGGACCAACCTAAAACCTACGTACAACATCTGATGAAACAGGATGCAAGCAAATTAATTCGTTTGCTTGATGAGGGTGGTCACCTCTATATATGCGGAGATGGAAGTCGAATGGCTCCAGATGTAGAGAGAGCTTTATGCGAAGGCTATCAAATTTATCATGGTGTTGATGAACAAAAAGCAAAAACTTGGCTTGATAATTTGCAATATGAAGAAAGATATGCAAAGGATGTTTGGGCAGGTATATAATTTTTTATAGAGAAAGAGGAACTGTTCTAAAGTGCTATTAAGCTAAAATAATTTTATATTCATATAAAAAAGCGCTATTTTTTCTGTAAGAATATACAGAAAGGATGGCGTTTTTGGTATGAATTTATCAATTTCTGATGAACGAGAATTGTTTTTTATTACAGTCTGTTTTACACATATTAATTAGAAAAACATTTTTCAAAGATTCCATAGAAAGTAACGAACTTTATTCATCAAATGGTCGCAAGAGGGAAAATGAATCCCCTGTTTTAGTGGGAAATTAATTTTTTGTAAATTTATATATAAATATAATGTCCTTTATAAAGAACTCTGCTATGATAGACATGCTAGGCATTGAGAAAAACATGTAGGGGGAGGATTTCTTTGAAAAAACTAGCAATTATCTTTTTTTCATTTGTATTTGTTTTACTAGCAGTGGATATTGTAGCAAAGGCCGAACAGGAACAAGTGTTAACTGTCGATGAAGCAATTCAGTTGTTTCAGCAGCAAGGTAAGAAACAAGCAGCTGTAGAAGGGTATATTGTTGGATACACACAAAATGCAGGTAAATATACGAAAGAACCAGCGGAATTTGGAGATACAAACGTTGCAATTGCCGCTTCTCCAGATGAAGTGAACGCTGATAAAATTATGCCTGTTCAGCTGCCGATAGGTGAAGTTCGTAAAGCAGTGAATGTAAAAGATCATCCAGAAAATATGGGGAAAAAAGTGCGTCTAACAGGTACGTTAGATACTTATTTTGGTAGCCCAGGACTAAAGGCTGTTACAGCTTATGCGTTTCAAGATAAAGAAACTCAAAAAGTAAGCGATGTCATTGCTAGTCCAAACGGGGGCGAAGTAGAAAAGGGAACAGCGGTAACATTATCAACTAGAGCAGAAGGTGCTGCCATCTATTACACGTTAGATGGGTCAAATCCAACGTCTCAAAGTATTCGCTATAATGAACAAATTATACTGAATGAAAATAGTGTCATTAAAGCGATTGCCGTGAAAGAGGGATTTGAAAATTCTAATATCGCGACATTCTCGTTTACAATGATAAAAAATGAACCAGTTCGTATTCACGATATTCAAGGGAAGTCTCATATTTCTTCTTATAATGGAAAAGATGTGAAAGCGGTTACTGGTATTGTGACACAAGTAGATAAATCTGGATTTTATATGCAAGACCCGCAATCTGATGAAGATCCAGCTACGTCAGAAGGGATTTATGTTTATAAAAAAGATAGCGGTGTAAAAGTAGGTGACCTCGTTTCTGTCGATGGACAAGTGGAAGAGTTTATCGGACAAGGATATGCAGATCGTTTTGATACAGATTTATCGATTACAGAAATTAAAGCAAAGTACGTTATCGTGAAAGAGAGTAATCAAAAATTACCTGAAGCAGTTGTATTAGGGGAAAATGGTGTGAAAATACCAGATACAATTATTGATAATGATGGATTTGGCATTTTCGATCCAGCAGAAGATGCAATTGATTTTTATGAAAGTTTAGAAGGCATGCTTGTAACTGTGCCGCAGCCAAAAGTCGTTGGACCGCAAAAAAATGGTAATTTATATGTAACAACTGCGAATGGCAGCCAGAAAGTAACGACAAAATTTGGAACGCCGCTGCTGAAAGCGGACAATGCAAATCCAGAGCGCCTCTCTATTAAAGTTGCACGTAATTATGTAGCAAAATCAGGAGATCAACTTCTTGGAGATGTAACGGGTATCGTTGGTTATGATTACGGAAATTATCGCATTTCACCAATTGCAGAGCTTCCAGCACTGCAAGACGGCGGATTTAAACAACTTGGTGCAAACATTCAACCGCGCCTTGATAAACTAACAATTGCAACATATAATATTGAGAACTTCTCAGCGAATAAAAAAGACACGTCCGATGAGAAAGTAAGACGTCTTGCTTACGCTATTAAATACAATTTAAAAATGCCAGATATTATTGGTGTTCAAGAAATGCAAGATAACAATGGAACAATGAATGATGGCACAACAGATGCATCGCTTAGTGCAAAGCGCTTAATTGATGCGATTCAAGCAATTCGCGGACCAAAGTATGAGTATGTAGAAATTGCACCAGAAAATAATAAAGATGGCGGTGCGCCAGGAGCGAATATTCGCGTTGGTTTCTTCTATAATCCATCTCGCGTGAAATTAGCACAAAAACCAGTTTTACTTGAGAAAAATGTTGTACGAATTGGACAAAATAATACATTATTTGACGACACACGTAAGCCGTTAGCTGCTGAGTTTACATTCCAAGGGCAAAATATCGTTGTTATTTCCAATCATTTAAACTCTAAATTAGGAGATGCATCGCCATTTGGAAAAATCCAGCCGCTTGTATTAAAAAGTGAAGCAAGACGCGTGCAGCTTGCTGAGGAAGTAAATGGTTTCGTAAAAGGCATTCAAGGACGACATGCAAACGCACCAGTTGTTGCCCTTGGCGATATGAACGACTTCGACTTCTCAAAACCAATGCAAGCATTAAAAGGCGACATTATGAAAGAAATGCTTGAAACAGTTCCACAAGAAAATCGTTACACATATATTCATGATGGAAATGCACAAGTATTAGATCACATTTTCGTAACGAATAACATTGCACCGCATACAATTGTTGATCCAGTTCATTTAAACTCGAATGTTATGGAAGAACACGGTCGTATGAGTGACCATGATCCAGTGCTTGCACAAATTGATTTAAAGAAAGCTTCGTAATAAGAAAAACTGCGTTCAATGGGCTTGTATTGCCTGGTAAGTGAAAATGCACCCTATAAAATGGACAGTTTAATAAAAGGCTTTAGAACTTAAACGCATAAAAGATGGTTTCGATGTTGTATCGGATCCATCTTTTTTAATTTCTTTGTCTCAATTACTGGCCTTGGTCGCACTGTTTCAATCGATTATTGTTTTTTCTTTGCTCTTACACAAAGTAGTTGAACTTACAAAAAGCCCAAGACACAATAATATATTTCTATATTTAACGAAAGTATACGCTAAGCAAAATTTGGCATGAAGAAGCGTTGATTTTACTAATCTAAGAAAATCAACTAATCTCAAAAACGTCGGTAGGTATTTGAGACAAATGAACTTCAACGTAAAAAACGTAAAAAAAGCTAAAAATAGCTTAAATGGCGTCTCAAAACTTATCTTTAAATTAAAATCAAAATCCCAATTGAAATCATGCTATTGGTTTTTGAAAATCTCTTAGCGTATAAAAACATTAAAATGTACGTGTTACCCTTTTTTAAATTTCTGTTCAATCTTATCATGTATTGATTCGATTTTTTCAGGCAACACAAATAAATATTCGATAAGGACTTCTAATAATTCTGTTACTAAAGTTATTGTTTCATCATCAATTTCCCGTTTCAATTCAAGCATTTCATAAAAAGAACCGTCCGGATGAACGAGGTAGCCAACATCTTGAATCTGTTTAGTTAAATCGATATAGTTTGGCAATTGTTGAAATTGCTGGGAAAGAGACAGCCCATTACTATCCTCTCCAAGAAAATGTTTGAGGACACTTTCAAGAACTCGTTTTGACATTACTGCAGCAGCAGAATTATCTTTTGACTGACTGACATTTAAAGCAGAGCGATATGCCCTGACAAGGTCTATAGGGATATGTTTATTGCGTTCGAGCTGGTCCAAAGGATCTCTTAAATCCGAAGGACTATAAATATAAACTTCTAATTCTCTATTTAATCGATTCGAATTAAACATAAGCACAAATTCTGATGGCTTTTTACATTCAGAACAAATCCCTTCTGCGAATAATCCTCTTTTTGTAACTTGATAATAATTCGTTTTTAACGTAAATTCACTTGATTTACCGCATTTAGGACACTGACTTTTGACATTTTTTGGCACCTTTAAATACCCATACTGGGTATGAGACAAAATGGCCCCTGGCAATATTCTCCTCATTTAAACCTCCTAAAAACTCAACCCTAATACGTAACTTATATAAATATTTCTGGTGACGATTCAGTCACCTCATGAAGATATAAGATAGTTAGAATATGTTTACCTGTTTTATCACAAGATGTAGTGGTATCGCAAAGTAGTTATTATTTCTGTATAGTTTATAATTGGTAATACCAATTTTTAAAGTTATACAAAAAGTATAACTTTAAAAATTATAATTGCAATCTATAATATGTGGAAATAATGGTTTTTTTTAAAAGTAAAGTATCACCATAAATGCCCACATTTTAACAAACGTATAAGCTAAGCAATTCGATATGAAAAAACGTCGATTTTACTATTCTAAGTTTATCATTGTTTTCATTATAACGAGGTGGTGGTGGGCAACGACGTACAAAAACCCCGAATCAGGGACATGATTCGGGGTACAGTTCACATAAGAAGAACGAGTGAGGTTCTTTTTATGTTTCAATATATAAGTTGTTATGTTGAATACAAAAATACTCATTCTGCACGAAAAGGTAGCAGCAATTTATCTGCAAGGTACAAACTTCCATGAGCTAGGTTTTTGCGTTTTTTCACCTAGTACAATCCAACTTTTTTCTGCATTTACATTTTCATAATTTAATGGATAACCATCTGTAAAGATATTATATTCTGTAGGGTTATTCGGATTAATTTGAATTTTAAAGTCAGCTAAACTATCAGATTTTTGAGCAAGGTGAACCCAACTAGAATACTTAGACCAATTTAAATATTGATATTCATTATAATTCGAGTTCTTCATGTGAAGATATACGCTCTCACCATGGTGCAATTTTGCGTCATTTTCTTTGTAAAATTCAAATTCTATAGGTGTACCAGATTGTGTATTATTATTTCCATTTGCAAGTAACACATAATCGTAACGAGTTCCTGCATACCATTTAAATGTTAAACCTTGATAAGGAGATTCACTTGGTACGATATAATAGTTTTTCCCTGCTTCTACGACATTTCCTTCTGCATCATAGATTAATGCCTTCTCTATACTTGGAGCCTGCTCATTTTTAGCAAAAGTTTTAAACCAAAGATTTAAGAAACCTGCTGTATTGCGCTGAGCTGCTGTTAAGCTTCGCTGCACAGCAGGAATAACCATCTCTTGCCACAATTGTTCTTTACCACTATTGTAATACTTCAATGTATTGTCATTAGTGATATTCTGGATTTCAGGTTTAGCTACCTTTGCTACATAATCAATCCATTCTTCAGGTTTAGTGAAAGAATCGTTATAATTCCCGCCAGTATTGACTGCAAATTGATTTTGAATGGTTGTCACATAATTTTCAAAGGCACTATGATATTTGATAGCCCTTGTATCAATTGCGGTAAAATTTGCTGCATGCATAGGCTGTGTAGCATCTGTAAGGTAGTGCGTGGCTACTCCTAAATAATAGAAAGCTTTTTCATAATCTTTATTTCGAAAATGCTCTCCAGATTCATAAAAGTATTTCTTTCCTTGTGTAAGAGCTGTTGGATCTGTTTCACCTCTATAATTTTTCTGAGTATCAGGATCATAAAAGTGAGACTTCCATCCTCCTTTGAAAACTCCGCCGATTCCTAACCCGCCATCGTTAAATTCAGAATTATAATCTGCATCATATAATCCTTTTGAAAATAAATCTTTATATTGCGGGAAATTTAAGAAGTCTACAGCCTGTTTATTTGTTTCCACATTAGATTCTGTTTTCATAATTTCAATAGCTTGTTTTGCAATCCATAAATGTGTACTTTTATCAGAATGATACGGAGCCTCTGCAGACCATTTTTCAGCAATGGGATCATTCTCATTTAAATCAATTTGATCGAGATGAGCATAGCTATGTTGAGGGAATGCTCCTAAAATACTTAAAGTCGTGCCAGCTATACATAGTGTTGAGATAATTTTTTTCATTTTATCTTCCTTTCTAACTATAATATTATAATAATCATTATATATAAAATAATAGTGATTTCAATATTTCCATGTACGATTCTTTTGTTTTTTCCTACATTGACACTTTTTTGTTACAATGTAATAAGAAATAAAACTTGAAAAAGATGGGAAGCTATGGTAATATCATAAACGTACTATATGACCAAAATGTTCAAATGGTCATTTTGGAGGTGAAAACGTGGCAATTGATCGAAAACGAGCAATTATTGAAGCAGCAACAAAATCTTTTTCAGCATTTGGGTATAAAGCAACTACGATGGATCAAGTTGCAAAGTTAGCCAATGTCGGAAAAGGGACAATTTATACGTTTTTTAAAAATAAGGAAGAGTTGTTTGGTGAAATTATCTCTAATTTAATTACAGAAATGAAACAAGCCGCAGAAACAACAATCGATCCAACTATGTCATTTTTTGAAAACGTACATCGTGCATTATACAGTATTTTAGAATTTCGAAAAGACCATCAACTTATGATTAAGCTCATTCAAGAAGAACGAGATATGGGAACAAAAGAAGTGCAAGATGTTATGCAGCAATTGGATTCGGCAATTATTACATTTATTAAATCGCATCTTGAAGCTGCAATTGCAAAAGGTGAAGTTACGGCATGTGACCCAGAAATTACAGCATTTATCATGGTTCGTTTGTATATATCTCTCATTTTTGATTGGGAAAAATATCATGAACCGTTAGAAAAAGAGCATATTGCTGAACTTTTTGAATTATATTTATTAAAAGGATTGTCAAAATGAGATAATCCTCTTATTATTATAAAATATGACCAAGTGAATGATTCGGTCAGAAGTTTGTGGAGGAGGAATTGTAAGAAGATAGCAGAACATACGAGAGGATGAATTGGTCGTTATTTTCTTCTTTTTTTACAAAAACTGACTGAATGAACAAAACGGTCAATAATTAAAAAAGGAGGAGTAAACAATGCGAGGATTGAAACTGCTTGGACAAGAGTTTGCTACGATCATCAGAAGCAAAAAAATCTTAATTCCAATAATTGCAGTCTTATTTATTCCAGTATTGTATGCTGGTATGTTCTTATGGGCGTTTTGGGATCCATATAAACAATTAGATGATTTACCAGTTGCAGTTGTAAACCTTGATGAAGGTGTAGTGTACAATGGAAAACCGATTGAAGCTGGTAAAGAACTTGTTGATAACTTGAAAGAAAAAGAGGGTTTCAAATGGGAGTTTGTCAGCGAGAAAACAGCAAAAAAAGGAATGGACGATCGTAAATACTACATGACGGTCCGCATCCCAAGTGACTTTTCTAAAAATACAACAACATTGTTGGATGCAAACCCTAAAAAATCAAAACTAGAGTACATTCCAAATGAAAGCTTAAACTTCTTATCCTCACAAATTGGTGGATCAGCCATTGAAAAAATTAAAAGCGAAGTATCAGCTACAGTAACAAAAACATATGCTGAGACAATGTTTGATTCATTAAAAGATGTATCTAAAGGCTTTGCTGATGCGAGTGATGGAGCTGGTAAGATTCATGATGGAACTGGGAAGTTAAAAGATGGCTCACAGCAAATCACAAATGGTTTAGGTGAATTATCTGGGAAAGCTAATGATGGATTGAATCAATTATCAGATGGTTCACAGAAAATTACAAATGGCTTAGGCGAGTTAAATAGTAAAGTAAGTGGCATGCCAGGTGGAGTGAATCAGTTATTAGGTGGTTCACAGAAAATTACAAATGGCTTAGGCGAGTTAAATAGTAAAGTAAGCGCGATGCCAGGTGGAGTGAATCAGTTATTAGGTGGTTCACAAAAAATAACAGGTGGCCTAAATGAACTAATTAATCCTGAAGGGAAATTGCAATCAAGTTTAGGTCAGTTATTAGATGGTTCGCAACAAATTACAGGTGGATTAAAGCAATATATTAATCCACAAGGTGATTATCAATCTGGATTAAAAGCAGCTAAAAACGGTGCACAAGAGGTAAGCACAGGAGCTTCTGAACTTTCACAAGGGGTATCTGAATGGAAGAAACAAGCTGATACACTAAGTGGTGTTGCGAAACAGACAGCCGGAGGGGCTCAACAAGTTTCAAAAAACTTAGCGGATTTAAATAAACAAATTGAAAGTTTACCAGAAGAGTATAGAAAACAACTACAGCCAACTGTCCAAGCAATAATGGCTGGTAATGAACAAGTTTCTAAAGGTACAGCAGGAGTTGCGCAAGGCGTACAAGGTTTGGCTGGAGAAAAAGGTGCTGAAAAAATTGAAGCCGGAGCAACGAAACTTGCAAGTGGTGCAGGTGATTTAAATAAAGGAATCAATCAGCTGTCGGAGAAATCAATAGCAGGTCTAAATAAATTGGCAACTGGCTCAGGGCAAGTAACAGGAGGAATAGGCCAGTTAGCAGATTCAAAAGGGGAATTCCAAACTGGCTTAAATAAATTAGCAAATGGGTCAGGACAGATCACAGGCGGTTTAAATACCTTAGCAGATAGTGCAGGCCCATTAGCAAGTGGAATTAATGCTTTATTCGATGGCTCAGGACAAATAACAGGCGGTTTAAACACTTTAGCAGATAGTGCAGGTCCACTAGCAAACGGAGTAAGTGCATTACTTGATGGTTCGCAAAAAATCTCAGGTGGTCTAGGGCAATTCGTAGATCCAAAAGGGGATTTCCAAAGTGGTTTAGTTCGTTTACAAGACGGTTCAGGTCAAGTAACAAATGGTCTTGGCGAAGCAAATAACGGTTCAAAAGAACTAGCAACAAAACTTGGCGAAGGTGCTGAGAAAACAAGTGAAACAAAAGGCGACGAGAACAAATATGACATGTTCGCTAGTCCGGTGAAAGTGAAAACTGAGAAAATGGCAGAAGTTCCAAACTACGGAACAGGCTTTACACCGTACTTCTTATCTCTTGGTTTATTCGTTGGGGCATTGTTATTATCGATCGTGTTCCCGTTACGCGAAACAGTAGGTATACCGAAATCAGGATTTAGCTGGTTTATTAGTAAGTTTGGTGTACTACTTGCAGTTGGTGTGATTCAAGCGCTTGTGGCGGATGTAGTATTACTGTCTTGGTTAGATATTGAAGTACAAAGTGTTTCGTACTTCGTATTGTTTAGTATTATTACAAGTTTATCGTTTATTGCGCTAGTTCAATTTTTAGTAACGACTTTCGGTGATGCAGGACGCTTTATTGCGATCTTGACATTGATTTTACAGTTAACAACAAGTGCGGGTACATTCCCACTTGAGTTAATTCCGAAACAGCTGCAAGTATTTAACGCATGGTTCCCGATGACATATTCTGTATCAGGACTTAAAGCGGTTGTTTCAAGCGGAGACTTTGGCTTTATGTGGCAAAACGCAGGCATTTTAATGATCTTCATTGTTCTGTTATCACTTGGAACAATTGGTACATTAACTTGGATGCATAAGCGACAATATGGGAAATTTTCTGACGCAGAATAATTGATAAATCCTAAAGGCTTGTAGCCTTTAGGATTTTTTATGTTATGGAAAGTGAGTTGTGGTTCACCGTCCACCTGTATAGTTAATGATGTAATTGACCTTGTTTTAGAGCAAAACATACGGAACAACTATATAAATCAATTTTAATTTTTCGACATATAAGTTGCTGTTATGCAGACTGCAACACGACCTGTACTCGCTTTCTCTCTTTGTTTTAAAAAATCGCATGTGGCAGGAAAAGGCCCTGACCGCTTCTATGCACGGCCAGATGCTCTCGTCCTCCCCCTAAAAAAGAGGTTTTTATGTCGGTTTTTTAATTTGGATATATATATAAAGAAGTCAATTTAACTAAAGCTAGGTTTTCAGGCACTTACATTATGGACGATAAAATTTTACATACTTATCATTGCGATCAAACCAACCTTTAAATGCCCAGTTAATCCATCCACCATCTCCTTCGTTGGTGAATTCTCCGTCTTCAAACACCCATATGCCGTAAATTGTTCCATTATAATTTGTTGAACCATAAAATTTAACTCCTCTAAATTGTTCAACATACCCTTGATTTAAATTAAAAACCATTACATTATAGCGCTGACCTGCTGAGTAAAAAGTTGATTCCATTACATTTTTTACAAATCCGGAACGATTAGCGTTAGCATTGACAGCATCTCTAATTCTATCAGCGATACCTAGGACATCAACATTAACATTTAAATTAGCGCTAGCTGCAAGTTTTAAACTAGTATTCTGTTGATTTTCCATAGATAAATGAAATGTCTCATTAGAAGCAACCTTTTCTTGGTTGTAGTTAGTGATAGATTTTTCTTCTGCACTAGCGTGAGGGATGGAAATTGTACTTAATCCGATAGCACCTGCGAATGCGATTCCTGCAAATTTTTTCATTTTACTCATGTTAAAGACCTCCTGTATTTTGAAAATGTTATTTCAACTTGATTTTATCTTCCAAAATTTTGTGCTTGAAGTAGTGATATTTAATTCACATAGTTACATTTTTGAAAGTTTCTTTTATCTCAAGGTTTTTTGATACTGAGTTTTTGTTGATAAAAAAATGACAGATAATTTTCATATGATTTAGGAGGTGAATGTAAAAAATGTTACATTCGAACACAATTGAATCGCTTACCTATACGTTAAGGAGTTTTTTTATTATATGATGCTATTTTTTTCTTTTGCTGTTTTCGTAAGAATTGTTGCGATCTTGACCATACTGATAAAAGGTTGACTTTCAACTATATACATCCATTTTCATTTTTCGATGACCTGCATTCGCTTTCTCTCTTTGTTTTAATCCTCGCATGTGGCAGGAAAAGGCCCTGACCGCACATATGCACGGTCAGATGCTCTTATCCCCCTAAAAGGAAAGGGGATTTTTATCCCGCATTAACGGGCAGTAAGACCCCCACCTCAAGATTCAGAGCGAAGCAAAGAAGATAGGTGGGGGATGAAGAAAACCCCCACTGTCGGAAGTTTCACTTTATGCCGTTTTTTAACTTGTATATACAGTAAAAAGAATTCAAAGGATGGTTAACATGAAAGATGAATTAAGTATAAATATCTATTTAGATGAAACGGATACTCCGTTTTCAAGATATTATAGCCCGGATGATGTTCACCTAAGCTCTGACCTTGAAGATTTTCTTTTGTCAAAGCTGCACAGTGGCAAAAGAAAAGACATAGAAATATCTTTTTTCGGTCAGAATGATTTTGACGAAAAGTCATTGAAGACTGCCACATTTAATACTTTTTCTAATCTCTTGGAGGAAGAGGAATATACATATGCTAGAAATGTCAAAAAGACTATTGTGTTGTTTGTGATTGGTATTATTGTTGGGGTGATATACTTGAAGCTTTCAAGCAATCATGCCTATATTGGAGGAGTATTAAGCATTGTGTGTTGGGTTTTTATTTGGTCAGGTACAGAGGTTTATTTTTTTGAAAATCAGCAAATCAAACAAACTATCAGGAAATGCAAAAATATTCTAAATGCGAATGTGCGCAAAAAATAAAATTGCAGTCAATATTTACATTCGTGAAGCTGATTTCCGGATTCGATCTTGTGCATGTATTTGGATTATTGTTTGAATTCGGAAATTTTAATGAAGATTAATATCACTATAGTTCATAAATAAATAAGACCTCGATTTAATCGGAGGTCTTATTTTTATCGCAAAAAACAACAATCTATCCAAAGAGCTTTTTCTTTTTACGAGAATGATGTATACCGTAACTAACAAGAATAAGCGTGAAAATGAGCCAAGCAAATGGTGCATATTTTTCGGCGAATGTTTTCATTTTCATATTTTTTGTGATTTCTTCTTTTGTTTTACCTATTATAATTTCAGAACCATTATATCCTTCAAGTGTGTTTCCTTTTTTAACGCCAAAAATTAGAGCTTCCATGTTATTTTCAATCCCGTGATAGCGATATCCTTTACTATGTATCGTTAATTGCGTGTCGTCTTTTTTTAAAGTGTATTCCTCAGTCGTAGCAATGTCTTGTGAAGAAAGTGGAATAGGCTCAATTGCCAAGCGAACTTCTTTTTCGTTTAGAGTAGGAAGTGACTCACCATTTACAGAAAGATGTGCGGCAATATGTTTTTCTGTATCCGTAGTTTTCCAACTTGCTTTTTTTCTTCTATATGATTTTTTTTCGAGTAAAGCAAATTCTTTATTTACTTTTGTTTCATCTGTAACGGGTTGTTCAGTTGTTATGTTTCCTTTTAATAGGATCACACCGTCTTTCGCTGTTTGAAAAGAGGATACTTCTTTTGTTTCTTTTAGCTTGTTTACAGCGTCGTTATAATGTTCCTTTCCAAAAAGTGAATTGATGGTTTGTACAGTTAGGACGATGTATAAGATTACTAGTACGATGATGCCCTTTTTCACGATTGTTCCCCCTGAAAAATAGTTTGAATGATCTCTATATCTATTATTTTACAGAAAAACATATATTAGGAACAATTCCGTATTATTACATTAACATTACAAAATTGTAAGGTGGAGTTTCGTTGTATGGGAGTGCAGATGTGTTTTACAATAACTTTTGGTATTCAAAGTATATAAATCCATAATGATAGAGAACAAGTATGTACCAGTCGTATCTTTCCAAGAACCGACAGCACAGAAATTTATTTTTTTGCTGAAGAAGGAAGTGTATGATTACAAGCAACAAAATGGGATTATGAATAAGAAGAGGTGGAATGTATGAAGAGCTTATATGCAATTGGAGAAGTTTTAATTGATTTCATTCCTATTCAAAAGGGAAAGGCGCTAAAAGATGTAGTAGAATTTCAACGAGTTCCAGGAGGAGCACCTGCGAATGTGGCAGCTGCAGTTGCAAAATACGGTGGAAAATCATGCATGCTTACAAAACTAGGTACCGATGCATTTGGCGATTTCCTTTTAGAACAATTACAAGAAGTAGGTGTAAATACAGACAAGGTTACAAGAACGAATGAAGCCAATACAGGCCTTGCTTTCGTCTCATTACGCGAAGATGGTGAACGTGATTTTTCTTTTTATCGCAATCCTTCTGCAGATTTGTTGTTTCATGAAAATGAGGTAGATGAAAGCTGGTTTGAAAAAGGTGATATTCTTCATTTTTGTTCCGTTGATTTAGTAGAAAGCCCGATGAAATATGCGCATATAAAGGCGATTCGCTCTGCGAAAGAAAATGGAGGGATTATCAGCTTCGATCCTAACGTACGCCTGTCGCTTTGGAAACATGCTGAAGATTGTAGAAAAACAATCCTGGAATTTATTCCGCTTGCACATATCGTTAAAATTTCAGATGAAGAGCTAGAGTTTATTACAGGCATTTCTGATCCAAAAGAGGCGATTGAGTCCTTATTTATAGGAGATGTACAGGTTGTTATTTATACAAAAGGAGCGCAAGGTGCGGAATTATATATGAAAGATAGACAGTATCAATCAAATGGATATCGTGTTGTAGTGCAGGATACAACAGGTGCAGGAGACGCATTTATTGGCGGTTTCCTGTATAAATTGCTAGAGAAAAACGTGAGACAACAAAATGTAGAAGAGGTGCTTCATATGCATTGGCAGGAGATACTAACATTTGCGAATGCGAGCGGTGCCCTTACTACGACAGGAAAAGGAGCAATATCTTCTATTCCCGTAAAAGAAGATATCTATCAGTTGCTTGAAGGGTGACCTATTTATATACAAGTAAAAAACGATATAAAGCCCTCTTTCTTTTGAGGGGACGAGAGCATCTGGCCGCGCATAGAAACGGTCAGGGCCTTTTCTTCCCCCACTATTTTTTCTTCTTATGCCATGCAAGGATAAGTGTAAAGGTGTAACTTTTTCGTAATATCTTCTTTTGTTTTTCTTACTATATACCCTTCAAGTGTGTTTTCTTTTTTAACTCTAACAATTAGAACTTCTGTTTAGTGAAATGTATAATTTTACAATTGTTAGAAAATTATTGAAAAATTGGTATTGTCTCTTTTTTTCGACATAAACAGACATTATACTTAAGGTGAGTTGAATAACTCAGGAAATTATGCGAGGTGAAAAATATGAAAGGGAAAAAAAGCAATGATTACAGGTTCATTAGGGGTAATTATGTTGACGATGGCACTATACAGAGAAGGCCATGCAGAGGAAAAAATCAATTATTAGTTCAAATGCAAGAAGATTCATTTCAGACAGGTGAGCTTATCGTATCATCAAACATTCACTGGAAACTGTAGTGAAAGATACTCTCAAGAGGAAGACAAAGCAAGCATTGGCTTAACAACAAGTTATCTGTATGCAAGACGGCGTATGAAAAAACTTTTGTGGCTTATGTATTGACATTACTAATGTTAGAGGGTGTTTTTTTGATAGAGCATAATCGAGTCGTAGTGGTGAATCATAATGAAAAAGGGCAGTTGACGTCTGACCTACCATTTGAGCATTAAAACAAAGAAGAAACGATCGTCAGTAGACGCGATTGTTTCTTTTTTATTTTTTATAGAACTGTTGTTTTTTCAATTTGTATTTTGGAGTATGTTAAAATATTAACTTGATACCCCTCTATAACGATATTTTTTCTACTGTTTATAAGTATACTTTTCTTGTTTTTAACATTTACAATATCAATATAGTAATTTCTTATTAAGGTGTGTTGCAGTTTCCAATTATATACTATATAATTCTAGTTAAGAAAACGTTTTCATTTAAAGGGGGAGAATTTCGTGTCGACGATCGAGGACGTAGCGAAATTAGCGGGGTTATCAAGAACAACGGTTTCTCGGGTGATTAATAACCATCCGTATGTATCCGACGAAAAGAAAAAGAGAGTACAATTAGCAATGAAGCATCTTGGATTTGTTCCGAATTCTGCGGCGAGAAGACTACGTAAGCAAAAGACGGAAACAATTGCAGTATTGGTTCCGCGTGTGACAAATCCTTTTTTCAGTAAATTTATTGAGGCGATTGAAATTATGGCTTCAGATCATAAATATAAACTGATTATTTGTCAAACAAGATATTTACCAGAGAAAGAGTTGGAGTATTTACAATTGTTATCTACGAAACAAGTAGATGGGATTATTTTATGTTCACTTGAAAATGCTTGGGAAGATGTTGAGCCTTATTTACAGCATGGACCGATTGTTTTATGCAATGAATATATTGAAGAAGCAAACATTCCAACTGTAAACTTTGATCATGCACAGGGAGCGTACATAGCAGCGAAGCATGTATTAGATCAAGGATATCGTCATCTTGTCTTTTGCCGTGGCAGAGAGACAAAGGTGATCAACCAGCAGAGAAAAATGGGCTTTTTGCGTGCTGTAACAGAGGCAAGCAAACAAGTGGAGTCAATTGACTTTGTTGAAAGCGCTTACTCCATTGATGATGGAAAAAATATATTCTATGAGTTTTTGCAAGACAAAAAAAATCCTACCGCTATTTTGGCAGGGGGAGATGAAGTCGCAGCAGGAATTATCGCAGAAGCAAACAAACAGGGCTGGAGCATTCCTGATGATTTAGCTGTAGTTGGTTTTAATAATCAGTTCTTATCACAAATTACAGACTCAGGCATTACGACGATTGATCAGCCAATTGATGAAATGGCGCGTAAAGTTGTGGAACTGATGATGGATAAAATTCATACGAAAAATTATCGAAATAAAGAAGTGTACGAGTTTGAACTGGAGCTCTTGGTGAAAGGGTCGACAGTGAAAAATACAATGATGCTAGCCTAGTAGATGATATCTGCTAGGTTTTTTTATGTTTATAATCTATTATTCTTCATGCGTACAATCTTCGCACTTATTGTGGTACGCTTCGTGCTGCTCATCGATCTCTCTTCCGCAATGGGAACAAGTTTTTGCCGGTAAATTTCTAAAAAACTCCATCGGTTGATCTAACATGTAAATCCCTCCATTTTCATTTGTTAGTATTATTGTATTAGTACAAAAGATTAAAGTCAACAACTGTTTTATAACAAAGTTGAAAATAATGAAAATGTGTAGAAAATCAATTATAGTTAAGAATGTAAAATAGAAAGTGAAACAGAAAGGATGAACGGATATGAAAATGACGGTTGTCGGCTTTTGGGGCGGTTTTCCAGAGGTGGGAGAAGCAACGTCTGGATATTTATTTGAACACGATGGCTTTCGTTTACTTGTCGATTGTGGCAGCGGTGTACTAGCACAGCTTCAAAAATACATAACGCCTTCTGACATAGATGCGGTTCTATTATCGCATTATCATCACGATCATGTTGCTGATATTGGGGTACTTCAGTATGCACGTTTAGTTACAAGCCTGACAAATGGAGTATTACCAGAACTGCCGATTTATGGACATACCTTTGACGAAAATGGGTTTGCCTCGTTAACACATACGCCTTATACGAAGGGGATTGCATATCATCCGGAAGAAACATTGCAAGTTGGTCCGTTTTCTATTTCGTTTTTAAAAACATTACATCCAGTAACTTGCTTTGCGATGCGTATTACAGCAGGTGGGAAAACTGTTGTATATACAGCGGATTCGAGCTATATTCCAGAGTTTGTTTCATTTGCACAAAATGCAGATATATTTATTTGTGAATGTAACATGTATGCACATCAAGATGGATCAAAAGCTGGGCATATGAATAGTACAGAAGCAGGAGAAATTGCAAAACATGCAAATGTAGGAGAACTGCTTTTAACTCATTTGCCGCATGCAGGAGAGTTATCAGACTTGGTAACGGAGGCAAAACAAATTTTTAACGGCCGCATCGTACTCGCACATAGCGGTTACGTTTGGGAATCTTGAGGTGAAACGATGTTATTTATTGATAATAAAGGAATCACAGATCCAACGATTAACTTAGCGATTGAAGAATATTGTGTAAAAAACTTAAACATTAATGAAACGTATTTACTGTTTTACATTAATGAACCATCTATCATTATCGGGAAGAATCAAAACACAGTGGAAGAAATTAATGCTGATTACGTACGTGAAAAGGGAATTCACGTTGTAAGACGTCTTTCTGGCGGCGGCGCTGTGTATCATGATTTAGGAAACTTAAACTTTAGTTTTATCACGAAGGATGATGGAGATAGTTTTCATAACTTTAAGAAGTTTACAGAGCCGGTGACAGTAGCACTTGGAAAACTAGGAATTAACGCAGAATTAAGCGGCCGCAATGATATTTTAGCGGAAGGAAGAAAAATTTCTGGTAATGCCCAGTTCCTTGCAAAAGGACGTATGTTTAGTCACGGTACGTTATTATTTGATTCTGAAATCGACCATGTTGTATCGGCGTTAAATGTAAAGATGGATAAAATTCAATCAAAAGGAATTAAATCGATTCGCAGCCGCGTTGCAAATATTGCAGAATTTTTAAGTGAGAAAATTACAATTGAAGAATTTAAACAGTTGCTTTTAGAAAATATTTTTGAAGGGGAAAATGAGATTCCAACGTATGAATTAACGGAAGAAGATTGGAAAGAAATCTATAAAATCTCAGAAGAACGTTATCGAAATTGGGAATGGAACTACGGGAAATCTCCAAAATTTAACTTACAGCATTCACATCGTTTCCCAATTGGACAAGTAGATGTTCGGTTAGAAGTGCAAAAAGGCGTAGTCTCAGAATGCAAGATTTACGGGGACTTTTTCGGTGTTGAAGATGTACGTGACATCGAAGAGCGCTTAAGTGGTAAGGTGTTTGATCAGGAAGCATTTGCGACGGCGCTAGCTGATGTCGAAGTACTACGTTATTTTGGCAATATAACAAAAGAAGATTTCTTATCTTTATTCTTTTAACCATTAAAAAAACAACCATATCTTACGTGTGGTTGTTTTTTTATATATGTTTTATGAAATGTAACTTGCACTGGCAATTTTCTTTTAATATAATGTATTTAGAATTTTTTAAATTTTACATAAGGTGGGGGTTTTGTGAATCTCGTTCAAAGATTAGCCGAAACGGTGAAAAAGAAAGGAGACAAGCCGGCTTATATTTTTCAGGATCAGTCGGTATCTTATGACCAATTTAACGGAATGGTCATAAAGTTTTCTAGTAATTTAGCAAAAATGGGCATTGGAAAAGGGGACAATGTCGCATTAATTGTTGGGAATTCGCCGCACTTTTTAATCGGTTTATACGGAGCGATGCGTGCCGGGGCAACAGTTATTCCAGTCAATCCGATTTATACACCAGATGAATTATATTACATTTTACAAAATGGAGACGTTAAAGCAATCATCACACTAGACATCCTTCTACCAGTTATGCAATCACTTACATCTAGACTTCCTTCTATTGAAAATATCATTATTTGTGAAACCTCAGCAGATTCAACTCATCAAGAAACCGAAAATTTGAAAACGTTTACGAATTTAGTGGCGAGCGGGGACCTCGCTTATCAAGGTCCGGATATACAAGAAGAAGACGTTGCCGTTATTTTATATACATCAGGAACGACAGGAAAGCCAAAAGGTGCGATGTTAACGCACAAAAATTTATATAGTAATGCGAACGATGTTGCTTCGTATTTACAGTACTCAGAGCATGACCGTGTAATTGCAGCGCTGCCGATGTTCCATGTATTTTGTTTAACGGTTGCTGTCAATGCGCCAATTGTAAACGGCGCCACGATTTTAATGTTACCGAAGTTTAGCCCGAAAGAAGTATTCCGTATTTGCCGTACATATGAAGCTACGATATTTGCTGGCGTACCAACGATGTACAATTATTTATATTTACATGAGGACGCAAGTGCCGAAGATGTTCAGACACTTCGTTTTTGTATTTCTGGCGGTGCATCTATGCCTGTTGCCCTTCTTAAAAACTTTGAAAAACGATTCCATGCTATTGTTTCAGAAGGGTACGGTTTATCAGAGGCATCACCTGTCACTTGTTTTAATCCGCTTGATCGTCCACGTAAACCAGGATCGATTGGAACAAACATTTTGAATGTGGAAAACAAAGTTGTCAATGAGTTAGGTGATGAAGTACAAGTTGGAGAAGTGGGAGAATTAATCGTTCGTGGCCCGAATGTAATGAAGGGCTATTACAAAGCGCCAGAAGACACGGCCGCAACACTTCGAGATGGTTGGCTTTACACAGGCGACTTAGCAAAAATGGATGAAGAAGGTTATTTTTACATTGTAGACCGGAAAAAAGATATCGTCCTTGTTGGCGGTTATAACGTCTACCCGCGTGAAGTAGAAGAAGTGTTATATATGCACGAAGCGATTGCGGAAGTAGTTGTAATCGGAGTTCCAGATGAAAAATTAGGCGAGGCGGTTAAAGCATACGTCGTACCGAAAACGACAAATGTGACAGTAGAAGAACTAATGGCGTATTGCGCGCTTCACCTTGCGAAATATAAAATACCAAGCAGCATTGAGTTTTTAGAAGAACTTCCGAAAAACACGACAGGAAAGATTTTAAGAAGAGCATTAAAAGAGAAAGCGCTGCAAGTATAAGGGGAATGAAAAAACAGCAGTTCAATTGTGAACTGCTGCCTTTCTTTGTTTTAAAACTTTGCGCGTGGCAGGAAAAGGCCCTGACCGCTCCTATACATAGCCAGTCCCTCCCTGGCCATTTAAAATAATGCTTTTCTGCTTTTTTTCATAGAGTGACTGAGTAGTTACATTCTTTTTATAAAAACTATAGAACAAATAGCTGAAAATCCTTGTTTAGTAATAGCCAAAAGATTATTTTTTCTTCTTTAACTCCTGCTTCCATAAGTTAAAGAAGAATTAAGTTAATAGCTTGTTAAAAATACTTTCCCGTTAGTTTTCTTAACAGATTCGACTACATCAATAGCTTTGATCACATCTATCAAGTCATACTTGGAATCTACCATCATGAAACGTAATTTTTTATCATCTATTAAACGGATCAAGTGATGAAAAGTTTCTTGCCATTTATCTACTGAGACATTTTTATTCCAATTCCGTAAATGAAACATATTAGCATTTACTCTTGCTATATTTACGATATCTTTCCAATTTACTTGTATCCCTGATAGAAGACCTATGGTTAAAAAATTACCATTAGGGTGTAAACAAAAAGCTAATTCGTTTCCATCTGAGCCTCCAATGGAATCAATAGCAGCATCTGCACCCATTCCATTTGTTAATTCCATCACTGATTCATACAGTGAAACAGTAGAAGTATTTATTACATAAGAAGCTCCAAGATGAAGTAACTCTTCTGTGTATTTATTATTTCTTGTAACTGCAATTAATCGAAAACCTAAAATCTGCGATAATTGAGCAAAAAGATGCCCAATGGAAGAACCACAAGCATTAACCAATAAAATATCATTAGGTTTTAATTTTAGAATTTCTGTACAAGTCACCCATGCTGTAACTGGATTAATATACATTTGTGATGCTGTAAAATCATTAATTGAATCAGGTATAGGAATCGCAAAGTCTGCTGATGTCTTAACAAACTCTTGCCAAGTACCTTCCCCGCGTAAAGGTAAAACACGTTTGCCAATGAGGTCTTTGGAAACGAAAGAACCTACATCTTCTACAATGCCAACTCCTTCATAACCAGGTATATTGGGTAAAGAAATTCTATGTGCGTATGCACCCCTTATTGGAATTAAGTCAGATGGATTTATAGGTCTTGCTAACATTCGAACTAAAACTTCGTTGTTTTTTGGCGGTTCTATACTTTTATCTTCAACTTTTAACACATTTTTGGGACTACCGAACTCATGAAATGTAATACATTTTCCACGCAAAACAATTCTCCCCTTAGTATAATCAGATTCACTATATCATCTTTAATTAAACTGCCTCTTTAGTTTAATTAAAGGGCCTTTAAAACAGAAGCTAAATAAGGTTGAGAACATTGTAACATTTTTAAAAACGTCGTGTTTACGACGTTTTTCATTTGTATGTATTTCTTTTTATAAAAAAAACGATAGAACAAATAGTTGAAAGACCTATTAAGAATAAAACAAATAAGTCGGTAATATTTTGGGAAATTCCACCAAGGAAAATTATAATCAATAACATTATGATACTACCTAATAGAGTATATATAACTAAAGCTAGTTTGAAAGGTAAGGATTTAGGGACTATATAAAATCTATATAATAATTCACCAATTATACAGCCTATTAATACTATGGGTGCTACATAAATTCCTATTACTATGGTAAAAGCTAAAAACTCCGGCCACTCTAATTTATTTGGAGACATAATCATTCCGAACAGATTTAGCGAAATAATTAAGCTAATCAATGAGTAAAGAAAAGCTACTATAAATTTTTTAATGATTTATCTCTCCAATCGTATAATTAAATTTTTAAATTTATTTTATCAAGAATATGGTTTTGTTGCAAAGTACTGTAAATCAAATTAAATTTTGTACAAAATTCTTACCTAAGAAATTACTATTAGTAGTATTTATATGTAATGCCAAAATGCATTTACATTTTACAAAAAATTGAATATATTTTAATTTATAGTAATGAACAAGCTGGTTCTAAATTTGAAAATAGAAAGGAGACCATATGAACAAGTGGGGAGCTGCTAGGTTTCGTTTGATTTTCGTCTGTATTACGATCATTGCAGCATGTACGTTATCACAAGGAGCCCTATATTCACGAGAAAAAATGAAGGAAGCGATGAAGAGTAATAGCATTGACATTGTAGAGGGATTTACAGATTGGGTGGATGGTGAAGGGAAACCTTATAAAACTTCTAGTGTGGGTGATGAAGCAGATGATCCCAGCAGACATGGTCGCTGGTTTGAAGACGAAGTATATCAAGGGGCAAAAGGTACGCTCATTCCTAACTTACAGCCAGGAAAAACTTCTGATATACAAAATATAATCACTTATATCTGTATAACGATTATTATATTAATCACTATTTGGCGTATTTATCGATCTAGAAAAAACCAAAAGCAATTGCCACAAGATACGATAGATGAGAAGAAGCCCCTTTCCAAATCAGGCCCACTCTCTTCTGCAAAGATAAAAAACGATTTGTTACCTCATCATCCTATACGCGCTGAATTGGTGAAGTGGGAACGACAGCTACCGGGGGCTAAACAAAGACGCTCCTATGAAACGATCCAACAGTGGTTTACACGTATTGGTTGTTCATATGAAATAGTAGGATTGTACGAAAAAATCCGTTATGGAGATTTTGCTTTTACTTCAGATGAACAGCAATTTATTCGTGATTGGGTGAAAAAGCATACGTAGTCCTATTTGTTCACGGATAATAAGGTTGTTTTCATTTCTTTTTTATGCTAATAGAGCAGCATATATAAGTCCATTTTAATTTCCAGACACATAAATTGCTGCTATGCAGAATACAACATGACCTGTACTTGCTTGCTCCTGTTGTTTTAAACCTCGCATGTGGCAGGAAAGAGCCCTGACCGCTTCTATGCAAGGCCAGATGCTCTCGTTCGCCCCTAAAAAGAAAGGCGTTTTGAATTCTATGATAAAATTAATATATGTAATGAGATAGATACTTAGGAGGAAACTTACTTATTATGATTAAAATCGTCGGACAAAAAGTTGTATTAAAAGAAGCAACTCATCAAGACCTTGATGAATTATACTATTGGAAATACGAAGAAAAGGAACAAGAAGCGAAGAAATGGAATGGTCCGTACATACCTGAACCAAAAATAACAAAAGAAGAATTTCTAAAAAGCTGGGAGAAAGATTCTCAAATTATTTCAAACGTACCTAATACACTAATTATTTTTGCTGAAGATAAATTAATTGGAACAGTAGGTGCTTATTGGGTAGATAAAAATACGAATTGGTTAGAAACCGGTATCGTTATTTATGATAAAAATTACTGGAATGGTGGATATGGTACAGAGGCTTATAAACTTTGGATTGAGTTCCTATTCAAATCTACTGAATTGCATCGATTAGGGATGTCAACTTGGTCAGGAAATGTAAGAATGATGAAAGTTGCAGAAAAATTGGGGATGAAAGAAGAAGCAAGAATAAGAGAAGCAAGAATGGTAGATGGTAAATATTTTGATGCAATTAAAATGGGGATTTTACGAAGAGAGTGGGAGCAATCTTTAATTGGTTAGTATTACTTTTTGTGTAAAATCGCTCAATTCCATAGTTGACATATCGGAATTATGTATTTAAAATAAAGAAAAAAATGAAATAATAAAAGCTAATCAGAGAAACTGAAGGCGCACAACATTCACTTTGTGAAACGTTTGTGTGCCTTTTTCTATTGATAAAACAAGGAGGGATATAGATGAAGTTGCGGGGGAAAACATCAATTAAAGCTGGCGTGTTGTTGTCGACGTTGCTTCTGTTTTCAGGGTGTGCGTCGACGACATCTACTAGTAAATCAGAATCAGGAAAGTCTATTGAACTTTTAAATGTATCGTATGATCCGACCCGGGAATTGTATCAAGATTTCAACAAGGACTTCGCTACATATTGGAAAGAAAAAAGTGGTCAAACGGTTACTGTGAAGCAATCTCACGGAGGATCAGGCAGTCAGGCACGCTCGGTCATTGATGGACTAGAAGCGGATGTTGTGACCCTTGCATTAGCATATGATATTGACGCCATTAGTAAGAAGAAACTGTTACCGGAAGAGTGGCAGAAACGTTTGTCTAACAACTCGACTCCTTACACATCGACAATCGTATTTCTTGTTCGAAAAGGGAATCCGAAAAAAATTAAAGATTGGGATGATTTAACGAGAAAAGGGGTCTCTGTTATTACGCCAAATCCGAAAACATCGGGAGGAGCTCGCTGGAACTATTTAGGTGCATGGGGATATGCTTTGAAAAAAAATAATAATAGTGAAGAAAAGGCAAAAGAATTTGTAAGTCGGCTATATAAAAATGTAGAAGTGCTGGACTCAGGAGCACGCGGGGCAACGACGACTTTTGTAGAGAAAGGGATTGGTGATGTTCTCATTGCTTGGGAAAATGAGGCATTATTATCACAAAAAGAGCTAGGGAAAGACAAGTTTGAAATTGTTACACCATCTATCAGTATTCTTGCTGAACCTCCAGTAGCTGTCGTGGATAAAGTTGTCGATAAAAAGGGAACGCGTAAAATAGCTGAGGCATATCTCGAGTATTTATATACAGAGAAAGGGCAGGAGATTGCTGCGAAAAACTTTTACCGTCCTCGCGATCAAAAGGTAGCTGAAAAATATGCCCAGCAGTTCCCGAAAGTACAATTGTTTACAGTTGATGAAGTGTTTGGAGGGTGGAAAAAAGCGCAAGATACGCATTTCAATGATGGCGGTGTCTTTGATAAAATCTACCAAAAATAATTGAAGCAGATGATGTAATGAGGTGAAAGAGTATGAGGAAGAAGAGTAGGAAGAAAATTTTACCCGGGTTTGGAATTTCTCTTGGATTTACGATGTTATATGTAAGCTTATTTGTCTTAATCCCATTATCTATCGTGTTTATCCAAACTTCCCAGTTAGGATGGAGCAAATTCTTTCAAGTGATTACAAGTGAAAGAGTATTGCATGCGTATCAAATTAGTTTTACAACTTCACTGGCAGCGGCGCTTGTAAATGTTTGTTTTGGCTTATTAATCTCCTGGGTACTTGTTCGTTACTCGTTCCCAGGAAAGCGGCTGCTTGATGGGTTAATTGATTTGCCTTTTGCTTTGCCGACTGCGGTTGCGGGTATTACGCTTACAACTTTGTATTCTCAAAACGGCTGGATTGGAAAAATTTTTGATGTGTTTCATATAAAAATAGCTTTTACGCCACTTGGGATTATTGTTGCTTTAACTTTTATTGGATTGCCCTTTGTGGTACGTATGGTGCAGCCTGTCTTGCAAAATATGGAGAAGGAAGTGGAAGAAGCAGCAGCTAGTTTAGGAGCATCACGTTTACAAGTATTTTGGAAGGTTGTTTTTCCGGAAATTTTACCAGCTTTATTAGCGGGATTTTCGCTAGCTTTTTCAAGAGCGCTAGGGGAATACGGATCTGTTGTTTTTATTGCTGGAAATATGCCGCTTAAAACAGAAATTGCTCCGCTGATGATTATGACAAAACTTGAACAATACGATTATGCAGGTGCGACGGCTGTGGCAGCGGTCATGCTGGTTGTCTCTCTTTTCTTCCTGTTCACTATTAATCTCATTCAGGGCTGGAGTCAAAAACGTGGATTGCAAAATGAATAGAAAGGGGAGGAAAGAATGGAACCTTCATTCGTGAAACCGATTAGACCAAAAACAGTGCAGACACCAGTAGTCACGACAGAATCGAAAGTGATTCGCATCATTTTCATTGCGGTCACTGTTATCTATTTATCTGTATTTCTTTTGTTGCCGTTAGCGACGATTTTTATGAAGGCATTTGAGCGTGGAATGAATGTGTATATTGCCGCTATTACAGATAGTGAGGCGGTTTCTGCGATTCGTCTAACAATTATTGTTGCTCTCATTGTTGTCCCCCTTAATACGATATTTGGCGTGGCGGCAGCGTGGCTGATTACAAAATTTCGCTTTAGAGGGAAACAATTTCTTTTATCACTCATTGAACTGCCCTTTGCAGTTTCGCCGGTTATTGCCGGGTTAGTTTTTGTATTACTATTTACGCCTCGCGGTGAATTAGGGGCGTGGCTCATGGAGCATGGCGTGCGGCTTATTTTTTCAGTGCCTGGTATTGTAATTGCCACTGTGTTTGTCACATTCCCTTTTGTAGCACGTGAATTGATTCCTGTTATGGAGGCGCAAGGAACAAGTGAAGAAGAAGCGGCTTTATCGCTAGGAGCAAGCGGCTGGAACATGTTCTTTCGTGTTACGTTGCCTAATATAAAATGGGGGTTACTCTATGGCATGATTTTATGTAATGCCCGTGCGATTGGAGAGTTTGGAGCAGTTTCTGTTGTATCGGGACATGTGCGAGGTGTTACGAATACAATGCCACTTCATATTGAAATTTTATATAATGAATATCAATTTTCCGCTGCATTTGCGGTTGCGTCATTAATGTCATTGCTGGCGATCGTTACGTTAATTATAAAGAACTGGATTGAATGGAAAGGAAGGCAATAGGATGAGTATTCAAATTCAGAATGTATGGAAACAATACGGTACGTTTCAAGCTCTGCAGCAAATTAATCTAGAAATTCCGAAAGGGGAACTCGTTGCGCTGTTAGGTCCATCTGGTTCTGGGAAAACGACGTTATTACGAATTATTGCGGGGTTAGAACAAGCGGATCAAGGTGCGATCTTATTCGACGGAGAAGATTTAACGGATATTCATGTGAAAAATCGGCAAGTTGGTTTTGTGTTTCAGCATTATGCCCTGTTTAAACATATGAATGTATTTGAAAATGTAGCGTTTGGATTAAAAGTGCGCAAAAAGAAACTAAGACCGTCCGCAGCAGAAATAGAAGAAAAGGTGCTTGAGTTATTAAGACTTGTGAAGATGGATGGTTTTGCGGCGCGTTATCCCGCGCAGTTATCTGGAGGACAAAGACAACGGATTGCGTTAGCGAGGGCTTTAGCAGTTGAACCAAAAATTTTGCTGCTTGATGAACCATTTGGTGCATTAGACGCAAAGGTGCGTAAAGAATTGCGAAGATGGCTCAGGAAACTACATGATGAGTTTCAAATTACAAGTGTGTTTGTAACGCATGATCAAGAAGAAGCGTTGGATGTTGCGGATCGCATTGTTGTAATGAACGAAGGGCGCATTGAACAAATGGGAACGCCAGAAGAAGTGTACGATAATCCAGCTAGCCCATTTGTATATGATTTTTTAGGAAATGTAAATTTATTTCACGGTCGTGTTCGGAAAGGAAAATTGAATTTAGGTTCTATTGAATTAGAAGCACCGGAGCATGTGCATATTTCCGATGCTGACGCTGTTGCATATGTGCGGCCTCATCAATTATCTATTACCCGAACAAAGCAAGGCATCGATGCCATCCCAGCAAAAGTTATCTACACACACGCTGTCGGTCCTGTTGTATATATTGAATTAAAACGTGATGACGCAGACGAATATTTAGAAGCAGAAGTGAGTAAAGAGCAATTTGAACAGCTCAAGATTCGAACAGGAGAAGTTGTATATGCACATCTGAAAGAAGTAAAGGTGTTTATACCAGAGGACTTTGTTATTTAGTAAGAAAACGAAAGCCGCTTCGTGTCGTCTTTCGTTTTTTTTATTAATCTGTAAAATTAGTATTTTACAGATTAATAAAAAGAGTATAATGAATATAATCACAATTTAGAAAGAAGGTATTCCCCTTGAAAAAGATTTACATTATTCATGAAAACACAGAATGGACAAGACATCTAACGAAAAGATTGGAAGAACTCGATCTTCCTTATGAAGAATGGCATTTGGACAAAGGGAATGTTGATCTTTCGTCTGTACCGCCGAGCGGCGTATTTTATAACCGGATGAGCGCTTCTTCTCATACAAGAAATCACCGTTTTGCACCAGAGTTTACAGGGGCTGTCCTTGCTTGGTTAGAGAGACATAATCGAAAAGTATTCAACGGAAGCAGAGCACTTCAGATGGAAGTAAGCAAAGTTGCGCAGTATATGGCACTGAATGCACAAGGAATCCAAACACCGAAGACAATTGCTGCTGTTGGTAAAGAACATATTATAGAAGCGGCAGCGCAATTTGAAGGACGTCCATTCATTACGAAGCATAACCGCGCTGGAAAAGGACTAGGCGTTCAACTGTTTCAGTCTGTTGCTTCCCTAAAAGATTACGTAGAAAGTGCAGCATTTGAAGAGCCAGTAGATGGGATTACATTAATTCAAGAATACATTCAATCTCCTGAGCCTTACATTACACGTTGTGAGTTTGTTGGCGGGAAATTTGTGTATGCAGTTCAAGTCGATACATCGAAAGGCTTCGAATTATGCCCAGCTGATGCTTGTCAAATTGGCGATCTGTTCTGCCCGGTTGGAGAGAAAGCACCGGAAAAACCGAAGTTTCAAATTATTGAGGGCTTTAACGACCCGATTATTCAAAAATATGAGGAAGTTTTAGCTGCGAATGATATCGCAATCGCCGGCATTGAGTTCATTCGAAATGCAGATGGAGAAATTTTCACTTACGACATTAATACAAACACAAACTACAATGCTGATGCCGAAGCAGTTGTTGGCAAATACGGTATGTTAGAGATTGCGAAGTTTCTTGGTAGTGAATTAGAGAAAATATGATAGATAGGGAGAAAGCTGCTGATGAGGCAGCTTTCTTACATATACTTGAATTGGTAAGTAATATTTAAAGGATCTAATGTAAACATTACGATGATAGATGCTAGAATAAAAACGAATGAGCTAAATAGACAATATTTGAATATGCTCAAACTTGTCCTTTTGTAAATGAATTTATTACCGGATATCCCAATTAAAATGATAACCGTAGTAAAAACGATTGTAATAGGAAGAAAAATAATAATTATATCTTCTTCTCCTACCATATCTGATCCATCAAAATATCCAATTATAACACCTATAATACAAATACATGTAATGATAAATTTAATAACATAAGGAAATGAGAATGCTAAAAATGAGTTAAGACATACATTTAAAAATAAAAATAATAGTCTCATTTATATACCACCTTTTCATATCAGGAGTGTTGATTAACTAGAAGAAATTCATGCCTTTTGTGTATTTCTTTATAATATGTTACCAGTGAATTGGTAAAATGTATAAAACAAAAGCAAAAAACGTCAAGAAGAAAACGCACGTTCCCTTTAACATAATACATATAAGGCAGGTGAACAGAGATGGGATGTTATGAAATACAAATTCAAAAAGTAATTGATTCCATTGAAGAAGATGTGATGGAAAAGCAAACGTTAGCGAATCTTGCGCGTATTGCAGGATTTTCTGAATATCATTTCCACCGCGTCTTTCAAACACTCGTAGGAGACTCTGTGATGGAGTATGTACGAAAGAGAAGGCTCGCCCGGGCAGCTTATCAGCTTTCTCACACAGAGGAAAAAATTCTTGATATTGCACTAGAGCACGGCTTTCAATCTCATGAAACGTTCACACGCGCCTTTAAAAAGCTGTTTCATATGACGCCGAGTGAATATCGAAAGCAAGAGATTCGAACACCGTTATATTCCAAGGTGAATGTAATGCAGCGAAAATTTAATCCGTATCTAGGGGGAATTAAAATGGAATTTCGTATAGAAACAAAGCCAGCTTTTCAAGTAATTGGGTATGAAATGAAGACAACGAGTAAAGACGGAAAAAACCTGGAAGATATCCCAGCAATGTGGCAAAATTATTTGCAAAATAATTTGTCGGAAAACATTCCAAACCGTAAGCATACGAATGAGTTCGTCGAGTTAGGGATGTGTACGGATTTTAATTTAGAAACAGGTGAGTTTACGTATATTATTGGAATGGAAGCAACAAGCTTTGATGATGTACCAAGTGAGATGACGTGTCGCACATTCCCAGAAGCAACGTACGCAGTATTTACAACGCCGAAAGTTCCGCATGAAGAAATGGTAGCATCGATTCAGCAAACGTGGAATGCCATCTTTACAGAATGGTTTCCGCATTCCGGCTACGAGCACTCTGGTGTTGTAGAGTTTGAATTATACGATGAGCGCTGCCATGCTGATAAACATGATCTTGCACAATTGGAGATTTGGCTGCCAGTGCAGAAGAAACAATAAAGTGAAAAGAGACGGACTTTAAAGTAAGTAGTTCCGTTTTGTGAAGAAACATTGTAAATATCAATTAACATTAAAAATGTTGTTAAACTTTGTACTTAAAATAACGAGCAGGTTAGTTAAATAGTTATCTTATTTATTTGGATAATCTTGGTGTGGGAGGGATGGTTGATTGATGTGGAAAAGAATAGAATGTGTCGCAATTTATGCAGAAGATATTGACAAATCGGTGGAATTTTATCAATTGTTAGGTTTAACAAAAGCCTGGGAAACGTTTCAAGATGAAGAAAAACAATGGAAACTTATTGGCATGAAATTTCCTAATGGCAATTCAGAGTTAGTATTAAAGAATAACCCTAATTTGAATTTTGCTGAAACTGAGATTGTTGTTGAAGATGTTTGTGAGACTTACGAAACGTTAAAGTATAATCCTGAAGTTCAGTGGATTCGCACTCCATTCCTTAATTCTTTAGGTGGTCATGTGGCTGTAATGCAAGCTCCAGACGAAAATGTTTTTGTTTTAGTAGGAAAATAAAGTAGTAGAAAAGAGTATTAAAAGTGGAATTTAAGGAAGTCACAAAAAACTCGTTTGCGTTAGTAGGTTTTAGTGCGGCAGGAAAATGGAGTGGCAAGATTGTTAATCCGATTCCAGAACTATGGGGGAAATTGTACAAATTTACCTGTGAATGTTGATTTAAAATAAAGTTCGATCATTCATAATAAAGATTAATAATTTGTAAAAAAGTTTGATAAAAAGATCCATTTTGTAGAGTGTTTTTTTGTTCAACAATCGGGCAGGATAATGAAATACAATAAGGGGAGTATTTTTTTATGTCGGAATTTTTAGTAAATCTATTTCAAATCAGAGATACTTCATTTAATATTGGATTAAAGTTCGGTAAGTATTTACATAATAACCCACTGTTAAAAGTCTTGGATTCAATAACAAGACCAGAGATAGACTATAAAAATTTGAAATCGATTTATTCGGCCTTAGCACCTCATTTACTTGAAGAGTTAGATGGACTAGCTAATGGATTAGAGATTTCCACCAAAAAGTCTGCTTCTTTGTTTAGTGGCTATGATGTACCAAGGACAGAAGCTATGGGATGTTCTGCAATTATTACAAAAGAATATTATGTTAGGAATTATGATTTTTCTCCCGCCCTTTATGATGGGATTTTTAGTTTAGTTCAACCTGAAGAAGCCTTTGCAACAGCAGGATATAATCTTCAAGTTTTAGGAAGACATGATGGAATTAACCAAAGAGGGTTAGTAGCAGGATTGCACTTTGTAAGTAATAATAGTTACTCAAAAGGTATATCTCCATGGACTGCGATTAGGATGGTTTTGGATATGTGTTCTTCAGTTGATGATGCAATTCAAATGTTGAAAGAAATCCCTCATGCAGCGTGTTACAACTTTTCACTTGGTGACAAAAATGGCAATATGGCAGTAGTTGAAGCTAGTCCAGAGAAAGTAATTGTGAGGCTTGGACAATCATCATTATCTTGTGTTAATCATTTTCAGGACGAGATGCTAAAAAATAAAAACAGAGTATCTATTGACGGTTCGGTTAAACGCAATAGTTATCTTCAAGAAATTTCTAATAAAAATCTCACACATCAAGAAATGTTTGATGAATTTAAAGATAAAAATTCACCATTATTTTTTACTGATTATGAAAACTTATTTGGAACCCTTCATACGTTATCATACTCTTATCAAAATTCTAGAATCATAACTACCATTGCACAAAGTGAGCATGTCTTGGATTTTAACTTTCAAGATTGGGTTGATGGTGAGAATGTAAAAGAGCAAATGCTAAGAGGTATAATAGATTAAATTTTATTTATTATTTTGTGAATATTATTAAGCTAACGCATGCTTTAGCGAAAGAAGAAATCATTGATTTTATAATTGAGATCATATTTTAGTTATTCTATTATAGGGACGCTTTAATTGAGCAAGGATAACAAAAATTATCAAACTTTTTTATAAAAGGATGATTCAATTGAAAATAGAAAAAGCGTGTTTTGATCAATTTTTTTTTCAAAACACGCTTTTTCTATTTGCCTCTTTTATCAAGGTTTATTAAGTTAATTTAATCAAACTTTATTCCAAGGCTACATTTGGGCTCAGTATTTTACAGTATACGCATGTCGAACATCATCGGAGGGTCTTTATTCTCTGTCGAATCGCCGATATATTAAAAAAATCGCTGATATCGTATTATTTGTATGAAACTATTTTGTTTTTTAACATATAAATTGCTGTTATGTAGAATAAAACATGACCTTCACTTGCCCTTAAACCTTGCATGTGGCAGGAAAAGGCCCTGACCGCTTCTACGCATGGCCAGACGCTCTCGACCATCTAAAAAGAAAAGGGTTTTACATCGCCTTCTTAATTTTCTCTAACACTTCTTTACTATCAAACCCGCGCTCTCCCATACCGAATACTTCAATTAAACGATTATTTTCATCTAGTAAGTAAGAGTTAGAAGTATGAATGTAAAGACCGCTTCCAGGATCACGGTAGCGGAAGTTGAAAGATTCAGCTAGTTGTTTCGTTTCTTCCTCATCGCCGCGCAGCAGATGCCAACCTGTTGTTTCTTTCATATCAAATGTTTTGGAGTAATGTTCTAGAATTTCTTTCGTATCGTATTTCGGATCAATCGTAATCGTAATAAATTCGATTTTTGTTCCGAACACTTTTTGTTTTACAAGTTCATCTCGTAAATGTTTCATTTTGTATGTTGTAACCGGGCAAATGTCTGGACATTTTGTATACATAAATTCCACTAATTTTAATTTTTTCGGTAATTGATCAAATGATACAGATGTTCCGTTTACATCTTCCATAATAATCCCCTTTGGTATTTCCGCTGATGCTTTTCGGTAACTGGTAAAATAAAAAATTCCAATCAAGGTTGCAACAATAAGTCCGAGCGTAAAAGTAATGTACAATTTCTTCATTCCAATCCCTCCCAATTTTTATTTTATAAGAAAAATCTGAAAAATAAGGGAGGAATGAGTGAATATTACATGACAATTCATGTATTAGCTTGTTCTATTTTTTGAGGAACGAACTACAATATTAATAGACAGGCAGCGATGAGGAGGAGAAATCATGCGAAAAGTGATGAGATGGACACTTTTTTTGTACGCTCTATTTGCATTATTTATATATTGGTACTTATTTAGCTGGAATCATGAGATCATACCGGAAGCGTATAAAGGAACGAATGCAGATCCAGCAACATTTATGAATGCAAGGGAGCTGACACTTAGTCAAGATTACTCGCGGGTAAAGAATTTATTGTTTTTTTTAGCAACGCCGCTGCAATGGATTGTTTTATTATTTGTACTTATTTTCGGTGTATCAAAGCGGTTTGAAAAGTGGGCGAAAGATACAACGAGATTCCGAGTACTACAAATTGCGATTTATTTGTTTTATTTATCGCTTGTGACAACAATACTCGCGTTGCCGCTGCAATGGATTAGTCATCAAGTATCTGTTGATTACGGCATTTCTACACAATCAACGGCAAATTGGATAAAGGAGCATATACTGGATTTTTGGGTAAATTTTTTGCTTATGTTTCTTGTCGTGACAGTGCTGTTATGGCTCATTAAAAAGTATCCGAAACGCTGGTGGCTGTATGGCTGGGCGCTTTCTGTTCCATTCACGATCTTTTTAACATTCATTCAGCCAGTAGTCATTGATCCGCTCTATAATGATTTTTCGACGCTGCATAATAAGGAGCTTGAGAAAAAGATTTTAACATTAGCAGATCAAGCAAATATCCCAGCAGAGCATGTGTATGAAGTGGATATGTCAAAGAAAACAAATTCGTTAAATGCATACGTAACGGGGATTGGCTCAAATTCTCGCATCGTTTTATGGAATACTACGCTAGAGCAGTTAAAAGATAAAGAGATATTATTTATTATGGCGCATGAAATGGGTCATTACGTTATGAAACATATATATTGGGGCGTTGGGAGTTATATCGTTTTAACCTTTGTTGGCATGTATCTTATTAACCGTATTATTCGCGCGTGTATTCGTAAGTGGGGCGATACACTGCATATTTCTAAGGTAGCTAGTTTCTCAGTTTTACCATTATTTTTCCTTGTATCTTCGATGCTTTCTTTTGCAGTAAGCCCTGCTACAAATTACGTATCGCGCATTGAAGAAAGAGCGGCCGATCAATACGCATTAGATATGACGAAAGATGGTCAGTCGGGAATTAAAACATTTCAATATTTATCGAAGACGAGCTTGAGTCAAGTGAATCCGCCGGCTTTGGTGAAATTTTTCATGTACACACATCCGCCAATTTTTGAAAGAATTAATACGTTTGAAGAATACAAGAAGAAATAGTCGTTAAGAATGGTAATTGTGTATCAAAAATAAAAATGGAAAAGAACAAGTAATTTTCTAGCATAAAGACTAGGAAGCTACTTGTTCTTTTTGCTATATATCCATTTTAATTTTTCGGCATCTTTGTCTAGCTCTGCCTCCTAGGCCCTCATGTCTAAGAACCTTCCACACAAGAAGGTAAAAAAAACACCTTCTGTGTAAAAGAACCTTAGCTAACGGGCCTAAACAGTCGGTGGCTTCGCGTCTTCCGCCGAGGCAAAAAGCGCCTCTATGTCAGAAGCTCCATCCCCCTCTTGTTCTGAGCGAGCCGCTTCCGCTTTTCTTTGTAAGTCGCTGCTATGGAGAATACAACATGACCGCTACTTGCTTACTCCTTTTGTTTTAAACCTAGCATGTGGCAAAAAAGGCCCTGACCGCTTCTATGCATGGCCAGATGCTCTCGTCCTCCCTAAAAAGAAAGGGGTTTTTAATTAGTATATATAGCTTAAATCACTAGTTTACAATGTAAATGTTATATCTTGATCAGTTTGATCATTATCAAATACATTTGAGGTACTAACCCCATTAAAGACTTTCAGTGATTTTGCTGCATTTGATGATCCAGAACCATGATATTCTTTATTACGGAATTGAGGATTTACATTGTATTTGTCTCCTAAATTTACAGTCCCATTACATCGTGAAATGACAATGCTGTCAACAGTTGCAGGCATGCTCTTCACCTCTTTTTTATTTTTATCCCGCTATTCGCGCCCCCATCTCAAGGTTGAGAGAGAATCGTTGGCCAGCTCCAGTGGCTAGAATGTTCGGTGGCTTCGCTTCTTCCTACGAGGTAAAAAACACCTCTACGTCAGAAGCTCCATCCCCCTCGCATTCCGGACGAGCCACTTCCGCTTTTCTAAAGAAGATAGGTGGGGGATAACTGCCCGTAAAAGCCCGATTGGTTCAACTAACCATTAGTGGGAGATGAAGAAAACCCCCACTGATGGAAGTTTCACTTTATTGTATGCTGTTTATTTTAAAAAAAAGATTGTTTATAAAAATAAGTAACCTTATTGAACTACCCCCACCTACCGTTTCGCGCTTGAGGTGGTGGTCTTCTCACCAGATATGATAAAAAATTGTTCTTTTTGTTTTTATGGAAAATATAGTAAAATAATAGTGTGAAAGCAAGGAGGAGTAGAGATGAAAAAGATTGCGCCAAGAACAATTCTTGAAAAGTGGCTAGATGGTTTGTCGCTTATTGGAATCGTTTTGATGCTTATATACATTGGCTTCATGTGGTCGTCTTTACCACATGTGATTCCAACTCATTTCGGTTTCGATGGAGAAGCAGATGGGTTTGGCGGGAAAGGAAATATTTTTATTCATCCGATTGTTGGTTTAGGATTCTATATATTATTTCATGTGTTAAGTCGCTTTCCTCATTTGTTTAACTATCCTTCGCATGTTACAGAAGAACAAAAACAACAATTATATATTCATTCTCGTACATTATTAGGATGGTTACAATTTGAGATTATTACATTTGGTGTATATAGTACGTGGGAAAACGTACAAATTGCAATGCAAAGAGAAGTTGAATATTCTACAATTTCTGTTGTCATATTTCTCGTTATATTATTTAGTACGATGATATTTTACATAGTTAGAAGTTTACGGATGATAGAAAAATAGAAGAGTAATTTTCATACTTATTGAAAAAGGTGACGGGAAGTCATCTTTTTATTTTTTATGAAAAAATTTTTCTAACCCCCCTAAAACTTATTTTCCCTCCGAATATGTATAGTGAAGAAAACAAATGGAGGAAAAATGACATGAAAAAGATATTGCTAAAAGGAACTATGGTAACAATGATGGCATGTAGTCCATTTTTAATGGGAACGGCGGCGTATGCTAGCAGCAACACAGACGCAGCAAAAACAACAGAGACAGAAAAGCCGACTTTAGTGCAAGGGGATTTCTTTTATTTCGTAAAAACGATGGTGGAAGATATTAAAATGGCACTTGCGAACAATGATTTAGCTAAGGCAAAGTTACTATCTGAACAAGCTGCAGAACGCATTGCTGAAGCGGATGTGTTAATGAAAAAGGGAAAAGATGATTTCACAAAAGATACATTAGAAAAAGCAGCTGAAAACTTAGAAAAAGCGGATGAGCTTTCAGGAGAAACGAAAACAGAAGCAGAAAAGACTGCTGAAGTAAAAGAAGAAGCAGAAAAGGCTGCTGAAGTAAAGAAAGAGGAAGCAGAAAAGGCTGCTGAAGTAAAGAAAGAGGAAGCAGAAAAGGCTGCTGAAGTAAAGAAAGAAGAAGCAGAAAAGACTGCTGAAGTAAAGAAAGAAGAAGCAGAAAAGGCTGCTGAAGTAAAGAAAGAAGAAGCGGAAAAAACTGCTGAAGTAAAGAAAGAAGAAGCAGAAAAGACTGCTGAAACAAAAAAAGAAGAAACGAAAAAGCCGGCTCATAAAGAAAAAACAGAAGCAGAAAAAGTAAAAGTTCACATCGGAAACAATATCGAAGCATTAGCAAAAGCGCTTGATAAAGTGAAAAATCCGAAAGCAAAAGCTGCGATTACCAAAAATATAGAGAAGAGTTTTGCAAAAATTGCTGCTAAAATAGAGAAAGCGCAAGAAAAGCAAGAGCGTGCTGTTGCAAAGGAAAACAAGCCAGCACAACCAGCACAACCAGCACAACCAGCACAACCAGCACAACCGGCACAACCAGCACAACCGGAACAGCCAGCACAACCGGAACAGCCAGCACAACCGGAACAGCCGGCACAACCGGAACAGCCAGCACAACCAGCACAGCCAGCACAACCGGCACAACCAGCACAACCGGCACAACCAGCACAACCAGCACAACCAGTACATAAAGCTGCTGTTTCTCATGGGAATCATGAGCAATCCAAGCAAAAGGAAAATCATGAAGATAACGGTAAAAAAGTTGGTCATGAAAAACATGAAGAAAAACATATAGAGAAACATGAAGAAAAGCATGAAAACAAACATGAAGACAAACATAAAGAAAAGAACTAAGAAAAGTAGGGAAATACTGTAGTGAAATGGTCACTTCTTTAGTGACCGTTTTGCTATTTATAGCAGAGGGGAGGAGAAGGATTACCTGTGTTAAGTTTATTGATGAAAGTCGTAAAAAAATCGACAATAGAAGATGTAGTATTAAATGTACAAAAAAATGAAGAAGATAAGGAAGCTTTTATCGCTCAGTATCGGCCTTTTATTCGAAAATCGATTTCAGCTGTCTGTCGTCGTTATATTACAGAGCAGGACGATGAATATAGCATTGGACTGTTTGCATTTCATCAAGCTATTGAACAATATTCATATAAAAAAGGGAAATCTTTTCTTTTATTTGCTGAGCTTCTTATAAAAAGAGATGTAATTGACTATATACGTAAGGAGTCTAGGCATAACCTTATCTTTTTAAAAGAAGACCAGCAAGAGGAAACAATGGAAGTACAAGCGGCACTTACAGAATATATGAAAGAGATGGAAAATAGCAATCGGAAGGAAGAAATTCTTCATTTTCAAAGCGTGCTATCTGAATTTAAAATATCGTTTGCCGAGCTTGCGAAGGAGTCTCCGAAGCATCGTGATACGCGGGAACATTTAATAGGAATTGTAAAGATTATTATAAAAGAAGAGAAAATGATAGAAGAGCTGTTCCGAAAGAAAAAGTTACCTCTCAAACAAATTGAACCGCATGTTAGAACTAGTCGTAAAACGCTAGAGAGACATAGAAAATACATCATTGCAATGTGCATTATTTTTGTAAACAACTACATATACATTCAAGAATATATAAGAGGGGGGCAGGGGAATGAATAAAGGAATTGTGATGGATATAAGAAAACGCAGCATAGTTGTTTTGACACCAGACGGAGAATTTATTAATTGTAAGAAAAAGTCGAACTCTTATATAATCGGACAGGAAATTGTATTTCATGAACAAGAAAAGAGGCAAGTGACATTTTCAGTTCCTTCTATATTAAAACCGGCATTGCTAATTTTTGCTTGTTTTCTATGTGTTTTTTTGTTTGTATTCAATCAGCCGGAAGAAAAAGCGCTTGCCTATGTTTCTATCGATATTAATCCGAGCTTAGAAGTAAGTGTGACAAAGGATCTTCGTGTTACGGAATTACGAGCTTGCAATGAGGATGGCAGGCGTATTTTAAAAGAAATAAAACGCTGGAAAAATGAGCCTTTGCAAGACGTAGTGCGTGCGATTGTAAAGCAAAGCAAAGAGGATGGATACTTAACGAGTGAAAAGCAAGTCATGTTAACATCCGTTGCAAAAGAAAAATCGCTAGAGCCGCAACTGCAGAAGGCTATGCAAGAGTTAAAAAGAGAGTATGATACACAACATGTTACAGTCATATATCAGGAAAGTACTATGCAGATAAGGGAGAATGCCCAAAAAGCAGGAGTCAGCACAGGGATTTATCTGAAACAGGAAAATGAGAAGAAGAAATCACCTGCTTCACCTGCACCGTCACAAGTACAAGAGGAACAACATCCTGAAGTACATTCGCAGCCGGATTCATCACCTAATTCAGATTCGCCATCGAATTCCTCTTCTTCTGTGCAACAAGAAAGAAGTGAGCCGAAAGAGCGACAAGAAAAAGAACAACAGCAACCAGCTCGCGTACAGCAGCCGCAACCAGAAAGAAATAACGGCCATAGAGAAGAAAATAACGATAAAGAACAGAAAAAAGAAGATAAGGAACAGAAAAACGAGAACAAAGAGCAAAGAAAAGAACAGAAAAAAGAATATCAAGAACAGAAAAAAGAACAGAAAGATTATGAAAAAGAGCAGAAAAAAGAAGAAAAACAGGGCAATTCTTCAAAACATGATGAAAAAGAAAAGGGAAAACATGATAAGTAAAAAGGCATAGGGTGTTGTACACTCTATGCCTTTTTTTGTTGAAGAAAATTTTTCTCTTTCATTTTGCATAATGCGACACCACGTACGTTATTTGCAAGGAATATGAAAAGTACATATAAACCAATTTTGAGATATTGTTAAAAAATTCTAAAAAATCCTTCCTTTTTGATTTTTATGTTATATAATATAAACATGAAAATCAAAACTGTTTTATAACAGTTTGTAAAAAGGAGAGGCTAATATGTCGACGCAAACTTCGCGGGTTACACTCGTTGGAGAAGTATTACCGGCGTATTTGGAGATTTTGACACCAGAAGCACTCACATTTATAAAAGAGTTGCATGAGAATTTTAACGGACGCCGAAAAGAATTACTACAGAAACGAGTAGAGAAGCAAAAGAAAATTGATGCAGGAGAGTTGTTACATTTTTTAGAGGAAACTGCAAATGTTCGGGCTGATGATTGGACGATTGCACCGCTTCCGAATGACTTACAAGACCGGCGCGTAGAAATTACAGGACCGGTTGATCGTAAGATGGTTATTAATGCTCTCAATTCAGGAGCGCGTGTCTTTATGGCAGACTTTGAAGATTCCAATGCACCGACATGGCAAAATGCAATGGAAGGACAAATAAATTTACGAGATGCAGTTAAGGGAACGATTTTGTATACCAATGAAAATGGTAAGGAATATCGTCTTAATGAAAAAACAGCTGTATTAATGGTGCGGCCTCGTGGCTGGCATTTACAAGAAAAGCATGTATTAGTAGATGGTGAAGAAGTATCGGGCAGTTTATTAGACTTTGGATTGTTCTTTTTTCATAATGCAAAAGCGTTAATGCAAAAGGGGAGTGGTCCATACTTTTACTTACCGAAAATGGAAAGTTACTTAGAAGCAAGATTATGGAATGATGTGTTCGTATTTGCACAAAAATATATTGGCATTCCACATGGAACAATTAAAGCAACGGCACTGCTGGAGACGATTCACGCTTCATTTGAGATGGATGAAATTTTATATGAGTTGCGGGATCATTCAGCAGGGTTAAATTGTGGACGTTGGGATTATATTTTTAGTTTCTTAAAAACGTTCCGCAATCATGAACAGTTTTTACTTCCTGACCGGGCCCAGGTGACAATGGGTGTTTCGTTTATGCGCGCGTATTGTTTGCGCGTCATTCAAACATGCCATCGCCGGGGTGCACCAGCAATTGGAGGAATGGCAGCGCAAATTCCAATTAAGAACGACCCGAAAGCGAATGAAGCAGCATTTGAGAAAGTGCGCGCTGATAAAGAGCGAGAGGCTTGTGATGGACATGATGGAACTTGGGTTGCCCACCCGGGACTTGTGCCTGTAGCGATGGAAGTATTTGATCGCATCATGACAACGCCAAACCAAATATATCGAAAACGAGAAGAAATTTGTATCACTGAACAAAATTTATTAGAAGTTCCAGTAGGAACGATTACAGAAGCTGGTCTTCGTACAAATATTAGTGTTGGCATTCAATATATTGCATCGTGGTTAAGCGGCAGAGGAGCAGCGCCTATTTATAATTTAATGGAAGATGCGGCAACAGCAGAAATTTCACGTGCACAAGTGTGGCAATGGATTCGTCACGAGAAAGGGAAGCTCGAAGATGGACGAAAGATTACGTTTGCATTAGTAGAACAGTTTAAAGCAGAAGAGTTAGCAAAAATAGAGCAAGAGATTGGTAGTGATCGCTTTGAAAAAGGCCGATTTGTCGAAGCTACGAAACTATTTACAAATCTTGTTCGAAATGATGAATTTGTATCGTTTTTAACGTTACCTGGGTATGAGATTTTATAAATGAGGAAAAGGGGATAGAAGAAATGAAAAATGAAAGAGTCGGACAATTACAAGAAAACTGGGAGCTTGATAAACGCTGGAAAGGAGTTACACGTCCATATTCTGCAGAAGAGGTCATTCGTCTTCGCGGATCGATTGATATTGAATATACGCTAGCACGCCGCGGTGCAGAAAAGCTTTGGAATTCTCTTCATAGTGAAGATTACATTCATGCGTTAGGTGCATTAACTGGGAATCAAGCAATGCAGCAAGTAAAAGCGGGGTTAAAGGCAATTTATTTAAGCGGCTGGCAAGTAGCGGCCGATGCAAATTTATCAGGTCACATGTATCCAGACCAAAGTTTGTATCCGGCAAATAGTGTGCCGGCAGTTGTAAAACGTATTAATCAAACGTTGCAGCGTGCCGATCAAATTCAGCATATGGAAGGAAGCGGTGAGATTGATTACTTCGTACCAATTGTTGCTGATGCAGAGGCAGGATTTGGCGGACAACTAAATGTATTTGAACTAATGAAAGGAATGATCGAGGCAGGAGCATCTGGCGTTCACTTTGAAGATCAACTTTCTTCTGAAAAGAAATGCGGTCATTTAGGCGGAAAGGTATTATTGCCAACACAAACGGCAGTGCGGAATTTAGTATCGGCACGTCTTGCGGCAGATGTAATGGGAGTACCAACGCTCATTATTGCCAGAACAGATGCTGACGCAGCTGATTTAATTACAAGTGATATTGATCCTGTTGATCAACCATTTATTACAGGAGAAAGAACACCAGAAGGTTTCTTTCGGACGAAAGCTGGGCTTGATCAAGCAATTGCGCGCGGCTTAGCATATGCACCGTATGCAGACCTTGTATGGTGCGAAACATCTGAACCGAATTTAGAAGATGCGAAACGCTTTGCAGAAGCAATTCATGAAAAATTCCCTGGAAAACTATTGGCTTACAACTGTTCGCCGTCCTTTAACTGGAAGAAAAAATTAGACGATAAAACAATTGCAAACTTCCAAAAAGAAATCGCATCTTACGGATATAAATTCCAATTCGTAACACTTGCTGGCTTCCATTCTTTAAACTACGGCATGTTTGAGCTAGCACGCGGTTATAAAGAACGCGGTATGGCTGCATACTCAGAGCTGCAGCAAGCGGAATTTGCAGCAGAGCAGTACGGTTACTCGGCAACGCGTCATCAACGCGAAGTTGGTACAGGATATTTTGATGAAATAGCACAAGTCATTACAGGGGGAACTTCATCAACGACAGCATTGAAAGGATCTACAGAAGCAGAGCAGTTTACGCGATAATAAAAGAGAGAGAGTCAGCTTTCGAGCTGGCTCTCTCTTTTATTACAAATATTTCAAAATAAAAAATATGAAATTATATATAAGATAATTTTATTTTTTATAGGAAGAGTATGTAGTTTAATTCTGTTATTCATACAGACGTATAAAAGAAAATTTTAATTTATTACTAAGAAATTGTAAAAAAATTGAAAATGACGTTTATTTTTTGTATAAAATGGTACAATTATCCATGTAGATAATTGCATGAAATTATCCAAAAATGACAAAGGAGAGGGAAAAAATGACTAGTAAAGTCGAAAAGTACACGCCGCAGTACATTGTGAATTCAAACACGATCGCATTGCTTCCAATTGTTTTAAATGACAAACGAATTGTAACACGTGTGATCGAAGAAAATGATGAATTTTTTGTGTACCAAAAGCCACTTGAGATTGTGGAACAAAGTTGTCGTCAATATGGTGCTAGCTTTGGCGGACGAAAAGATGGTACGAAAGAATACACAGGCTTTACGCATAAAGCACCGATTGCAATTAGTCCTACAGATTATATTTATTTTTTTCCTACGTTTTCTTATTCTCGCAAAGAGTGTGCTTGGTTATCGCATTTTCATATTGAAACTGTAACAAAACTTCCTCATGGAAATATTCTGATTGAATTCATAAATGACCAGACAATTAAATTAGAAGTATCTAAAAACAGCTTTGAAAATCAGAGGAATCGAACTGCACAGCTTCGGGCAGAATTTGAAGATAGAAAAAGAAAACAAGCGGCGACAAAATTTTTACTAGTGAATCAAAATGAGGTTTTAGAGCTAAAACCCGCATATGAGAAAATGTATCTTTTGAAGAAAGAAGATTGATGATATGGATGATGAAAAAGAGAGAGTACTTTCAATGATTCTATTTGAGGGGAAATTAGTTTTAGTAGAGCCGAAAACAAATGAAGAATTATATAAGAGATATGACTGAAGATGAGATTAATACATTTAAGTATTTAGCAGATAATTATATTACAATTAACAAAAGCCCTTTCATGTGAGAAGGGCTTTTATGGTTATTTCTATTTAATAGAGTTCTTGTACAATTCTGCTTGTAGAATAAAATTATCTTTCATACTTCCTTTGTATATACATCATTTCATTGTTTTTATATGGTTTTGTATAATCTTTACTAAATACTTTTTCATCACTAATACCAAGTTTTTGCTTGACTAGATTACGGTTACCAAAACTTAATAATTGCTGCGGTAATAATAATTATAAATATTCCAATTAGACCAAAACAACTCAATCTAAAAATTCTCACTATGTTGTCCTCCCTTGATTTAAATACATTATTTAGTATAACAGATGAATAAATGTATTTTAGGGAATGATTTGTTAATAAAGAAAATCACGCAAAGGCAGGTAATAATTCGTGTTATTTCATTTATGTGTTACAAGAAGTTTGGTGGACGAAAAGACGGTAAGAAAGAATACACAGGCTTTATGCATAATGCACTGATTGCAATTAGTCCTATAAAAAAAGAAGATTGATGACACGGAATAAGAAGAAGGAAGTGTAATCCATTCATGTAGAGTTTAAAAAATCACTATCTAAATCCGTTTTAATTTTTCAACATATAAGTCGTTGCTATGCAGAACAAAACATAACCTACACTCACTTTCTTCTTTTGTTTTAAACCTCGCACGTGGCAGAAAAAGGCCCTGACCGCTTCTATGCGTGGCCAGACGCTCTCGCCAACCTAAAAAGAAAGGGGTTTTTATGTCATTTTTCCTTTATCAGCAGAACTTTTTATCTGTTTTAAACAGCAATTATGTGAGATAATTTAAATACATATAAATCCATTTTAATTTTTCGACATATAAATCGCTGCCAGACCTGCACGCACTTTTCACCTTTGTTTTAAATCTTCATGTGGTAGGAAATTTTATGCGTGGCTAGATGCCTTGCCCATCTAAAAAGAAAGAGTGTTTTTATGTCATTTTTTAATTTGTATTTATATAGATGAGTCCCCAAATTATATCTATTATCAAATAGTGCACGTTTCTACTATTTCTCAATCCTCCCAATAAAGTTTGACTGGGGCTTTTTAGTTGTTTTTTCTACATAAATTAAATAAGGTTTTTTGAAGGTGATGAAAAATGAAAGCTATTAAACTACTATGCTCTGTAACTGTAGCATCTATTACGTTATTAACTTCGGTTAATAGTGCGTTTGCTGATAGTACACTTATTATTCCAGATTTACCTAAGGAACCATATCGCAATGGTGTAGGTAAGTACGAAGGGGTTGTGGCGCATTCAACTGCTACTCCTGAGGTTTCGGCAACTAACATTCAACGTTATCAGTCTCGTACATGGGGGACAGCTTTTGTTCATTATGTTGTCGATTGGGATGAGACGATTCAGACTGCGAGTACAAAATATCGTTCGTGGGGGGCAGGACCAACTGCGAATGAGAGATTTGTTCAAGTTGAATTAAGTGAGACGAAAAATCCAGTAAAGTTTAAACGGTCTTATGAACGTTATGTAAAGCTGCTAGCGGAGATTTTACGTAGCCGCAATATTCATCCATCTAAAGGGTTGTGGACTCATAAAGATGTTACGTATAAGTTTGGTGGTACTGATCACGAAGATCCATTAGCTTATTTGGCCAGCCATGGCGTATCGGAAGCGCAATTTCGTGCGGATGTACTAAAAGCATATAATGGAAATGCTATTTCAAGCGGGGCAAAAGTGCAGCAATCTAATAAGGAACACGGCGTGATACATATTAATAGAAATAATGTTAATCTACGTTCCGGCCCGTCAACGAGTAATCGTATTATTCGTAAAGTGCAAAAAGGAGAAGTGTACAAAGTGTGGGGTGAATCAGGAAACTGGTTAAAAGTAGGTAAGAATCAGTGGATTTACAATGATGCATCGTACATTCGTTACACTAAAAAATAAAGATTCTTTAGTTCATAAACAATAAATGATATGTATGTTTATTAAAACAAAAGAACCGATGCTCGATATAGAGTGTCGGTTCTATCCATTTTTTTATTTTTGTTTTCATAAATTATGTTGTACATTCTTTTTTTTATATGGTATAGTTAATTTATAGTTGAATACTTAAATCAAGCAATCCATATATTATCAAGTGCCGTGAAACTAGCGAGAAAATTATGTATGTGTTCTGTTTCGCATTTGATAATGTGTGGATTCTTTTTTTATGCTGTGAAAACTAAAAAATATATTTATTTTTAGGAGGAAGTTATTATGAAAACAGGTCAAGTAAAATGGTTTAACAATGAAAAAGGTTTCGGTTTCATCGAAGTTCCAGGCGAAAACGATGTATTCGTACATTTCTCTGCTATTACAACTGAAGGTTTCAAATCTTTAGAAGAAGGCGAAAAAGTTAGCTTTGAAGTAGAAGAAGGTAACCGTGGACCTCAAGCTAAAAACGTTGTAAAACTATAATCTTATAGATCATAGTGTGAAAAAAGGATGGCATTTGCCATCCTTTTTTGTTATTTATAAAAGGATTTTTTCTAGGAAATATGGAAAATAAATATATATTTAGTTGTCAGATATATCATTTCCCCTTATTGCAGAGTAATGGTAAAGTAATAACAGGAAAAGGTAAACTAAAATTTCAGTTAGGAAACGTCTTTTTCATGGAGTTGTACAAATCGGGCTCTTAAAGTAAGGGTAATATCCTCTTTGTTTGGAAAAAATTACAATTTGTTAGAGCAAGGTAAAGGGGTACATAGTAGAATGGATTTTCAAACAATTAAAGAATATTTCACAATAGAAAATATGGAACATTTGTTAAAGAGCTATCAAGCATTTGGTCCGCTAATTGGCATTGGGCTTCCGATGATTGAAGCGTTTATTCCAGCTTTGCCTCTCTTTTTATTTGTGATGGCAAATGCAGTTGCTTTTGGACTATGGCTTGGCTTTTTCTACTCATGGCTTGGTTCATGTATAGGGGCATTGCTTGTGTTTTTTATCATTCGTCGTTTTGGAAGAAGTCGCTTTTTTGCTTTTGTAAATAGACATCCACGAGTTCGCAGTGCGATGACATGGATAGAGAGAAAAGGATTTGCACCGATTTTCCTGTTATTTTGTTTTCCGTTTACGCCGTCAGCGCTTATTAACGTTGTAGCAGGTTTGTCGCGTATTAGTAAGCGGCAGTTTGTTTTAGCACTTTCACTTGGTAAGCTTGTGATGATTTTTGTGTTAAGTTACGTTGGTCATGATCTTGCCTCTTTTATGCATAAGCCAGTAAAAACAGCTATTGTAATAGGTGTCATTTTTGTTTTATGGTATGTCGGAAAGAAAATTGAAGTCAAGCTTGAACTGAGCAGAGACTAAACTTCGTAAGTGAGCGCACCCCTGTTATAGAAAAGAGAAAGGGATGTGGCATGATGAAGCGAAAGTGGAAAAAAGAAAGCATAGAGTGGATGAGAACAATTTTTATAGGTGTTTTATTAGCTGTATTTTTTCGCACTTTTTTCTTTGCAACATATGTGGTAGAAGGAAAATCGATGATGCCTACGCTCCAAGATGGTAATATGCTGATTGTGAATAAAGTAGGCTATCAGTTAGGTGAATTGAGTCGTTTTGATGTTGTTGTCTTTCATGCAAATAAACAGGAAGATTATGTAAAACGGATTATTGGCCTTCCGGGGGACAAAATTGCATACAAACATGATAAACTATATATTAACGGACAATTTATTGAAGAGCCGTACTTAGATGCATACAAAAAACAAATTCATGGAAGACAGTTAACAGGAGACTTTACCCTAGAAGAGTTAACAAATGAAAAGGTTGTTCCGCAAGGGTTTCTCTTTGTAATTGGAGATAATCGTTTAGGAAGCTGGGATAGTCGTCACTTCGGATTTGTAAAAATAGAACAAGTTGTTGGAAAAGTTGATTTGCGCTATTGGCCAATCAATGAAGTACAAACAAATTTCTCTAAAGGGTAATTCGAAATTTCGAATTACCTTCTTTTTCGGATAAAGTGAAACTTTAATCAGAGGGGATTTTCTTCATCCCCCCTCTGATTATTAGTTGAACCAATCGGGCTTTTACGGGCAGTTATCCCCCACCTATCTTCTTCGATTCTTTCTCAATCTTGAGGTGGGGGTCTTACTGCCCGCAAATAGCGGGATAGATCTTGATTGATCGAAGTTCACTTATAGAAAGGCGGGTTTACATGTCACTTCGATTTATAATAGGACGAGCTGGAAGTGGAAAAAGTACGATGTGTTTGCAAGACGTACAGCAAGAGCTGCAGCATCGTCCAAAAGGTGAAACGATTTTATATCTTGTGCCAGAGCAAATGACATTCCAAACGCAGCAAGCATTAATTAATGGAGACGTCAGCGGCTCTATTCGAGCACAAGTGTTTAGTTTTTCGCGGTTAGCGTGGAAGGTGCTTCAAGAAGTCGGCGGAGCAAGCCGCCTTCATATTGATGAATCTGGTGTGCATATGTTGCTTCGTAAAATTGTCGAGGCGCGTAAAGAAGAATTATATGTTTTCCAGAAAGCAGCAGAGCAAAATGGATTTTTTGAGCAACTTGGCAGTATGATTACGGAATTTAAACGCTACAATTTAACGCCGTCAAATGTGTATGCGATGTGGCAAGAATTAGAGGCTCATAGCAATGGAAATGAACAGAAACTGTTAGCAAACAAAATGTATGATTTGCAGCTTCTATATGATGATTTTGAACGAGCGTTAATTGGAAAATATTTAGATTCTGAAGATTATATGAAGCTTTTATTTGAAAAGCTTCCCTATTCAAAGTATGTGAAAGATAGCATGATCTATATTGATGGATTTCACGCATTTTCACCGCAAGAGCTAGAGATTGTAAGGCAACTACTGCGATGCGGAGCAAAAATGACAATTGCATTAACGCTTGATGAGCAGACGTTATCACAGCCAGTGAGCGAACTGGATTTATTTTATCAAACGCTTATCACGTATGAAAAACTAAAACAGGTAGCAAGTGAAGAGAAAATTGTTATTGAAAATACGATTGTCATGCGAGAGCAACCGCGTTTTACGTCGCAAGCACTTGCCCATTTAGAGGCGCATTATGATTCTCGTCCCTATGCAGAGTTTCAAGGTGAGTCACCCATTACACTATATGCTGCGGCGAATTTACGGGCAGAAGTGGAAGGCATTGCGCGCGAAATTCGCAGATTAGTAGCGGAAGAAGGGTATCGTTATCGTGATATCGCGGTGCTTCTTCGCAATGGTGAAAGCTATTACGATATGATGAGGACGTTGTTTGTTGATTATAATATTCCATTCTTTATTGATGAAAAACGCCCAATGCTTCATCATCCATTAATTGAGTTTATTCGCTCTGCGTTAGAAGTCATTAGTGGGAATTGGCGTTACGATGCGGTATTTCGCTGCATAAAAACCGAACTGTTGTACCCATTAGATGGAAATAAAGCGAAAATACGTGATGAAATGGATGAATTTGAAAATTACTGTTTAGCGTATGGCGTGCAAGGGAAAAGATGGACGTTGAAAGAGCCGTGGACATATCGTCGCTACCGTTCATTAGATGGTGTACATGGCGGTCAAACAGATAGCGAACGAGAAATGGAAGAAAAGATTAATCGTCTTCGTGAGATTGTTCGCACACCGATTATTCGTTTGCAAAAGCGATTAAAACGAGCGGTAACGACAATGAGTATGTGTGAAGCAGTTTATTTGTTTTTAGAAGAGCTAGACGTTCCTAAAAAATTAGAAGAGTTACGCCTGCAAGCAGAGGAAGAAGGGAATTTCTTATTTGCCAATGATCATGATCAAGTATGGGAACAAGTCATCACGCTACTAGATACGTGCGTTGAAATGCTTGGAGAAGAGAAAATGTCTCTATCTATGTTTACAAATGTGATGACGACAGGACTAGAGTCACTCCAGTTCGCGAATATTCCGCCGTCTTTAGATCAAGTGTTAATTGCAAATATTGACCGTTCGCGTCTTTCGAATATTCGAGCGGCATTTGTAATTGGAGCAAATGAGGGAATTATTCCAGCGGCGCCATCAGATGATGGTGTATTATCTGACGAAGAACGAGAAGTGCTTGTTTCAGCAGGAATTGAACTGGCACCAACAGCGCGGCAAAAGTTACTCGATGAACAATTTGTCATTTATCAAGCGGTGACGAGGGCAGCGGAGAAGTTATATATTTCTTGTCCGCTTGCAGACGAAGAAGGGAAGACGCTATTAGCATCTAGCTTTATAAAGAAGGTTAAAAGAATGTTTCCTTCTGCTGCCGAAATATTTTTAACGAATGATGTAAATGATTTGTCACATAGTGAGCAAATTTCATATGTGGCCACGCCAGAAGTGACACTTTCGTATTTAACGCAGCAACTGCAAAACTGGAAGCGATACGGTTTTGAGGGGAATCTTTCTTTCTGGTGGGATGTATACAATTTTTATGTTACAACGCCGGAGTGGAAGCAAAAGAGCATTCGTGTGTTATCAAGTCTGTTTTACCGAAACAGAGCGCGTAAATTAAGCCCTGCTGTAAGCGAGGAGTTATACGGTGACAAAATTAAAGGCAGCGTATCACGTATGGAGCTCTTTAATCGTTGTGCGTATGCTCATTTTGCGCAGCATGGCTTATCTTTGAAAGAACGTGATATTTTTAAATTAGATGCACCAGATATCGGGGAACTGTTCCATGCTGCTTTGAAAAAGATTGCTGATAAATTATTGAAAGAAAAGCGTACCTGGGCTGATTTAACTGTAAAAGAGTGTGAATATCTTTCTGTTACTGTGATCGAAGAGTTAGCACCGCTTTTGCAGCGGCAAATTTTATTAAGTTCCAACAGGCATCACTATTTAAAGCATAAATTACAGCAAATTATTTTCCGTACTTCACTTGTGTTAAGAGAGCATGCAAAGTCGAGCGGCTTTGTACCTGTTGATTTAGAAGTTGGATTTGGTATGGGCGGAACAAACTCATTGCCAGCTATGAAATTTGAATTATCAAATGGTGTGAAAATGGAAGTAGTTGGACGAATTGACCGCGTTGATAAAGCAGAAGATGAAACGGGCACGTTTTTACGTATTATTGATTATAAATCGAGCGCGAAAAAATTAGATTTAACGGAAGTATATTATGGTTTAGCACTGCAAATGCTGACGTATTTAGATGTCGTGACAACAAACGCAAGCAAATGGATGGAGAGGGGCGGGAACGCAAGCCCCGCCGGAGTATTGTATTTCCATATTCATAATCCAATTGTTGAAATGAAAGGTGACGTGTCAGAGGCTGAAATTGAACAAGAGATTTTAAAGAAATTTAAGATGAAAGGACTCGTTCTTGGAGACGCTGATGTCGTTCGGCTAATGGATAACACGTTAACGACAGGAAGCTCGAATATTATTTCAGCGGGCCTTAAAAAAGATGGCAGTTTTAGTGCGCGTTCTGATATTGCGAGTGAGCAAGAGTTTCATGTATTGCAGCAATACGTACATCGTACATTTGAAAACATCGGGACAGATATAACAGAAGGTGTTATCGATATTGCACCGTATAAAATGGGGAACAAAACAGCATGTACGTTTTGTAATTTCCGCTCTGTTTGTCAATTTGATGAGTCGTTAGAAGATAACAAATACAGGGCATTGCAAGATATGAAAGATAGTGAAGCGTTAGAGAAAATGAGAGAGGATACCCAGTCATGACGATACAAACTTGGCCAGCGAAACCAGAAGGAAGTCAGTGGACCGATGATCAGTGGAAAGCAATCGTTGCGGATGGCCGTGATATTTTAGTTGCAGCTGCAGCTGGGTCGGGAAAAACAGCGGTACTTGTTGAACGTATTATTCGCAAAATGATTCGAGAGGAAAATCCAGTTGATGTCGATCGCCTGCTTGTCGTAACGTTTACAAATGCAGCGGCGCAAGAGATGAAAAACCGAATTGGATCCGCGTTAGAAAAAGTATTAATTGATGATCCAGCTTCGCCGCATATTCGAAAGCAGCTTAGTTTACTGAACAGAGCATCGATTTCGACAATCCATTCGTTCTGTTTACAAGTCATTCGAACATATTATTATATGCTCGATGTTGATCCGCGTTTTCGCATTGCGAATGAGACGGAGAATGAATTATTAAAAGAAGAAGTTCTGGATGACATATTAGAAGCAGAGTACGGCATGGAAAATAATGAATTGTTTTTTGAACTTGTCGATCGTTATACGAGTGACCGCACTGATGATGATCTGCAGCGTATGATTTTGGCGCTCCATACTGAATCAAGAGCGCATCCAGATCCGAACGGTTGGCTTGATAAATTAGTTGAAGCATATGACGTAGAAGGAAAAACAATTGAAGAATTAATGTATGCCTCGTATTTATTAGAGGATGTAAAGGTGCAGCTGGAAACGGCAAAGCAATACGCTGAAAAAGCGATCGAGCTTGCGATGTTACCAGACGGCCCAGCACCGCGCGTTGAAACGCTGCAAGCGGATCTTTCGTTACTTCAGAACTTGTCCGAAGCAGCTTGTGGGTCTTGGACAAACACATATGAAGCGATGCAAACTGCTTCTTGGCAAACGTTAAAGCGTATTAAAAAGAGTGATTATAATGAAGAAATTGTGAAACAAGTTGACTCTCTGCGGAATAAAGCGAAAGATGAAGTGAAGAAACTACATGAAGAATTATTTAGCCGCAGTCCAGAAAGTTTTTTACGTGATTTTCAAGATATGCACCCCGTACTGCGTAAGCTTGTTGATCTGGTAAAAGTATTTACAGAACAGTTCCAAGCGATTAAGCGCAATAAAGGAATGGTTGATTTTACAGATTTAGAGCATTTTTGCTTACAAATTTTAAGCGAGCGTACGGATGAGGGAGAACTGCGTCCATCACCAGTTGCGTGGCAATACCGTCATAAATTTACAGAAGTGCTTGTTGATGAATATCAAGATACAAACTTTGTACAAGAATCGATTATTAAGCTTGTCACGAAAGATTCAGAGCAAGACGGCAATTTATTTATGGTGGGCGATGTAAAACAATCCATTTATCGCTTCCGTTTAGCAGAGCCAGGACTATTTTTAGGGAAATACAAACGTTTTACATCTGAAGGCATAGATGGCGGCATGAAAATTGATTTAGCAAAAAACTTCCGCAGTCGTCACGAAGTACTAGCAGGGACAAACTTTATTTTTAAACAAATTATGGGCGAAGCTGTCGGAGAAATTGACTATGATGAAGACGCTGAGCTGAAGCTTGGAGCGAGCTATCCAGAAGGAGCGGATCCATCAGCAGAATTGTTATTTATCCATCAATCTGATAGCGCGGTAGTGGATGAAGAGGAAGGCGTGGAATTAGAAAAGGCGCAATTAGAAGCACGCCTCATCGCACAAAGGATAAAAGCAATGGTCGATTCTGGTTATGAAGTATATGACCGAAAAACAAACGGCATGCGCCCTGTTACGTATCGTGATTTTGTTATTTTACTGCGTTCTATGCCATGGGCGCCGCAAATTATGGAAGAGTTAAAGCAGCAAGGTATTCCTGTTTATGCAGAGCTTGCGACTGGTTATTTTGAAGCGACAGAAGTGAATGTAATGATGAACCTGTTTCGCGTAATTGATAATCCAGCGCAAGATATTCCGTTAGCAGCTGTGCTTCGTTCGCCAATTGTTGGATTAACAGACGAAGAGTTGGCGATGCTGCGTACTCATGGGAAAAAAAGCTCCTTTTATGAAGTAATGCGCTCTTTCTTGCAAGGCGCACCATTAGAGGAAGAGAAAGAATTGCATGAGAAAATATCATGGTTTTATGAGCATTTACAAGAGTGGCGTGAATTTGCGCGTCAGCAGTCGCTTTCGGATTTAATTTGGAAAGTGTATCGTGAAACGGGTTATTATGATTTTGTGAGTGGTCTTCCCGCTGGTAAGCAGCGCCAGGCAAATCTTCGCGTGTTATATGATCGTGCCCGCCAATATGAAGCGACTTCATTTCGTGGTTTATTCCGCTTCTTGCGTTTTATTGAGCGGATATTAGAACGCGGTGACGATATGGGAACAGCACGTGCGCTTGGCGAACAAGAAGATGTTGTGCGTATTATGACAATTCATAAAAGTAAAGGACTGGAGTTTCCAGTTGTATTTGTGGCAGGGCTTGGAAGACGTTTTAACACACAAGATTTAATGAAGCGTTTCTTGCTGCATAAAGATTTCGGATTTGGCTCACAGTTTATTGATCCGAAAAAGCGCATTAAATATACGACATTATCGCAGCTCGCGATTAAGCGCAAAATGAAAATGGAGCTGATTGCCGAAGAAATGCGCGTCTTATATGTTGCTTTAACACGTGCGAAAGAAAAGCTCATTTTAATTGGAACTGTAAAAGATAAAGAAAAAGAAATACAGAAATGGCTAGATGCCCGCGAGCATGCCGAATGGTTATTGCCGGATTATGTACGTGCCGGGGCAACCTGTTATTTAGATTGGATTGTACCATCATTATGCAGACATAAAGATAGTGACATGCTTTTTGAGATGGGACAGGGAAATATTCCAGCTGATCTATATGAATATGATGCAAATTGGAAAGTAGAAGCAGTTGACGTGGCAGAGTTGCAAGCACCAGAGCCAATGAAAGAAGAAAAGCAAGAGCTATTAGAAGCGCTCAGGGAGCAAAAATCAGTTTCTCTCTGTAGTGAGCAAAAAGATGAAGTGTATAAAAGGTTAACATGGCAGTATGGATTCGAAGATGCGGCAAGGCACCGCGCCAAGCAATCTGTTACGGAAATTAAACGAAACTATCAAGCACAAGAAGGTAGTGATACATCGTTTATCAAACGAGTTCGTGCGCCAATTGAAACACGTCCGCGTTTTATGGAGAAAAAAGGACTTACGTATGCAGAACGCGGGACGGCTGTTCATACCGTTATGCAGCATGTAAACTTAGCGAAAACAATAACAGCTGAAGTGATTCAAGAACAAATTGCTGAAATGGTAAATAAAGAGCTCTTAACATTTGAACAAGCAGAAGAAATAGCACCGGAAAAGATTGTTGCATTTTTTGAAACAGAACTTGGGAAACGAATGTTAGCTGCAAAACATGTAGAGCGCGAAGTACCGTTTACGATGATGTTATCAGCAAACGAAGCCTATCAAGATTGGACAGCTGAACAAGACGAATCCATCCTTGTTCAAGGGGTTATTGATTGTATGATTGAAGAAGAGGAGGGCATCGTTTTAATTGATTTTAAAACAGATACAATTGAGGCCCGTTTCCCAGGTGGATTTGAACAAGCGAGACCAATATTAGAAGAACGGTATAAAATACAGCTAGCCCTTTATCGGAAAGCACTAGAGAAAAGTTTACATCAACCCGTAAAAGAAACATATTTATATTTCTTTGATGGGAGTCACGTATTGCGAGTAGATTGATAAAGTGAAACTTGCAATAAGGGTTTAAGTATGGACTCGAAAGCGGGAGTTATTAAAGTTTGAATGGACAAACAACAAAAAACGGAGGGGTTCCCTCCGTTTTTTGTTATCTTGCTATTCACGGGTAGTAGGCCTCCGCTAATAGAAGTTTCACTTTATGCTGTTCCGATTTGATCTTGATCAGCTACATCAGAATCAAATGTATTTGTACCACTTACACCGTTAAATGTATTAAGGACAAAAGCGACATTTGATGAACCAGATCCGTTATAAGCTTTCGTATTTTCTTTCGGAGATACATTATAGAAATCCCCTAAGTTAAAAGAACCGTTACTATTTTGAACGACTAAGTTCCCGACAACAGACGGCATATTTTCACCTACTTCAATTTCCTTTTATGGTACTATATGATTTATTTGCGAAAAGGTTCTTTTGTAGTAAATTGACGAATTTGTAAAATGCGTGAGTTTGAAAATACATAATCAATAGACCCGATATGAAGGCAAGAAGCACTTAGCATACTTTGAATGGTAATGCAGCCTACTTCGATAAAGGGATTTTCATTAATGACAGTCATGTATACTTCGTTGACGCGAGTTGGAATCGTGATTTCGTCATCGACAAATATTTCATATGCTTCCCATTTTCCTTCTTGAGCTAAAAAGTTAGGAATTTCGCGATGAACAACAATCGCTCTGTTTTTTAATTCCGCATGATTTGTATCGCCAATTTGAGTAATAGCATCAAGTCCTAGTGTGGTGACAGAGAGCTGATGTAAAACAGAAATATGTCGCATAACGAGTCCTCCTTATCGAGGAGTGGTAGGTATAGCAGTTACGAGTGGTACAAACGGACCTCCTGTAACAGATTCAAATGGTGTATCTAAAATAGAAGATGAAATAATGAGATTTGCATCGCCAATTAGGAATAAAGCAGACGAAGATATCCCGATGGAGCTAATATTTCCTACCTTGATTTCATGATTAATAACAGTAAAATTCATATGCAATTACTCCTTTCGGAAGTTACGCGGTATATGCTGAATAAAGGAAAGAAATGCTTTATCAATATCTTGTTTCATTGCTTGAATAATGACATTTTTCATATATTGTGGATTAGATGTAATTTCTGGATGTGGCTGTACTTGAGATAAATAGTATGGAAGACGGTGTTCCATTTGTTGCTTTATATCATCGATCATCATTTGACGGTACATATCATCGAGAGGTGTTCGTTCTTCCTGTTCGAAATGAAGAATACGGCTATACGCTTCTTCGTCTAAATAGCGGTGCATTTCTTGAATGATATCTTGATAAAAATCGGGATTTACTTGGGTTTCAGGGTTTACCTTTAATGTTTCAGTTTCAACATTAAAGTCTTCAATAACTTCCCCTTTGCTCGTAAATGGATTTAAACCGATGTTTAATGTACCATTTAAATTTTCGACTTTTAGCTGATCGAACTTGTATTCGACTTTCCCAATTGAAGAGGATGGTCGCTGTTTCAGTTCTTCTATTTGCTCTGTTAGCTGCGCTAGTTGTATTTCTAAAGCATTTATTTTTTCCTGTTGTTGTTGAATGCATTGTTGCATTTGCTGTAAATAAGTATATAGATCTTGACTCACTGCTGGAAGCCTCCTTTTCAATCTGGAGGGTATATTGGTATATGTCTATGATATTAGTACGTTAAGAAGAACTAGGAGGAGGAGGGGAAATAGAAATAATTTGTCCCTCGGCTGTTAGAGGGGGGGTTGGTTTTGTAAATCCACCTGTATTAGAGAACTTTGATAATGTTTTAATACTACCGGCACTTCCAATTTGAAAGACAGCTGAAGTTGTAAGGTTCTCTATTCTTATATTTTTAATAATAATACTTTGGTGTACATACAGTTTCAATTTTTATTTCCCCCCCTTTAATAAGTAGCAGTGATTGGTTGATCGATTACATCATTATCATTTACATTTGTTGTACTTTCGTAATTGTATATAGATACATTTTCTCCAACATTAAAAGAACCCGCTCCTGCAAATGCACGGGAGTAACTAATAGGACGAATGGCAAATACATCTCCAATATGAAATACACCGCTTGATCCGATATTAACAATATTAACGTGTCCAACCATTGCAGGCATAGAAAACACCCTTTATATGAAAAATTTTTATATTTGACCTTTTTAATTCGAATGTCTACGACGAGAGTTTTACTCTATTATTGTATGGGCGTTTGTGCAAATATGTGTCTGTTATTTTAAAAATAAAAGACGTACACTCAGCGGGAGTGTACGTTTGTATGTTGAGTTGGCACATGATCTATTTGTATGAGTAATATAACATTTAAGAGCCTGTCCAGCTCTTGACTACAACTAACCGTTTTTTGAGATGTCATTCCATACCGTTTGGCCAAGTATTTCATTTTTTCACGTTTTTTTTCAATTGCTTGCTCAAACATAGAATCGGCTCCGTCTCCTTATAGATTTTAAGAGTGTCTGTAGTACATATTATACAAAGTTTCCATAAAAAAGAAACATATTCGCTAAAAGAAGAAGGGATTCTACATATTTTGGCAAAAAAGTATTTTAATTGCGCGTGTAATAGAGAGAATGTTGTAAATTAAAAATATTTTCAGGAGGATTTTTGCTAGTAGGTGCGAATACCATTACAGTATGAATTTGAAGATGGGGTGTGGAAATATGCGGTTTGTGACGGCAAAAACAGATGAAAAAGTGTTTGTTGGTGTTGTAGATGATGCATCACAAACAGTGTTGCATATAAGAGAAGCGCAGAGAAAAAAAGGCGAAAAAGTTACGATTCCCATTACAATGTTAGAGTGTATTGAACAGGGAGAACCCTTTATTACGAAAGTAATTGAGATTGTCGAATGGGCAAAAGAACATTGCGAGGATGCTTATTATTCATTATTGGAAGTTAAGTTGTTGGCCCCCATTCCAAGGCCAAGAAAAAATATTCTTTGTGTTGGGAAAAATTATCGTGAGCATGCAATCGAAATGGATGGAGCAGAAGCGGTTCCGGAAAATATCATTATTTTTACAAAGGCTCCAACAACTGTAATTGGCAATGAGGATAAAATTTATAGTCATCCGCATGCGACAAGTGAGCTTGATTATGAAGGAGAGCTTGCAATTGTGATCGGAAAGCGTGGAAAAAGAATTCCGAAAGAAGAAGCGTTGCATCACGTGTTTGGTTATACGATTGTAAATGATGTTACAGCCAGAGATATTCAAAAGAAGCATAAACAATTTTTTCTTGGGAAAAGTTTTGATACATTTTGTCCAATGGGGCCATCTATCGTACATCACTCAATGATGCATAATCCGAATGCACTTCATATTGAAACGAAGGTGAACGGGGAAGTACGTCAATCTTCTACAACGGCAAATATGATGTTTTCAATTGAAGAAATTATATCAATTGTAAGTAAAGGAATGACGTTAGAGCCAGGCGATATTATTGCAACCGGAACACCAGCTGGAGTTGGAAAGGGATTTCGACCACCTCGATTTTTACATGCTGGTGATGAGGTTGTTATCACTGTAGAAAATGTTGGAACGCTCCGTAATGGTGTCAAATAATACGCTGCGCTCTCCTTATTTCTGGCTTATCCCGATTATTTTTACTTTGCATAATGCAGAAGAGTATTACTTTTTTCGGGAAATAAAATATTTACAGCCCATTCAGATGGAAGAGAATATGCTGCAATCAAAGCATTTTTTCATAGCATTACTTATATTGACTGTTTTTGTGTGTGCGATTGTGCTTATACACAATCTGTTTTTGAAGAAGATAACGTTATATGCGATATTGATTACACAGGCAATGATTTTTATGAACGGGATTGTTCATCTTGTGGGGGCAATCTTGAAGAGAGGGTACGTGCCTGGGCTTGGTACAGCTTTCTTTTTAGTCATTCCTTTTTCGGTGTTTTTGTTTTGGAGAGGAATTGCGTGCGGTTGGTGGAAATGGAAGCATGTGTGGCTATCATGTCTCATCGGTATATTACTCATGTTTCCTATTCTAGCTGGTCTGTTGTATATAGTGAGAATCATTGCATAGCAAAAAAGAAGGTTGCCTCTTAACAGGCAACCTTCTTCGATATTAAGATAATACCTCTTTAATTTTTTCAAATGCCCATTGTAGATCTTCTTCAGAAATAACAAGAGGCGGAGCAATGCGGATTACATTTTCATGTGTTTCTTTACATAGTAAACCAGCTGCTTTTAATTGTTCACAGTAAGGGCGTGCAGGTTCATTTAATTCGATACCGATAAATAATCCTCTTCCGCGCACATCTGTAATCATTGGATTGTCAATTTCGCGTAATTGATTTAACAGCTTTTCTCCTAATTGTAAAGAACGTTCTGTTAATTTTTCTTCTAATAGTACATCTAGAGAAGCAAGAGAAACTGCACAAGCTAGTGGATTACCACCGAACGTAGAACCGTGAGAGCCTGGCTCAAATACTCCTAAAATGTCACGGTTTGCAGCAACGCAAGAAATTGGGAATACACCGCCGCCTAGCGCTTTTCCAAGAATGTACATATCAGGAATGATATTGTCCCAATCGCATGCAAATAATTTTCCTGTACGGCCTAAACCTGTTTGAATTTCATCTGCGATAAATAATACATTTTCTTCTTTACATACATTGTATGCTTCTTGTAAGAAACCTGCTGGTGGAATGTTAATGCCAGCTTCGCCTTGGATTGGCTCTAAAATAAATGCAGCTGTATTTGGTGTAATCGCTTCTTTTAATGCTTCAATGTCGCCGTAAGGAATGACAACAATACCTGGAAGCATTGGTCCAAATCCGCGTTTATATTCGTCATTGGATGACATGGATACGGCACCCATTGTTCGGCCATGGAAGTTATCCACACATACAATGATTTCGGCTTTGTTGTCTTCTACTTTTTTCACATCATATGCCCAGCGTCGCGCTGTTTTGATAGCGGTTTCAACAGCTTCCGCACCTGTATTCATTGGTAAAATCATTTCTTTATTAGTTAACTTTGCAACTTTTTCATACCAAGGACCTAATTGATCGCTGTGGAACGCACGTGATGTTAATGTTACACGCCCTGCTTGGTCGATAAGCGCTTGAATAATTTTTGGATGGCGATGACCTTGGTTTACTGCAGAATATGCACTGAGCATGTCCATATAACGGTTGCCTTCTGGATCTTCTACCCAAACACCTTCAGCTTTCGTAATTACGATTGGAAGTGGATGATAGTTATTTGCTCCGTATGTTTCTGTTATTTCGATAATGTCTTTTGTTTGAATCATGCTAGTTCCCCCTTTGTTTTTACAAGAAGTTTGTAAATACTCTAAATATTATATCATTTGAGTAGAAAAAAAGCGAAATATTTCCTGAAAAGAAATGGACGTGGTATTATGTAAAGTGAGAAAGTTTGGGGAAAGAGGAGGAAGAGATTACATGACAACACATATGCATATTACTGCGTGGGCATTAGGTTTGATTTTATTCTTCGTTGCGTATTCCATGTACACAGCGGGAAAAAAAGCAACAGGTGTACATATGGTACTTCGTTTGATGTACATCATTATTATTGTAACGGGTGTTTTATTGTACATGGGTATTGCAAAAACGGCTACAGCACAAGCACACATGTTGTATGGTATCAAAATGCTTGGTGGTGTATGGGTAATTGCTGCGATGGAAATGATTCTTGTGAAAATAAGTAAACGGAAAACAACAGGGGCGTTTTGGGCTCAATTTGTTATTGCGTTTTTAGTTGTGTTATATCTTGGTTTACGATTACCACTAGGATTTGCGCCATTTGCGTAATATAAAAAATGAGGATGCTTTCAAAAGTGGATACTCCATCCCTTTTGTAACATCCTCATTTTTATTATCATGTCAATTGTGAAAATGCAATTCATCTCCATCCGCTTTTGTAATTTTAAATAGATCCTTATTGTTTGTAGAATAGCGGACATAATGGTGATGGAGGGCGCAAATCATTTCTTCATTATCAAATAAGAGAATATTAACGCCTTCGCATGAATGGTCTTTTGGCTGGAATGATAAAAAATTGTGAGCATAGATGCAGTCGTATAAAGAGTAGCCCAGTGATTGTAATGTTTCTGCGACAAGTGAAAAAGATGAATCTGAAAGCTCTTCTATCCATTCATGATAGCTTGAAAGCAACCTTTTTCGAATGCGAATGGTTTCACCGTTTTGCAGCGGATGATGTTCATTTGCTACTTGCAAAATATTATGTTCATAAAAACGAGCAGGTAACCAATTATTGTTATATAAAATCTCAAATCCATCTTCAATCATCTCTTCTAGTAAAAAAGCTTCATCGCTTTCTTCGTCAAAAAATATCCATTCTTCGTTTATATATTCAACATTTCCAATTGTATGAGCACGCGGTTGACTATACAAAATATGTTTACGTTGTTTCATTCGTGTTCGCTCCTTTTCAAATAGAAGTTTCTGTTCTTGTTATAGACAGTTCAGTCTTTCTTTATAACAATGGCACATAGAATCAAAATTGGGCATAGAATAAAAACAGACTGCGGATATGAGATGAGAAAGGGTGATCGCAATGTGTGGCATTACAGGGTGGGTTGATTATACAAAAGTGTTATTACAAGAAAAAGAAGCAATAACGAAGATGGCCGAAACGCTCGCGAAAAGGGGCCCGGATGATACGAACGTTTGGCTTCGTAATCGTGTTGCTTTTGGGCATAAACGGTTAATCGTTGTCGATCCAGAAGGCGGTAGACAACCGATGGTGCGGGAGAAAAGAGAAGAACGTTACGCCATTTGCTATAACGGCGAACTATATAATACAGAAGATATTCGGAAAGAATTGCTGCAAAGAGGTTATACGTTTAAGGGGCATTCTGATACAGAAGTGTTGCTCGCTTCTTATGTGGAATGGAAAGAACAGTGTGTGAATCATTTAAATGGTATTTATGCATTTGCTGTATGGGATGAACAGGAAGAAAAAGTTTTTATTGCGCGTGATCGTTTAGGAGTAAAGCCACTATTTTATAAACATGATGCTGGGCGATTGTTGTTTGGCTCAGAATTAAAAGCGATTTTAGCTCATCCTGATGTGAAGACGGAGATTACGACAGAGGGATTAGCAGAAGTATTTGGATTAGGTCCGTCTCGAACTCCTGGGCATGGTATATTTGCTGGAATCGATGAATTGCGCCCAGGTCATGCACTTACATTTTCAAAAGATGGTTTAAAAGTTTGGCGCTATTGGAACGTTGTGAGTGAAGAGCACACACATAATTTTGAAGAAACGGTCGAGCAAGTTCGGTTTCTACTGCAAGATGCCATTACAAGACAGTTAGTATCGGATGTTCCGCTTTGTACATTTTTATCAGGCGGCGTCGATTCTAGCGCGATTACCGCATTTGCAGCGATGGCGTATGAGCGAGAAGGAAAAGGGAGGCTTCATACGTATTCAATTGATTATGAAGATAACGAAAAATATTTCAAATCAAATGCATTTCAGCCAAATTCAGATACTCCGTTTATTACATTAATGACAAATACATTTGATACGATCCATCATCGCTGTGTGATTTCTAATGAAGATTTAGCGGAACATTTAACGGAAGCCGTAATTGTTCGTGATTTGCCGGGGATGGCGGATATTGATTCTTCCTTACTATGGTTTTGCCGAGAAGTTAAACAAGATTTTGTCGTAAGTTTATCAGGTGAATGCGCTGATGAAATTTTTGGTGGCTATCCGTGGTTTTACCGCGAAGAGGATTTACAATCCAGTGCGTTTCCATGGATGCGGTCAACAGAGGCGCGTGAACAGTTGTTAAAAAAAGAATGGCGCAAAAAACTTAATTTACAAGAGTATGTTCAGTATCGCTATGAAGAATCAGTGCGTGAAACTCCGGTGTTAGAAGGAGAAAGCATACTGGATACAAAAAGAAGACAGTTATTTTATTTAAATATGATTTGGTTTATGACAACGCTGCTTGACCGAAAAGACCGAATGAGTATGGGAGCTAGCCTAGAAGTGCGTGTGCCGTTTGCAGATCATCGCCTTGTCGAATATGCGTGGAATATTCCTTGGGAAATGAAAATGTATAAAAACCGCGAAAAAGGTCTATTGCGCAAGGCTTTAGAAGGTGTCTTGCCAAATGATGTGTTGTATAGAAAGAAAAGCCCATACCCGAAAACGCATAATCCATACTACACGAAGGCTGTCACTTCATGGCTACAAGAGCTATTAACGGATAAACAGTCGATTCTCCATGAATTATTTGATAACGACCAGTTGCATGGATTAATTGAATCAGGTGGCAGTGCATTTCAAACGCCTTGGTTTGGGCAACTCATGACAGGGCCACAGCTGTTGGCGCATTTAGGGCAAATTCATGTTTGGTTTAAGGAGTACAATATAAATATTAAAGAATAAAACTGAAGGTCATGGCGTATAAGCTATGACCTTGTTTCTAATAAGCGTATTTGAAATCTTTTCCCTCTTCCGTTGTTGTTAATGTAATAGGTAACAGATTGAAATATCTTTTATTCCTTCTACACACGATTAGAACGAATAGATTTCCAAGCCCATTGAATGCATAGACCGCAAATTAAAAATAATATAAGGACAAGTGTAATAGTTGCCCCGGGCGGTGTCCCTAATTTATATGAAGACGTGAGTCCTGAAAACATGTTAAAGAAAAAAGGAAAGCAGAAGGCTTTCCTTAGAGATAGTATGTTGAACCAAACGGAATTGTTGAGAAATCAGTTGGATATATGACATAATGATGTGCAACATGGTGGGGTATAACATGATGATATACGACATGTGCAAAAAGAGGATCTGTTGCCATCACTTGATGAATTGCATGAAGTGTCTGTTGTGCAGCACCATATGTGACGGCGGCACCCGCACCTGCTTGTCTTGTGGTGTTAAAAACTGGATTTATCATAATAATTCATAGAGCTCCTTTATAATAGTTGAATTCTTTTTATATGTTATGCCCTATATCTAGGGAAAGAGCGTACCTTTAATCAAATTAGGGAGATTACCTATTAAGTAGTTTTATGAATCCATTTCAGATAATCCGGATTTCGTAAGTTGAAGAAGTATATAGAAGAAAGAGGATTTCAATATGAAATCCTCTTTTTGTAATTTTGTTTAAAGGCGAGCTATTTAGAAGAATGGTTTAACTTTCCATCTAAAATATCTCCAATAAGTGGAGTTTCGACTTGCTCATATGCTCTTTCGCCGTGAAGGGAAAGGTCGAGTCCCATTTTCTCTTCATGTTCATGTGCACGAACGGGGAGGAATAAGCTGATTCCTTTAATGATTGCATACGTCACTACAGCTGTAAATGCGTAGGTCGCTCCAATTGCGAGGAGTTGTTTCCAAAGAAGTGCAGCATTTCCGTAAAATAGTCCGTCTGCGCCTGCGCTATTAACGGATGTTGTAGCGAAAAGTCCTGTTGCAATGCCGCCCCAAGTTCCGCCAATACCGTGACAACCGAAGGCATCGAGCGCGTCGTCGTAACCGAGCTTATGTTTTAGGAAATAGACTGCTAAAAAGCAAAGTGCCCCGCCGATTGCCCCGATAATAAGAGCGGAGGGTGGTGTTACGAACCCGCAAGCTGGTGTAATTGCGACGAGACCAGAAACAGCTCCGCATACGGCACCTAGTACAGTTGGTTTTGTTTGGAAGAACCATTCCGCCAGCATCCATGTGAGCGCAGAAGCGGCAGCAGCAGTATTTGTATTAATAAAAGCGGCGAGGGCAACGTCATTTAACGTTAATGTGCTGCCGACGTTAAAACCGAACCAGCCAAACCATAATAAACCTGCTCCTAGAATTGTGAATGGTAAATGATGCGGTGAAGAGTCGTGAGCATCTTTTCGTTTTCCGAGGAAAATAGCTAATACGAGACCAGCCACGCCGGATGTAATGTGGACAACATTGCCCCCTGCAAAATCAAGTGCACCGAGTTCACGAAGCCATCCGCCGATGCCCCAAACCCAATGAGCAACGGGATCGTATACAAGTGTCGTCCAAAGTAAGATGAAGATAAGAAAAGCGGAAAACCGCATTCGTTCTGCGAATGCACCGGAAATTAAAGCGGGAGTTAAAATTGCGAACATCAGTTGAAACATCATAAATAAGTTATGCGGAATTGTCGCGCTGTAGGCTTCATTTGGTGTGAAAGTAACATTTTGTAGACCGAACCAATCAAAATTACCGATGAGCCCATTCCAATCAGGCCCGAATGCTAAAGAATAACCGATGAAAATCCACTGAATGGACACGATTGCCATTGCACTATAACTGTGCATCGTTGTACTAAGTACATTTTTACTGCGAACCATTCCTCCGTAAAATAAAGCGAGCCCAGGTGTCATAATCATCACCATGACGGTGGCTAAAAAAAGAAATACTGTATCCTCCATATGCATCGTTTTCCCTCCTGTTATGTTATATAAGTTCACATCAAATGAATATATTTAGTATCATATTCAATAAATAAAAATAAATCAACAGATTTTTCTAAATATTTAATTTATTATGTAAGGAAATATAACATGTCATATTTCTATATGACCAAAATGCGCTAGTATACGAGAGGAGTGTAAATTGTTATACTTTTCTTATAATTAGAAAATTTGGAGGAAGCAATGTGAAGAGGGAGTTAGGGAAATATTTTTTATGTTTCATATGTCTATTGTTTGTATTTCAATTATCCATTCCTGTGTCAGCGAAGGAGACGAGGCAGTGGCAAGATGAAATTGTGTATTCTATTATGATCGATCGTTTTAATAATGGTGATTCTAGAAATGATAAAGAGATTGATACGAATCATTTAGATGCATATCAAGGAGGGGATATTCAGGGGATTATAAAACGACTTGATTATATAAAAGAGATGGGCTTTACTGCTGTTTTGTTGTCACCGCCCACTGCAAGTAGTAGTTATGATGGGTATCATCCAACTGATATAACAAAAATGAATGAACATTTTGGCCAGGTGAAGGACATGCAGCAACTCGTTCAAGAAGCGCACCGGCGAGATATGAAAGTTATGTTTGAATTTGTAGTGGATAATGAAAATAAAACGAGCACGATTGAATATGCGAAACATTGGATTAAGGAGACGGATATAGACGGTTATCATTTGATACATAACGAGAATATTCCGAAGTCAGTTTTGAATGAAGTGATTGCATCTATGCAGAGTGTGAAACAAGATTTTTTTGTAATAGCGGATACGCAAATAGAAGGAGCGAAAGGTGTATTGAATCAGGCTTATCAAGAGCGCATGACAGATGTGTTTGCAAAGCCGAATGTTTCTGTAAAGCCGTTGTATGATGTGACGAAAAGCAGCGGTGATACTCTAGAGGGGACGTTTGTAGATAATAGCCAAACGGAGCGTTTTGTTAGAAAAGCAAAAGAAAATAAATATTTTCCACCAGCCCGCTTGAAATTAGCGCTTGCCTATTTATATACATCACCCGGCATTCCGTTTGTATACTACGGCACTGAAATTGCATTAGATGGAGGGGAGGTGCCTGATAATCGCCGTTTAATGGATTTTAAAGCGGATGAGAAGTTTTTGCAGTATACAGGGAAATTAGGAGAACTTCGCAAAACATTACCATCTCTTCGTTACGGAACATTTGAACTATTATATGATAAAGATGGTATGAGCGTAATAAAGCGCAAGTATAAAGATGAAACAACGCTTATCGCGATTAATAACACGACAGAAACAAAAAAAGTGGAACTTGTTGCAAATGAATTTGGGAAAGATCATGAGCTGCGCGGATTGTTAGAAGATGATAGGGTGCGAGAAGAGAACGGAAAATATTACATTGTGTTGAAAAGAGAAACTGCGAATGTATATGCACTTGCAGGAAAATCAGGATGGAACTGGTCGTTTATTGCTGCTTTAGTAGGTGTGAATGTGTTATTTATCATCTTTCTTGTATTGGTAAAGAAACGAAAAGGGGCTGAATCCTATTGAAAAATAAAAGAAGCTGACCCAAAAGTGGATTTTGGTCAGCTTCTTTTTATGTACGCTTATCGGTAGTTGATAAATTGTACGTCGATTGATAAATCAGCTCCGCGCACAGCTGCGATAACTGCTTGTAGGTCATCACGGCTTTTTCCTGTTACACGAACTTGGTCATCTTGTACTTGTGTTTTTACTTTTAATTTTAAGTCCTTAATAATGTTATTAATTTTTTTAGCATTTTCTTTATCAATGCCTTGTTGTAATTTTGCGCGTTGACGTACTGTCCCGCCAGAAGCGCTTTCTACTTTTCCGTAATCTAAGTTTTTGATCGGAACTTCACGCTTAATTAATTTTGAAATCAAAACGTCTTTTACTTGATCAAGTTTATACTCATCATCAGAAGTTAAAACGATTTCCTCTTTTTCTAATTTAATATCACTTTTGCTTCCTTTAAAGTCATAACGATTTTGAATTTCTTTTAAAGCAATGTTAATAGCGTTTGTTACTTCTGGAAACTCTACTTTTGAAACGATATCAAAAGAACTATCTTTTGCCATAATAAGCACCTCCAAATTAAACTCCACCTTTATTATAGTGAATTTTGGTCAGTTGGACAAATAAAGGAAAAAACGTGTATAATGAAACTTTGTTTGGAATGATAAAAAATAATATAAAGCTGTTCTCGATGCGGGTGTTTTTATATGAAGATAACACCTGTTAGAATAAGATAAAGTATATAGAGAAGGGAATTAAAACTATGAAGTTACAACCAGGAGCGATTGAAGAAGTAACGGTTTTACGCGAAACAGAAATTGGATATATGGTCGGTTACGAAGAAGATGAAGTGTTTTTACATAAAAATGAAGTTGCTGGAGAAATTGAAGAAGGCGACACGATTGATGTGTTTTTATATCATGATCATCAAGAGCGTTTAGCAGCAACGATGAAAACGCCGCTTATTACAACGGAAGATTGGAATTGGGTAAAAGTTGTGGAAGTGAAGCCTCGTTTAGGGGTGTTTGTTGATATCGGTGTTTCGAAAGATATATTAATTCCAGCTGATGAGTTTCCAATTTATACACCAGTATGGCCGCAAGAAGACGATGAGTTATATTGTACATTAAAATTAACAAATCGCGGCCGTTTAATTGCTCTTCCAGCAAGAGATGCGGATATGCAAGAAATTGTAGTAGAAGCGACGCCATCTATGCGCAATAAAAATGTAAATGGTCGTGTGTATCGTTCGTTGCAAGTGGGATCATTTGTATTCACGGATGAACATTTCCGTGCCTTCTTGCACCATTCTGAACGCAAAGAGCAAGTGCGTATTGGAGAACGCGTAACAGGACGTATTATTGATGTGAAAGAGGACGGAACAATTAATATTTCTCTTCTTCCTCGTAAAGAAGAAGGGATGGAAGATGATGCAGCTGTTATTTATGAATATATGGAAAGCCGCGGCGGTGCAATGCCGTTTTGGGATAAGAGTTATCCAGAAGATATTGGGGAGCGTTTTAATATGAGTAAAGCAGCTTTCAAACGTGCTCTTGGTAAATTGATGAAAGAAGAAAAGGTTTATCAAGAAGAAGGTTGGACATATTTTAAAAAGTAATATAAAAAATAGCCGAACAAATGTAATTTGTTCGGCTATTTTTGTGGTTGTTCAAAACGTGTAAAAGTATCTTTTAAGTCGCTGTCTTTTACTTTAATGTTTTCTTTCTTTAATTCGTCTATTAATACTTTTTGACGCCACGTATTATCTTGTATACGCTCAGCCTCAAGTGTTTTGCGAATGGAACCTTTTACTTCGTCGTATGGCTTTAAATCTTTTTTGTCTGTCAATTTAATAATATGGTAGCCTTTTGTTGATTTTACAGGTTCACTTATTTCACCGACATGTAATTTATAAGCAGCATCTTCAAATTCAGGTACCATTTTTCCAGGACCGAAGTAACCTAAATCTCCATCTTTTTCTTTTGAAATAGTATCTTCAGAATATTTTTTTGCTAAATCTTCAAATGATGCACCGCTATTAAGTTGTCTTTTTATATCGTTGGCCGTTTGTTCATCGTTTACTAAAATTTGACTAGCTTTAATTTCTGGTTTATATCGGGCTTTTATGTCTTTTTCAGTTATCGTTTGCTTAATTGCTTTATCGATAGCTAAACTAGAGCGGATTTGTTTTTTTAAATCGTCTTCGTTTTTCATTCGGTTACTTTCAAGGAACATTTTAAAATTATCGCCTGCTTGTTCTTTCACTTTTTTAAATTCCTTATCAACTTCATCATCGGACACTTTATATTTTTTAGTCATAATATCTTGTGCCATCATTTCATAGAGCATATCTTTTCCGAAGCGTTCTTTTAACGCCTTATCAAATTCGCCTTTTGTTATCGTACTAGTAGTAGAAGTTGCGATTGGATCGGAACTTTCTTTTGGATCGCAGGCAGCTAACATTAATGTACCGAGCGCCGCTGCCGCAATAAATAATTGTTTTCGTTTCATGTAAACACCTCATCCGAAAGTTGTTGTTTCTATTGTAGAAAAAGAAAGTGAACATGATGTGAATTCGAGATGACTTTTGTAGAAATAAAAAAGTACATCAACGAAAATGTCGATGTACGAGGAGGGCTTGTTCGCATTAAGTAGAGGATCCGAGTTTAAATCATAAGAATAAAATGAGTTAATTATAAGTAAGAAAATTGTTTACTATAGATGATCCGTCTTTTTGGAGTAAGCGCGTTTTCCTTGCTGTATATTTTTTTGCTGTTCTTCATTTTTTTGCGTGCGTTTTGCGTTGTTATCACGCGCTTTTTTGTCGTTGTCACTTGTATGAGGCATATGATTCAACTCCCTTCATAACGGTTGTATGTTTATCATTTCCGTTTTCGTTAAGACTATGTATAATGTATACGATGGAATTTATATAAAGGTGGACTGGGAGATATGGACTTAAAACTGAATTATGCTGAGCTTACCAAAAAATTAGTCGTTGTTATCGTTGCCGGTTTGTTGAATGCGATTGGAATGAACTTATTTTTAACACCAGCGAAAGTGTATGCTAGTGGTTTTGCTGGATTATCGCAATTGCTTTCACAAGTGTTAGGAGATTTTCTGTCAATACATATTTCAACGGGAGTTCTTTTTAGTTTGTTTAATATTCCTGTTGTTATTTTAGCTTGGAAAAAAGTAGGGAAGTCGTTCACATTATTTAGTTTTTTAAGTGTCGTATTTATGACGTTGTTTTTAGAGATAGTACCAGTAAAAGCTGTATCTCATGATATTATTTTAAATGCCATTTTTGGAGGGGTAATTTCTGCAGTAGGAGTAGGACTTGCTTTAAAGTGGGGAGCCTCAACAGGCGGTTTAGATATCATCGCGATGATTTTATCTAGAGTGAAAGATAAGCCGGTCGGAACGTATTTCTTCTTGTTTAATGCGATTATTATTACCCTGGCCGGTTATTTATATGGTTGGGAAAAAGCGCTTTATACGTTAGTGACATTATATGTATCTTCACGTATTATTGATGCCATACATACGCGTCATGTGAAAATTACGGCATTTATTGTAACGAAAAATGGAACAGAGGTGCGAAAGGCAATTCATGAACGATTAGTTCGAGGAATTACTACAGTTCCAGCGATAGGTGCGTTTACAAATGAAAATAAAGAGATGTTAATGATCGTTATTACTCGCTACGAGTTATATGAATTAGAAAGAGTTATAAAAAAAGTAGATCCAGGTGCATTCACAAATGTTCTCGAAACAGTTGGGGTGTTTGGATTGTTCCGTAAAGATTAATAAAAGAGGACCGCGTTTGGTCCTCTTTTTGTTTGTTCCTCTAGTTACAGTTGCTCGCCTGTTGAAATGCTTTGCAGTTTTTCTTGCATTTCGCGCAATTGTACTTTTTCGGCAGTAGAAGAATTCGTATAAGCGGACAGCAATGCATTTTTTGCTTTATTAACAAGTGCTTGCTGTTCGCTGTCATTTGAACAAGATACGGCTTGTGAGACGGCATCTCGTGCTTGTTGGAATAGTAAGTTACCCATTAGAACCCTCCGAGAGAAGAGTTATTTCGTTCTTTTTCTGCTTCAGCTAACGTACCACGGTATGGGAATCTTGCGTCGTGTTTCATAACAGAATCTGACCCTTGTTGTACGAAACGTTTTGATTTGTTCTTTTTACCCATTCGTAATGCCCCCTTTTAGCAGAAAAGCATGGACACATTTGTTGTGTCTCCTATAGTATGTGCGCTTGGCGTCATACTATAAGCAGGGAATTTTCACCTTACAATCCAAGTGCCTCCTCTAAATAAAGAGCAATTCCATCTTCTTCGTTTGATAATGTTACGCGATTTGCTAATGATTTTAATTCTGGAATGGCGTTCCCCATGGCGATTCCATGTCCGGCAAATTCGATCATTTCAAAATCATTATCTTCATCACCAAACGCAATGATACGTTCTTTTGGGATATTGTAGTAACTTGAAATTTTTTGAAGGCCAATTGCTTTATTTAACCCGCTTTTCACAATTTCAATAATTGGCCAAGGAGCTCCCCATTTGCGGTGATCAATTACTTCTGCATGCATATCTGTTAAATGTTGACGAATAGAATTTGATTTTGACTCATGTGCATCAATTAATAAGCAAGTTGGATGATCTCGTAAAATATCGAGTAAATCACCTGTGAAGATTTTCGGAGAGCCAAATTCGAAAATATGTTTTTTGTCTTCATCAAGTTGTTTCACGTATACATCATCAATCACTTCTGCGTAAATATTTTCTACTCCAAATTCCGTACATGCACGAACGATTTCTTGTGCAGTAGTAAGTTCAAGTGGAGAGTGATGCGTTCCCCAGTTCGTATCAAGTGGATGATGAACGTATGCGCCGTTAAAATTTACAATCGGTGTATTTAATCCAAGTTCCTTATAATATGCATGACTCGCACGAAATGGACGGCCAGTTGAGATAACAACGATATGGCCTTGTTCTTTTGCTTTTGTAATGGTTTGTTTTGTACGAGTTGAAATCATTTTTTGATCTGTAAGTAAAGTGCCATCTAAATCTAATGCAATTAAATGTTGTTTTTTCATGCGTCTCACACCTTTTATAAAAAGTTTTGTGTATATTCATCTTAATTCCTGCATGATTGCGTTGTCTACTATTTGTCATTGGTAACGAGAAAAGTCAAGTTTTTTTCTGAAAGTTCGAATAATGTTCCTTTCCTTTTGTACAATTTGTGAAAGGGGTTACAATGTGATGATTATCGTGTTTATAATGAGAATGTAATCTTCTCGTATAAGTTGTTTGACTCTCCTTTGATACTGGTCTTTATGGCCAGTTTTTTTTGTTTCCACATATACTGATTTATTTCCTGCTAAAATGTGTAATTTCATTATATGAGCATGGTTTCCTAAACATAACAGAAAAGGTTTTCTAAAATGGGACATACTAAAGATGTAATGATGGAATGGAAGGAGAATGAATATGGGACAAAGTCATCGATTCCGAGCTGGTCAAAAAGCACCGAATGACGGCATTTATGTTGAAATTGGTGAAACAGGAAGTATGGTTAAGGATCCAAAAATGGTAAAGCTTTCTGCTGGAGATAAATTTCCAGGAGTTACAAATCAAAATAGACAATGGACATATAAAAGAAAACCATAACAAATCCCGCGGTTATAAGCTGCGGGATTTATTGTGGTGAATAAATTTAAAAAATAAGATTGTCATAAAGTCCTCTTTGTTGAATAAAATGGGTAATTTGTCGTATAATCAAATCAAAGGTCAAAAAAAGTCAAACTATAAAGGAGTTGTGGCGCGATGGACTTAAATCGAATGACGACAAAAACACAAGAAGCGATTATGGGTGCACAATCAATTGCTACTAAGCATCATCACCAAGAAATTGATATTGTACATCTTTTAGCCGCGCTTCTTCAGCAGCAAGATGGATTAGCAATTCGTATTTTTCAAAAGATGAATGTAAATATAGATCAGTTCGTGCAAGGGGTAGAACGCCTGTTGAAGCGAAAGCCAGCGGTTACAGGAGGAGGCACGGAAGCAGGGAAAGTTTATATTACAAGTGCTCTTCAGGGGCTGCTTGTAAGGGCTGAAGAAGAAGCGAAGCATTTGCAAGATGATTATATTTCAGTGGAACATATTCTTCTTGCGTTATGTGATGAAAAGAGAACGAATGATATACGTGAATTATTTACGTCGCTTCGTATTACGAAAGAAGCGTTATTGCAAGCATTAACAGAAGTTCGGGGGAATCAAAGAGTGACGAGTCAAAATCCAGAAGTAACATACGAAGCTTTAGAAAAATATGGTCGTGATTTAGTAGCGGAAGTAAGACAGGGGAAAATTGATCCAGTCATTGGACGTGATAGTGAAATCAGACGCGTGATTCGCATTTTATCGCGTAAAACAAAAAATAATCCTGTATTAATTGGTGAACCTGGTGTTGGGAAAACGGCAATCGTTGAGGGATTAGCGCAGCGTATTGTCCGCAAAGATGTACCGGAAGGATTAAAAGATAAAACGATTTTTTCACTTGATATGAGTGCGCTTGTTGCAGGTGCGAAATTCCGCGGTGAATTTGAAGAACGTCTGCAAGCGGTCTTAAATGAAATTAAAAAAAGTGAAGGAAAGATTTTATTATTTATCGACGAGCTGCATACAATTGTTGGTGCGGGAAAAACAGAGGGAGCAATGGATGCCGGAAATATGTTAAAACCAATGTTAGCGCGCGGCGAGCTGCATTGTATCGGAGCGACAACACTTGATGAATATCGTAAATATATTGAGAAAGATCCGGCATTAGAGCGTCGTTTCCAACAAGTATTAGCAGAAGAGCCGACAGTTGAAGATACGATTTCTATTTTGCGCGGTTTAAAAGAACGATTTGAAATTTATCATAGTGTGAATATACATGATCGTGCTCTTGTTGCAGCTGCAACGTTATCAGATCGCTATATTTCTGATCGTTTCTTACCGGATAAGGCAATCGATTTAGTTGATGAAGCATGTGCAACGATTCGGACAGAAATTGATTCGCTGCCAACAGAGCTAGACGAAATAACACGTCGTATTATGCAGTTAGAAATTGAAGAGGCTGCGCTAAGTAAAGAAACAGACCGGGCAAGTAGGGAACGCCTGCAAACATTGCAGCGTGAGTTGTCGGATTTAAAAGAAAAAGCAAGTGGAATGCGGGCGCAGTGGCAAAAAGAGAAAGAAGAAATTCATAAAGTGCGCGATTTACGCGAAAGTTTAGAGCGGTTGCGAAGAGAGCTAGAAGAAGCGGAAGGAAATTATGATTTAAATAAAGCAGCAGAGCTTCGTCACGGCAAAATTCCAGCTGTAGAAAAAGAATTGAAAGAAGCAGAAGAAGCAAGTGCGAATAAACAGCAAGATAACCGTCTTCTTCGTGAAGAAGTAAGTGAAGAAGAAATTGCGAATATCGTATCGCGCTGGACTGGTATTCCGATTGCAAAGCTCGTAGAAGGAGAACGTGAGAAGCTGCTTCGTTTAGAGCAAATTTTATCAGAGCGTGTCATCGGACAAGAAGAAGCGGTCGGTCTTGTGGCAGATGCAGTATTACGTGCTCGTGCGGGAATTAAAGATCCGAATCGTCCGATTGGTTCGTTTATTTTCTTAGGACCAACAGGTGTTGGGAAAACGGAACTTGCGAAAACATTGGCACAGTCTTTATTTGATAGCGAAGAACAAATCATTCGAATTGATATGTCTGAGTACATGGAAAAGCATGCCGTATCCCGTTTAATCGGAGCACCTCCTGGGTATGTCGGGTATGAAGAGGGCGGACAATTAACAGAAGCTGTGCGCCGTAAACCGTATTCTGTTATTTTATTAGATGAAATTGAAAAAGCACACCCAGAAGTGTTTAATATTTTACTGCAAATGTTAGATGATGGGCGTATTACAGACTCACAAGGACGTACAGTTGATTTTAAAAATACAGTCATTATTATGACGTCCAATATCGGATCGCAATATTTATTAGAAGGATTAGGAGAAGATGGCTCTATTCAAGAAGAAGCAAGAAACCTTGTAATGGGACAACTTCGCGGTCACTTCCGTCCAGAGTTTTTAAATCGAGTGGACGAAATTATTCTCTTTAAACCACTTACGACAAATGAGATAAAAGGTATTGTTGATAAAATTGTGAAAGAGCTGCAACATCGTTTAACAGATCGTCATATTACAGTGGAACTTACAGATGTTGCAAAAGAGTTTGTTATAGAGTCTGGGTTTGATCCAATGTACGGTGCACGTCCGTTAAAACGCTATGTACAGCGTCAAATTGAAACGAAGTTAGCGCGTGCGCTCATTGCAGGCACGATTACAGATCATAGTCATGTATTGATTGATGTGTTAAATAACGAGTTAGCTATTAACGTTCAATAAAAAAGAGTCCGGGTATCCGGACTCTTTTTTATTAATGCTGCTGTGCAGGTTCGTTTGGAATTAATGCTCCAAGTGCGATCACAAGTACAGTAATAACTACAGAAAAAATAGACGCTTGCCCAAAATCGTATGTAACGCCTGGCGTCATAGAGCTAATTACGTAGCTCATCATTTGCACAAGCAAGAACGACCAGATAAAGGCCCAAATTACACGCATCTTTTTACACCTCTATTCGTTCAGTTTGTCTTTATTGTATCATAACTCGAAAAAGAATATAGAAAAATATTTGTCGTTTTTGCAAAGCAAATTGCTCTTCGTATCATACATTATAAAAGAGTAAATTTGATGTTGTCATATAAGGCGGGAGAAGTATGAGTATTACGGAACGTTTTTTCTTTTTAGAACAAGAGCCATGCGTGATTCACTTGCCGGAAAAGCCAAATGGATTCGGTATATTGCTATTAGGCGACTACAATTACTTTATTGAGAATGGTACAAGTTTATGGCTTCAGCATGCAGGACGGCTGCAACTTTTAAACGAATTGCGAAAGAAGGGCTATACAGTCTTTTCCTCTAATTTATACGGTAGACATTGGGGGAATGAACAGGCGGTACGTCTGGCGAAGCGATTGTATCATATTGTTATGAAAAAGGAAATTTTGAACGAAAAGATTCATATCATAGCAGAAGGGATGGGTGCGCTTGTTGCTCTGCAAATGATGGCGCAATATCCAGAATGTGTGCGTTCGGTTCTTATGTTTAATCCGTGTCTTCATTTACCAGCACATGTTGAATTTGAAAAAGAGCACAAATTTTTTTATAAGCGATTAATTCGTGAATTGATGCAAGCATATGATGCAACGGAATCAGAATTAGAACGAAAAATTGAAAAGAAAGCATTTCCATATTTAGTATCCTCCGTTCCAGTAAAAATATTTGTATCTGCTCAAGAAAAAAAAGAACGGAAACAGTTGTTTCGGGAATATGAAAAGAAACGTTTGCAAGAGAATTGTCCGACTTCATTATCATTTCATCTACAGGATGTAAAATATAAAATGGCGCAAAATGCATGTCAGTTTTTTAAGTGGTATGAAGATTTATAAAGCTCCTATACATAAGGAGCTTTTTATGTATGTGAGGAGGGAGCGAAAATGAAACGAGTAATTGTCGTTGGGGCGTTAACGTTTATAGGTTATCATCTTGTGCAGAAGTTTCTTGAAGAAGAAATTGAAGTGTATGCGTTTGATTTTGATGATATGAACAGTGTTTCCAAAATAAATGAAGAAAAATTATGTTTGATTGGTCGAAATGCATTGTTTATGTATTTTGCTTTGCGGGATCATGACGGATGGGAAGTTTTGGAGAAAACAGATATTGATGCTGCATACTTTTGCTTATGTGAGCCGAATCAGCAAAAGAATTTTAGAAATGAACGCACCATATTGCAATATGTAAAGCGATTTGAGAGTTTTTGCAGACGAAAAAAAATAAAATTCGTTATTTCATCTTCTGTAGAAGTGAGTCATGCTTCTAGTGATAATGAAAATAGTATGCTTTTTTCAAAAATTGAACGAGAAGTACAAAAAGGCGATGCAGATTACTGCATACTACGTGTTCCGGCAGTATATGGACCGTGGCAACCATCATTTATGACGTATCACCATATCATTCTAGCAGGGTTAAAACAACAAACGATTTCTCTTCCTATAGAAGAATGTACATGTGATCTTTTGTATGTTGAAGATGTTGCGAACTGTTTATATACGATTGGTCAAAGGAAGTTGGAAATGAAACTATATGCTCTTTGTAGTGAAGAGAAAAACCGGTGGCAAAAAGGAATTGAAATATTACAGAAAACAGGGGGGGATCAAATACAGAAGAAAGAGTGTCTAAAAGGTGATGAGGAAAAGATAGTTGTTCCCAGTAAGTTTTCCTTAGAAAAGGGGATGCTGCGTCAAATTTCTCATATAAAAAAATATAGGAAGTTATACGAGACAAGTAACACGTGGTAAACTGGAAAAGAAAGTTTTGATGAGGAAAGGATGAGGAAATGTGAACGAAAAAAATATGCAGTTTTTACAAATCGCAATGAAGCATTTACCAGAAGCAAAGGCGATTTTAGATGATCACGGTGTGGCATTAGATATGGCAAAAGCACAGCCTGTATTGGAATTATTAATGAAGGTTATGGGCGAAGCGTATGAACTTGGGAAAGCGGATGCAAAAGAGTAAAATAAATACGAATTGAAAAACCGACATAAAAACCATTTTCTTTTTAGGGTGGGTGAGAGCATCTGGCCGTGCATAGAAGCGGTCAGGGCCTTTTTCTGCCACGTGCAAGGTTAAAACAAAAGGAGAAAGCAAGTAGCTGTCATGTTATTTTCTACATAGCATTGACTTGTCGGTCTGAAAAATAAAAAAGTGAGACCTTTCCGTTTTGATGGAAAGGTCTCGCTTTTTTTATCCCGCATTAACGGGCAGTAAGATCCCCACCTCAATATTGAAAGGGAAGCAAAGAAGAGAGGTGGGGATAACTGCCCATAAAAGCCCGATTGGGTGGGCTTTCCATCAGTGGGGATGAAGAAAAATCCCACTGATGGAAGTTTCACTTTATTTAGCTACTTTGTTTTTTCGTTTGAATTTACTTACTACTTCATACACAATTGGTACGATTAATAATGTTAATAGTGTAGAGCTTGTTAATCCACCGATTACTGTGACGCCAAGACCTTTTGAGATAAGGCCGCTTCCTTCAAAGCCTAATGCAAGTGGAAGTAAGGCGCCAATCGTTGCGATAGCCGTCATTAAAATTGGGCGTAATCTTGTCGCACCAGCTTCTAATAATGCTTCGCGCGTTGTAAAACCTTCGCGTTCCTTATGAATAACGCGGTCAATTAATACGATGGCGTTTGTAACAACGATACCGATTAACATAAGGGCACCAATCATTGCAGAGATGCTTAATGTTTCACCGGAAATTAGTAAGGCAACAACGGCACCGATTATCGTAAATGGAAGCGAGAATAAAATCGCAAATGGCGCCAGTGCCCCGCCGAATGTTATCACAAGAACGAAGTATACAATCGCAATGGCAGCTAACATCGCTAAGCCAAGTTGTGTAAAGGATTCTTGAATATCTTTAGATACACCGCCCATTGACACCTCAATGCCAGATGGTAAGTCTAGCTTATCTACTTCTTTTTGAATGTTTTGAGAAGCTTTTGCGACATCGTCTGTTGTTGGTTTTGCAGTTACTTCTGCATATACGCGGCCGTCCCGTCTTGTTACGGTATTAGACGTTTCTCCTTCTTTTACAGTCATAATGTCTTTTACAGCCACTTCCGTACCAAATGGCGTTTGTACTTTTCGATTTGTTAAATCATCGACATTTTCGTAGTTTTGTTTGTTCACTTCAACATACACATTCATCTCTTTGCCGTCTTTTTTAACTGTTGTTAAGACAGGGCGTTCGTGAGAGTCGGAAAGTCCCATGCCTACCTGCGCGGTAGTTAGTCCGAGTTTACTTAACTTCTCTTGATCTGCCACTAATGTGTATTCATCGTATGTTTTGGAAATGCTCGAGTCGATATCTTTTAACGTTTTATCTTTTTTCATGATATTTTGAATCTCTTTTACGACAGGTTTAATCTCTTCTGAATTATCGCCGTATACGTATAACTTGATTTCATTGTTGCCTCCGCCAGATGAGAAGTCTTGGTTTTTCCATTCTCCTTTGTTTGTCATCTTTTGCAGATCTTTAGTAACTTTTTCTTTTTCTTTCTCAAAGTTCTTTGTATCGTTTTTGTATTGAACAAAGAATAATGCTTGATTCGATTTACCTGGGCTCATCGGATTTTCTCCGCCAAGTGAGAATTGAATTGTTTTCACATCTTTATTTTTCTTAAAATAATCTTCTGCTTTTGTTGCAATATTTTCGACATCTTGCAATGTTTGCCCAGGTTCTGGATTATAAGAGGCAATTACTGTTTTCTCTTCTTCAGATGGTAGGAAACTTACACCTACAATCGGCAGAAGTGCAATGCTTCCTACTAATAATAAAACCGCAATGCTAGACGTAATAATTTTATGGTTTAATACCCATTCTAGAAGGCGTTTATATCCATTAGCAAGTTTACTTGGCTTCTCTTCATGATTATGTTGTTGTTTTTCTTTCATACTTTCCTTTTTAAATAAAGAGTGTGCCATCATTGGAACAACTGTAACAGCTACAAGAAGAGATGCTAATAAGGCGAAAACAATTGTCAAAGCAAATGGTAAGAATAGTTCACCGATCATTCCTTTTACAAGACCGAGCGGTAAAAAGACCGCGATGGTTACGATTGTAGATGACATAATTGGAACGAACATTTCTTTCGTTGCTTCGCGAATTAAGTCTCTTCCTTTTAATTTTTCATCAGATAAAGCCATGCGCCGGTAAATATTTTCAATAACAACGATTGAATCGTCGACAACGCGGCCGATAGCGACAGTCATTGCCCCAAGCGTCATGATATTTAATGTAATATCCATTTCTTTTAATAATAAAATTGCAATTAATAAAGAAAGTGGAATTGAAATGACAGAAATAAGTGTTGTTCGAATGTTACGCAAGAACAATATGATGATAATAACAGCGAAAATGGCACCAAAAATAGCTTTACTTAACATTGTGCTAACTGATTTTTCGATTGGCGCACCTTGGTCGAATGTTGAAGTGATTTCGATGTTATCAAATTTCTTTTCAAAATCATTTGCTTTGTTCTTTACAGCATTTACAACGTCAACTGTATTCGCATCAGCAGCTTTTACAATTTGTAGGCTGATAGCTTCTTTTCCGTTTGTACGCGAGATGGATTCTGCTTTTCCAACTTGTTTGATATCGGCAATATCTTGCAATGATACAGTTGGAATAGCCAATGCTTGCCCAGCTGCAGCTGGATTCATATTAGGCTGCTGCGCCTGAACCGGTCCGTGTGAACTCCCTTGATTTGTAGAAGGGATAAGCGGGATTTTCATTTCTTTTAAAGAATTTAACGTTGTAATATTGCCATCTACAACAACGGATTTTTCTTTATCTTTAAATGTATATAGTCCGAGCGGCATAGAAACGTTAGAACCTTTAATCATGTTCTTGACTGTCTCTTCGCTAAGGCCTAATTCTTTCATTTTCTCTTTATTAAAGACAAGTTGTACTTCTTCTACTTGTTGACCCGAAATTTGAACAGAGGCAATGCCGTCTAATCCTTGTAAGCCTGGAACAATATCTTTTTCTACTCGCTGTGTTAGCTGTGCAAGAGATTCATTTTTATTTGTGACACTTAATGAAATAACAGGAAAAGCATTGATGCTAAGGCGAGAAATTTTCGGTTCTTTTACGCCTTCCGGTAAAGGTAAGTTAGCGAGCGCCTCTTTTACTTCTGTCTCTGCTTTTTCCATATTTTTATCAAAGTTATATTCTACTTGAACAGAAGATGCGTTTTGATAAGAAGAGGAACTGACAACGGTTACTCCGCTTAGGTTTTGCAGTCGTTGTTCGATTGGTTTCGAAATCTTTTCTGCTACTTCAGTTGGAGTAGCGCCAGGATACACAGTTGTCACTGTCACAAGTGGTGTTGTGATGTCTGGGATTGTTTCTAACTTCATACGAAGACCAGAATAAATTCCTGCAACCGTAATAATAATCGTTAATAGCCAGACGGCGAACTTATTGTTTAACGAAAAGTTAATCATTTTATTCATTTCTATGCTCCTTTTTATCGAAACTGACCAATCGGTCATAATAACCAAAGTATAAATGACTGACTGGTCAACAGTCAACGGAAAGGTAAAATATTGTGAACTACTTGCAATTTTTGACTGATGAGTCATAATGCGGATAAGAGTGTTTTTTAGGAGAGGAAAAAAATGAAGGAAAAAGAACGGTTAATTATTGAAACGGCAATTAAATTATTTGCGATGAAGGGCGTGAATGCAACGTCTATTCAAGAAATAGCAACAGAATGCGGTATTTCTAAAGGTGCTTTTTATTTGTATTTTAAATCGAAAGATACATTAGTATTGGCAACGCTCGAGTATTACTACGATCAGATTCAGAATAAACTGATGGATATTGAAAAAGAAGTATTACTTCCACGTGAGAAATTTGAAAAACAATTACATTGTCAGTTTTACGAATTACAACAAAAAAAAGAATTCATTATTATGTGTATGAGAGAAAATGTAATTCCCTTTAATAAAGAAGTAGAAGTATTTATGACGAGAATGAAACTAGAATCACATGCTTTTTATCGAAACAGTTTACTTTCTATTTACGGGGAAGAGATTGCCTCTCATCTTGTTGACTTAATTATTATGCTAGAAGGAATATCACGTGGATATTTAGAGCTAATTATCTTTAATATGGTAAATTTAGATATAGCGTATACGACAAAATTTATCTTAAAGAGAATGGATGATATCGTAGCGGGATTGCAACGTTCAAAGGACGAACCAGTCATTGTAGAACGAGAACTCAATCATTTTTTGTGCAATACGAATGTAATGAACGGACATAAGGAAGAATTATTTATAAATGAAATTATTAAGTTAAAGCGTGCGCTAGTAGACCAATTAGGAAGTGATGAATTAATGGTTACACTAGATGTACTGGAATCAGAAATGAAAACGGATCATCCGCGAGTTCCAGTTATTCAAGGGATGTTGTCCAACTTAAAATTGTATCCAGAATTGCGTGATTTTCGAGAAAGACTTGCAATGTACTATAAAATAACAAATTAATAATATATAGACAAAAGGAAACTTATCATTTAAAATTAGTACCAAGTCATAAGAATTGATATAAATCGGAGGGTTGTAATGTGAATGTAGGCGTTTTAGGGATCGGGAGATATGTGCCAGAAAGAGTTGTCACAAACTACGACTTAGAGAAAATAATGGATACATCTGATGAATGGATTCGAACAAGAACAGGGATTGAAGAAAGACGCATTGCTGATGATACAATAGATACTTCACATATGGCTGCGGAAGCTGCAAAAAAAGCACTTGAAGATGCAGGGGTTAGCGGAGAAGAAATTGATCTTATTTTAGTTGCAACAGTAACACCAGACCGTTCGTTTCCAGCGGTTGCTTGCGTAGTTCAAGAAGAAATCGGAGCAAAGCATGCAGCAGCGATGGATTTAAGCGCAGCTTGTGCTGGTTTTATGTACGGAATGATTACAGCGCAACAATTTATTCAAACTGGAACTTATAAAAATATATTAGTAGTTGGTAGCGATAAATTATCTAAAATTGTAGATTGGAATGACCGAAATACTGCTGTTTTATTTGGAGATGGAGCAGGCGCTGTTGTTATGGGGGCCGTTTCAGAAGGAAAAGGGATTCTTTCATTTGAATTAGGAGCGGATGGAAGTGGTGGTAAACACCTTTATCGTGATGAATATGTTATGATGAATGGCAGAGAAGTCTTTAAGTTTGCTGTTCGTCAGCTTGGTGATTCGTGTCTTCGTGTTTTAGAAAAAGAAGGTCTTACGAAAGAAGATGTAGACTTTTTAGTGCCTCATCAAGCGAATATTCGTATTATGGAATCAGCGAGAGAACGGCTAAATTTACCGCAAGAAAAAATGAGTACGACAATTTCCAAGTTTGGGAATACGTCAGCTTCTTCAATTCCGATTGCTATAGTAGAAGAATTGCAAAATGGACGTATTCAAGATGGCGATCTCATCATATTAGTTGGTTTTGGCGGCGGTTTAACATGGGGAGCAGTTGCTCTTCGTTGGGGTAAATAAGGACTGAGAGAAAAGGAGTGTATTTTGTATGGAAAAAAAGCGTGTTGTAATTACAGGATTAGGAGCAGTTACTCCAGTTGGAACGGATGTAGAAACTGCTTGGGAAAATATTAAAAATGGTGTATCTGGAATTGGACATCTTACACGCTTAGATGCAGATCAATTTCCTGCGAAAGTAGCCGCGGAAATTAATGACTTTGAAGTCGAGAAATATATTGATAAGAAAGAAGCGCGTCGTATGGACCGCTTTACACAATATGCAGTAGCAGCGGCAAAAATGGCTGTGGAAGATGCAAAGCTAGAAATTACAGAAGAAAATGGGCCGCGCATTGGTGTGTGGGTTGGATCCGGAATCGGTGGTATGGAAACGTATGAAGAGCAGTACAAAGTTTTTTATGAAAAAGGCGCACGCCGCGTTAGTCCATTCCTCGTACCAATGATGATTCCTGATATGGCTGCAGGCCAGGTGTCCATTGCATTAGGTGCAAAAGGGATTAATACATGTACAGTGACAGCTTGTGCATCCGGTGCAAATTCTATTGGTGATGCATATAAAGTTATTCAGCGCGGAGATGCAGATGCGATGATTGCAGGCGGAGCAGAAGCACCGTTAACAAATATGGCGGTTGCTGGATTTTGTTCAGCTAAAGCATTAACATTTAATGAAGATCCAGCAACTGCTTGTCGTCCGTTCGATAAAAATCGAAGTGGATTCGTAATGGGAGAAGGAGCAGGAATTCTTGTATTAGAAGAATTAGAGCATGCGTTAGCACGTGGTGCACATATTTATGCTGAAATCGTTGGATACGGAGCAACAGGTGATGCGTTCCATATTACGCTACCAGCTCCTGGCGGTGAAGGCGGTGTGCGTGCGATGCGTCAAGCGTTAGAAGAAGCGGGTCTTCAGCCAGAAAATATCGATTATATTAATGCGCACGGCACAAGTACAGAAGCGAATGAAAAATATGAAACGATGGCAATTAAAGAAGTATTTGGCGAGCATGCATATAAAGTAGCGGTAAGTTCAACAAAATCAATGACAGGACATTTATTAGGTGCAGCTGGTGCGGTAGAAGCAATTATATCTGTGAAAACAATTCAAGATGGCGTTGTTCCGCCAACAATTAACTATGAAACACCAGATCCAGAGTGTGATTTAGATTGTGTACCAAATAAAGCAAGACAACAAAAAGTACGTGCTGTATTAAGTAACTCATTAGGTTTCGGTGGACATAACGCAGCATTAGTATTTAAAGAATATAAATAATAAAAAAGTGCAGATGAAAATCTGCATTTTTTTTTATGCTTTCTTTCGTTTCGTTGCATATGTATGGAACGAAAGGAGAGTGGGAGAGGTGGGAGTGATTCAAACGGCGGTGTGGATGAGTAAGTATTATCAGGAGCCAGAAAAAATTTGTGAGAAGTTTACAAAGTATATTCCGCTTCAGAAAGAAGCGTTATATCGGTTTCTTGTTTCAAAAGGAATGTTTCGTCCGGTAGTAGGTGGTGAGGAAGAAATAGGCGTATTGCAAAAAGAACGAGTATGGGAGCAATTGGCGATAGAATATAAAAAACTGCAGCAATGGTTAAAAGGACCTGATATACCGGTATTTATTTTGTTATCAGATCCGTATAATCGAACTGTTCAACGAGAATATAACGGAAAAGCGGGATTAGCAATGCGAAATGCTTTGTTTTTGTTTGTGAGTTCACAAAATTCGATTGCCGAGTTAAAGGCATTGCTTACTCATGAATATCATCATATATGTCGAATTCATGCAAATGAGAAGGGAGAAGAAGCGTATACCATTTTGGATACAATGATGATGGAGGGATTGGCAGAACATGCGGTGTATGAACGGCACGGGGAAAGTTACTATGCTCCGTGGGTGTCTTATTATAAGAAAGACGAGGCAATTATGTTTTGGCATCGGTTTATACAAAAAAAGCGGGGGATACAACGAGGGACACGCGAGCACGATACATTGCTAAATGGACGAGGATTTTATCCAAAAATGCTTGGATATGCTGTGGGATTTCATATTGTAAAAGATTGTGTAGAGCATAAGAAATGGAACACAACTTCTTTATTAGAAATGGATGCTAAAGCTATTTTAGAGGGAGCATTGTCTTTTGACTCATAAAAATTGCTAATCTGTTTATCCTGTATGAGTCTACACCTTAAAATTCCGTGAGAAGTAAAGCCTAGTTGGCCATCAGTGAAGGATGAAGAACAATTCCACTGATGGCTTGTTATTTGCTGCAAAAATCTAATGAAAGTTTTACTGTTAAGCATGAAAGATAGAGGATTATGAAGAAATTAATTAATAAGAATATATTTCCTCCGTTGGAATAAATTTTACGAAAGATGACCATAATGAGATATACAAACAGTTGTGAAGTGAGGGGTAAGCAATGTTATATCTGCATGATGTATGGGTAAATTGGTTTGAAGGTGAAGAAAACGGGTATAACGTCTGTCATTTCTATGAATGGCGGAAGGATGATACGATCGAATTGTTAGATCAAGTACCATTAGTAAAAGTAGATTCCACATTATATCATTACATCGAGAACGAATTGCTAGAGCTTCCGCAAAAACTATTGGAAGACGTACATCATAAGGCGTATATTCGAAAAAACCATGAACGACTGCAGCAAGAGTATTGCTTTGTTGTATCAGATGGAAAAGGAATAATTGCGATTGATACAATTGGATACAATATTCCAATACGTAAAAGCCGACTGATTCCAAGACAAGAGCAAATGGTGTATGAAATGGTAGAAAACGTACAAGCAGAAACATATGATCTTGAAATGGAATCGCAGCAAAAGGAACATCATATTTTATCACCTTCCCCGCATATGATGAATGGGTTAACACGGAAAGAACGACAATTAAAACAACTGCTCTTTATGGCACTAGACCAGCTACATACAACGAAAAATCCAGCGGAGATTCGCTATTGGTATACAGAATGGGATCCAGCAGCATATCCAGCTGTACAACATCTACCGTTTGAAGAAGTGTGGAATCGCTTGTATGACGAAGCGAAGCACGGATGGTCAGGTAAACATGAACAGCTTTGTGAGCGACTTGTAAGAGGACAACCGTTCTTTGAAAAGTTGTGGGAAATGGAAAATGAGCAAAAGGTAAATTAAAAGGAATGATCCAAAAGGTGCGTAGGTGCCTTTTAGGATCATTCCTTTTTTTGTGTCCGCTAAGATATCGCCGATTCGACACGAAATAAAGACTCTTCGACAAAATTCGTCATGCGAGTGAGCGAGCCGCATCCGCTTTTCTCTTGTCCAGCTCTGCCTCCTAGCCCTTCCTGTCTAAGAACCTTCCGCACGAGAAAGTAAAAATCACTTTCTGTGCGAAAGAACCTTAGCCAACAGGGCTAAACAGTCGGCTACGCTTTTCTTTGATGTCCAGCTCCAGCGGCTAGAATGGTAGGTGGCTTCGCGCCTTCCTGCGAGGTAAAAAGCACCTCTACGTCAGGAGCTCCATCCCCCTTCCATTCTGAGCGAGCCGCTTGCGCTTTTCCTCTTATCTTCGTTTTCTGCTTAACCCCATTGCGTTTTCGATTTTACGAAGTTGCTTCATTGCGACGCGGTTTGCTTTTTCGGCCCCCTGATCAAGGATTTCGTCTAATTCAGGAGAGTTAATAAGTTCATTGTATTTGTCTTGAATTGGACGAATTGCTTCTACAACAACTTGCGCTAAGTCGCCTTTAAAGTCGCCGTATCCTTTGCCTTCGTACGCTGTTTCTAACTCTTCAACTGTTTTCCCTGAGAAAGAAGAGTAGATTGTTAACAAGTTTGAAACACCTGGTTTATTTTCTTTGTCAAATTTTACGATGCCGTCTGAATCGGTTACAGCACTTTTAATTTTCTTTTCAATTGTTTTTGGATCGTCAAGTAAACTAATCATCGATTTTGGATTTGGATCAGATTTACTCATTTTTTTCGTCGGCTCTGTTAATGACATAACGCGAGCCCCTACTTTTGGAATGCGAACTTCTGGAATTGTAAATACTTCGCGATAACGCTTGTTAAAACGCTCTGCTAAATCGCGTGTTAACTCCATATGTTGTTTTTGGTCCTCTCCAACTGGAACAATCTCTGTATTATATAGTAAAATATCTGCTGCCATTAATGGCGGGTATGTTAATAAAGCAGCTGGAACAGATTCTCTTCCGTTTGATTTATCTTTATATTGCGTCATACGTTCTAATTCACCGACATATGCAGTGCATTGCATAATCCATCCAAGCTGAGCGTGTGCTGGAACTTCTGATTGTACAAATAATGTAGATTTTTCTGGATCGATGCCACATGCTAAGTATAGTGCTGCTAGACTGCGAATGTTTTTACGAAGCTGTACTGGATCTTGCGGTACAGTAATTGCATGTTGATTTACAATGCAGAAATAGCAATCGTGTTCATTTTGCAGTTCTGTAAACTGCTTCATTGCTCCTAAATAGTTACCAAGTGTAATTGTTCCGCTTGGTTGAATGCCTGAAAAAATAACTGACATATCATTTCCTCCTTGAAAAGTTGTATTGTTTTTAGTTTTTCATATTTTCGTCTAGAACCCTAACGTTTTGTGGTTTTGAACGAGCCGTTTGCGCTTTTCGAATACAAAAAAAGCCCATTCATCCCTAAAAGTAGGGACGAATGGACCGCGGTACCACCCTAATTATTTTGCGAAAGCAAAATCTCTTTATCCATTGTAACGTTGGATGTGACGCCAAAGCCTACTCCTGAAACGTTTCGGTTTGGTGCTCAAAAGCCCATTCCATATTGTACAATTACTTGTTCTCACCAACCACAAGCTCTCTGAAATTGCCTCAATATGTACTCTTCTTTCTCATTGCATACGTATAAAATTGTTGTACTATTATAACACATGATAAATCGTTTGCAAATTATTTAATAGCGAAACCAATAATTGTTGATAATGCTCCTAATATGATACCAGTAATGACGATAGGGTATGTCCATGTAAAGGAATAAGTTCGATATAATATTTCTTTCGGATCGCGTTCTTCTTCTCCTTCAATTAAAGATTCAATCTTTTTATTGGATCGACCTAATTTTTTAAAAGCATACATTGTTACATTGAAAAAACCGCGTTGAAATAGAAATACAAATCCTCCGATAATAATGAAGAGTAAAGCGATATAAAACATAATATTAATAAAATACAACAAAAAAGAATTGGAAAATATAGCAGCATATGCGCCAGAAATCGCAATTGAGACTCCTGTTAGTATACTAATACGTGAAAAAAGTGTATTCAAATGCTTCCCCTCCGCAAAATATTACTAGAATTATTATACTATAAAAGTTATAATATGTACTATAAAGAATTTTTAGAAAAATATATATAATTTTGCATTTTCCTTTAATTAGATAACTTCAATGTTAAGTCCTGTCTTTACAAAATATATATAAAATACACTGTAAATTAAAAATTTTAACAAAAAAATAAAAAATTATATTCACAATCGTCGCATTATATGTATAATGAAAATTGTAGAAACTTGGAGATTATTCTTTTAATTCTAATTTTTACAAATGAAGGTACATAATGCGCAATTAGAGAACCTGATTTGCTAGATTTAATCTCATATTTAAATAGGTTTATTACAAATGGTAGTAATAATGTAATTTATTCCATCGTTTTCAAGGGTATATGCCTATGATGGGCGTATGCTCTTATTTTTAAAGATAATAGTAAGAATATTTTAAACTATCTTATTGCTTTTGAAAAAATGGGGAGGTGCTATTTATGGGACGTTATACATTACAACGTTTCGCGTACATGATCATTACATTATTTTTAATCACAACTTTAACATTCTTTTTAATGAAGTTGTTGCCAGGTTCTCCGCTTAAAAATCAGGAGAAATTATCACCAGCACAAAAAGAAATCATTTTAGAAAAATATGGATTAAATGATCCGCTACCAGTGCAATATGTGCATTATATGAAAAATTTAGTTCAAGGGGACTTGGGGGTATCATTCCAGTATGATAACCGTCCAGTAACAGATATGATTGTTGGCCGCATTGGTCCATCTGCACAATTAGGTTTTCAAGCGATTGTTTTAGGAACTATTATTGGATTATTATTAGGTATTGTTGCAGCACTTCGTACGAACACGTGGGCTGATTACGGGGCAACGTTCATTTCGGTACTCGGAATGTCTGTACCTGCATTCGTTTTTGCGGCACTACTACAATATTATGTAGCAGTAAGAGCGGGCTGGTTACCGGTAGCGTTTTGGAAAGGGTTTGAATATACAATTCTTCCAACAATTGCATTGTCGGTATCTGTAATAGCTACAATAGCTCGTTTTGCACGTACCGAATTAATAGAAGTTATGCAAGCAGAGTACATTTTAACAGCGAAAGCAAAAGGGATTAGTCAAGGTGTAATTATTGTAAAACACGCACTGCGAAATGCTCTTATTCCGATCATTACGATTTTAGGCCCAATGGTTGCTGCTTTAATGACAGGAACACTTGTTGTTGAGCAAGTATTTGCTGTACCAGGTTTAGGGGAACAGTTCGTTAAGTCTATTCCATTAAACGATTATACAGTTATTATGGGTACAACAATGTTCTATAGTGCAATTTTCATTCTTGTTATCTTTATTGTCGATGTACTATACGGTGTAGTTGATCCTCGTATTCGTTTAGCGGGAGGGAAAAAATGATGAAAGATGTACAAAAAATATCGCCAGATTTATTTCAACCAGCAAATCGCAGCAATACGGATAATGAAGTTATTGCCCGTCCGAGTGTAAAGTTTTGGGAAGATGTAAGAAGACGTCTGTTTCAACATAAAGGCGCAGTTTTTGGAATGATTATTCTTGCTTTAATTATTCTGCTAGCGATTTTTGGTCCGATGATGAGTAAATATTCTTATAAAGATCAAGATTTAGATCGTGCAAAAGTACCGCCGAAAATACCGGTTTTAGAGAAGATCCACTGGCTGCCTTTTGATGGTGTAGACCAATATGGTGTAGATCAGTATGAGAAACGTGATATTAAAGAATATTTCTGGTTTGGTACAGATGATCTTGGCCGTGACATTTGGACAAGAACGTGGGAAGGAACACGAGTATCTTTATATATCGCATTATTAGCAGCAGCAATTGATTTAGTTATTGGGGTTGCATATGGTGGTATCTCCGCATTCTACGGAGGCCGTGTTGATAACTTCATGCAGCGTTTCGTTGAAGTATTAAATGGTATTCCGTACTTAATTATCGTAATTTTAATGGTAATTGTAATGGATCCTGGTATTCTATCAATTACATTAGCGATGACTCTTACAGGATGGATTGGCATGTCACGTATTGTACGTGGACAAGTGTTGAAAATGAAAAATCAAGAGTACGTATTAGCATCACGCACACTTGGAGCAACAAATACACAATTAATTGTAAAACATTTAGTGCCAAACTTAATGGGATCTATCATTGTTATGACAATGTTTACAATTCCACATGCGGTATTCGGAGAAGCTTTCTTAAGTTTCATTGGCCTTGGAATTCAGCCGCCATTAGCATCATTAGGTTCTTTAGTAAGTGATGGGTATAAGTCAATTCAAACATATCCACATATGATGTTTATTCCAGCGACTGTAATTAGTTTGTTGATTTTAGCATTTAACTTATTAGCAGATGGTTTACGTGATGCATTAGATCCAAAAATGCGTAAATAAAGAAGAAAGGAGAGGGAATGATGAAAACTTTGTTAGAAGTAAAAGATTTACAAGTTTCATTCGACACACATGCTGGTGAAGTACAAGCAGTGCGCGGAGTTACTTTTGATTTGAAAAAAGGAGAAACGCTAGCAATTGTGGGGGAATCTGGTTCTGGTAAGTCCGTTACATCTAAAGCGTTGATGGACTTAATTCCAAAGCCGCCAGGGCGCATTAAGAACGGAGAAATTATTTTTGACGGTCGTGATTTAACGAAGCTGTCTGAAAAAGAAATGCAACAAATTCGCGGAAAAGAGATCGCGATGATTTTCCAAGATCCAATGACGTCGTTAAATCCAACGATGACAATTGGTAATCAAATTATGGAAGGTCTTATTAAACATCAAGGAATGAGTAAAGCTGATGCGCGTAAAGTTGCGTTAGAGCTTATCGATCTTGTAGGAATTCCAAATCCAGAGGCACGTCTCAAGCAATATCCGCACCAATTTTCAGGTGGGATGAGACAACGTGTTGTTATTGCGATGGCGCTTGCTTGTAATCCGAAATTATTAATTGCCGATGAGCCGACAACTGCGCTTGATGTAACAATTCAAGCACAAATTTTAGAGCTAATGAAAGACATTCAGCAAAAAACAGAAGCGGCTATCATTTTTATTACGCATGATTTAGGTGTTGTTGCCAATGTAGCGGACCGCGTAGCTGTTATGTATGCAGGGAAAGTTGTAGAGATTGGAACAGTTGATGAAATTTTCTATAACCCGAAACATCCGTATACATGGGGATTATTAGCTTCTATGCCAAGTTTAGAAGGCGGGGAAGAAGAGTTATATGCAATTCCAGGAACGCCGCCAGACTTATTAAAGCCGCCAAAAGGTGATGCATTTGCAGCGCGTAATCCACAGGCATTAAAAATTGACTTTGAAATGGAACCACCTTTCTTTAAAGTAAGTGATACGCATTATGCAGCAACGTGGCTGCTTCATGAACAAGCTCCAAAAGTGGAGCCACCTGAAATTGTCCAAAGACGTATTCGACAAATGAAAGCGGGTGAACAGCATGACTAATAATCGTGAAAAATTAATTGAAGTAAAAAATGTAAAACAATATTTTAACGTGAACGGCGGAGTTGTAAAAGCGATTGATGATGTTACGTTTGATATTTACCGCGGAGAAACATTTGGACTTGTAGGAGAGTCTGGTTCTGGTAAATCAACAACGGGAAGAACAATTATTCGTTTATATGACGCAACAGCAGGAGAAGTATTGTTTGACGGGGAAAATGTACACGGTAAGAAATCACGTGCTGAATTAAAGAAATTTAACCGTAAAATGCAAATGATTTTCCAAGATCCATACGCATCATTAAATCCGCGTATGAGCGTTGGAGATATTATTGCAGAAGGAATTGATATTCACGGTCTTGCTAAAAACAAAGAAGATCGGATGAAGCGTGTGTATGACTTACTTGAGACGGTTGGTTTGAACCGTGAGCATGCAAGTCGTTTCCCGCATGAATTCTCTGGTGGACAACGTCAGCGTATTGGAATTGCAAGGGCGTTAGCTGTAGAACCGGACTTTATTATCGCCGATGAGCCGATTTCGGCACTTGACGTGTCAATTCAGGCGCAAGTGGTTAACTTATTGAAACAGCTACAAAAAGAAAAAGGTTTAACATACTTATTTATTGCCCATGATTTATCGATGGTAAAATACATTAGTGATCGCATCGGTGTTATGTATCACGGGAAAATCGTGGAACTTGCAACGAGTGAAGAGTTATACGAGCATCCAATTCATCCGTATACAAAATCACTACTATCGGCAATTCCGCTTCCAGATCCAGATTATGAGCGTAATCGTAAACGTATCGTATACGATCCGTCTCAGCATCAATATGGTAATGAAGTGCCGGAAATGCGCGAAGTTCGCCCAGGACATTTCGTTCTTTGCTCAGAGGCTGAGTATAAGAAATATAAAGAAATCTATCAATAAGAGAAACCGAGCACATGGAAAATGTGCTCGGTTTTTTGTTTTTAGAAGAACACTTAACAACAAAGAGAGAAAGCATAGTATTTTGTACAAAATATATATCATAAAAATCCTACAATTATATTCAGATAATTTAAATAAGTTAAAAAATAACAAAAAATCAATAAATACATTGATGTTAAAACGAGGAGAAGGTATAAAATGTTAACAGAAAATTTTCATAAAATAGAAAAATAAATATACAAATAATCAATTTGTATGTATAATATGAATTGTTAGAACTTAATCACTTTTTATTATTTTCAATGAAAGATCTAACATTTTGGAGGAGGGTATAATATATGAAGAAAAAGGTGCCGGTGCTACTTGCATCAACATTGACAGTAAGCATGATTCTAGGGGGATGCGGATATTCAAAAGATGATTCGCAGGCGAAAGCAAAAGGGGACACAAGTAGTGCGAAGCAAGTAATCAATATGGTTGAAACAACTGAGCTTCCAACGATGGATACAACATTAACAACAGACGCAGCATCTTCAAGCGTAATGAACAATGCAATGGAAGGGTTATATCGTCTTGGAAAAGATCAAAAATTAGTTCCAGGTGTTGCCGAGTCGTATGACAAATCAACAGATGGAAAGAAATATACATTTAAATTACGTAAAGATGCAAAATGGTCAAATGGGGACCCTGTAACAGCAAAAGATTTTGTGTATTCTTGGCAACGAGCAGTAAATCCAGATACAGCTGCAAAATCTGCTTACATTATGTTTGATGTGAAGAATGCAGAGAAGATCAATATGAAACAATTGCCAGCAGACCAATTAGGTGTCAAAGCAGTTGATGATTATACATTCGAAGTAGAACTAGACAATCCAGTTCCGTATTTTGTAAATTTAACAGTATATCCGCTGTTCTTCCCGCTTAATGAAAAATTCGTAAAAGAACAAGGTCAAAAGCATGGGCTAGAAGCAAATACAACATTATATAATGGTCCATTTGTATTAAGTGAATGGAAACATGAGCAAAGCTTCCAATTAAAGAAAAATCCATCTTATTGGGATAATAAAACAGTTAAATTAGAGGAAATCAACTATAATATCGTAAAAGAGACAGGAACAGCGGTAAATTTATATGAAACAAAAGCAGTTGACCGTGTTCTTTTATCAGCAGAATTTGTAGATAAATATAGAAAAGATAGCGGTTTTAAAACGACAAGTGATCCAACAGTATTCTTCTTACGTTTAAATCAAAAGAATCCTGCTTTAGCAAATAAAAATATTCGTAAAGCGATTTCTCTAGGGTTTGAACGCAACGGTATGATAAATACAATGTTGAATAACGGTTCAAAAGCAGCTGGCGGCTTAGTTCCAGAAGACTTTGTTAAGAATTCTGACGGGAAAGATTTCCGTAAAGAAAATGGAAAGCTTGCAAAAGTGGATCTGAAAGAAGCGAAAAAGTATTGGGAAGCTGGTAAAAAAGAGCTTGGAAAAGACACAATTGAATTAACGTTATTAAACTCTGATACAGAATTAGCGAAGAAAATTAGTGAGTTTTTAAAAGGTGAATTAGAAAAGAATTTACCAGGCTTAAAACTAAATGTGAAAGTACAACCTTTTGCACAAGTGTTAAAGTTAGAGAGCAGTGGTGATTATGATATCTCATATAGCGGTTGGGGACCAGACTACCCAGATGCAATGACATTCCTTGATTTATTTGTAACAAACGGTGCACAAAATAAAATGGGCTATTCAAATGCTCAATATGATGAACTGATTACAAAGGCTAAGAAAGAAGGATCTGATGTAAAAGGACGTTGGAATAATCTTTCGAAAGCAGAAAAAATCCTATTCGATGATGCGGCGATTGCACCAATCTATCAACGTGGAAGAGCATTTTTAGAGCGTGAAACAATAAAAGATCTTTACATCAATAAATATGGTCCAGAGCTAAGCTTTAAATGGACTTCTGTAGGAAAATAATACGCATGAAAAAAGAAGCAGGATTCGAATCCTGCTTCTTTTTTTAATACGTATGTTTTTTATAAATTCCCTTACCGCCAACTTGATTCCAGCCAGTTTGCACTTCGGCAGATTTATTTACGAATTTCATTTTGTCTTTGCGGCCAAACAATTTTTCGCCGATCCCATTTGTTACAACCCCAATAGTTGCGGTGATCCCAATGACTAATGCTGCAACGATTACAAAATCAAGAAAAAAAGCTCCCATATGTAATCCCCCTTTGCACAAGTATAGTTATATTGTATGTTGAAAAAGACAAAAAAAAAAGAATTGTTTGATAAAAAGAGTGTATTTGTGTAGACGGCGGGAAAGTAGTTTGATAAAATAAATCAAGAACAGACGTTCCTTTGTTTTCTTGTATACATACTTTTCTTACAAAATGCACATCTTTTGCATAACTTTTATGTATATTATGAAGAAAAATTATTGTATATTTCTCTTCTGTTCTATTGTATAATGAATTATAGAAGTTACTTATTTAAAGTAATTATTTTTTTAGAGAAGTTCGCTTACAGGTTTAGAAGTTCTTTATTTTTAGATAAGTAATCATGAGTAATACAAAATTTGTTTGAATGTAATTATAAAAATGTGAAATAGTACAGAATTTGTACTCTTTTAAGGAGAGTGAGTAATGTATGGTAACACTATATAGTTCTCCAAGTTGTACGTCTTGTAGAAAAGCGAAATTATGGTTAGAGGAAAACCATATTCCTTATACAGAACGTAATATTTTCTCTGATCCATTATCGATTGAGGAAATTAAAGAGATTTTACGTATGACGGAAAGCGGAACAGATGAGATTATTTCAACTCGTTCTAAAATTTTTCAAGAATTGAATATTAATTTAGAATCTTTACCTCTTCAAGATTTATATAAGCTTATTCGCGATTACCCAGGTATTCTTCGTCGTCCTATTATCATTGATGAAAAACGCCTGCAAGTTGGTTATAACGAAGATGAAATTCGTCGTTTCTTACCACGAACAGTGAGAACGTTCCAATTGCGAGAAGCGCAGCGTCTTGTAAATTAATATAATATGCAAAAGGAACTGATTCCCTCTCCTGTTTTAGCAGGATGAGTGAATCAGTTCCTTTTCATTTTGTACGGAGGATATACTGTACATTTCGTCAAACGACCGATATTTTACAGAAATCCATTTTGATTTTTCAACATATATGTAGCTGCTATGCATGGCCAGATGCTCTCGTCCCCCTAAAAAGAAATGGGGTTTTTATTTGTATTTATAGCAGACAGCAAAAGTCTGATAATAATCAATGATAAATAGTTCAAGTATTTCGCAGCTTTACTTGGTTTACAACAATTCCAACTAGTAGCACCGTAATCATAAAAAGAAAGGGAATGCTTGCCGTGAAAAGTGGTTTTGTCTCGAAAAATGATCTAAGATTTTCTTCATGTGTTACCATGCTGCCTGCTGTGTAAGCTAAGATTGTAGCGCCGATATAGACGAGAAGAGGAAATCTTTCCATGCATAATAAAATAAGCTTACTTCCCCAAATAATAATAGGAATAGAAATGAGTAATCCGAGAATAACTAATGTAATATTTCCATGAGAAGCTCCTGCGATTGCAAGTACATTATCAAATCCCATAACAAGATCTGCGAAAACGATTGTTCGCACAGCTTGGAATAATGTTGTCTTTGCCTTAATACTAGAAAGATCATGGCTGTTATCTGTAAGCAGATTGATTGCAATGAAAGTGAGTAAAATGCCACCTGCTAATTGCAAAAAGGGAATATTAAGTAAATAAACGGCCATTATTGTGAGTAGGATACGTAATATGATGGCTAAACCAGTGCCTAAAACAATAGCTTTATTCCGTTCTGTCTCTGGTAAGTTTCGACTAGCGAGTGCAATGACAATTGCGTTATCGCCGCCTAATACAACATCAATACCAACGATTATAAAGATGGATGTGAGAAAGTCTAAATCCATTCAGTTTGCCTCCATTTACTCAGTCCTAATAGAGAGAAATATCGTCTATTAGGAGCGGATTTGTTTTCAGTCACGTCATAGGTAAGAGATATATGGACAGCCGATGTATTTGTAAGCTTGTTTCGTTTACATCATATGCAGGAAAAAAGAATATAGGACAATCATTTCCGGTGATAGCATGTCCAATGTTTTTTCTGAAATAAGAAGAGGGAATCCATTTTAACTTTCGACTCTATTAGTTGATGCTACGAAGAAACAACATGACCGCTGTGATGCTAGGCCAGATGCTCTCGCCCATAAAAAGAAAGTATTTTAGTTCGGTTTTTGATTTTCAACATATAAATCGCGGCTATGAAGAAAAAAGGTGCTTTGCACTCGCTATCTCCCTTTGTTTTAAATCCCGCCCGTGGCAGAAAAAGGCCCTGACCGCTCCTATGCATGGTCAGAAGCACTCGCCTAACTAAAAAAAGCGTTTTTTTCAATTTGTATGTATATATTGAATGAGAAATTAGGTAAATGACTGTTTTTTTGGTAAATAAGGTGATTTTATTTCCATTCTGGTGCATCTTATCATAAAATGAGAGTACAAGATTCTAATTTTTTTGTAATATGATTGGGGAGTCCCTTCATAACCATTCCAAATAGGAAGGGAAAGGTGCATTATGGATATTGAAAGAGTTAATGATCATACGATGAAATTTTATATCTCGTACATTGATATAGAAGACCGTGGATTTAACCGTGAAGACATTTGGTATAATCGCGATAAAAGTGAACAATTATTTTGGGAAATGATGGATGAAGCGCGTGACCATGATGACTTTTTTATAGACGGGCCGCTTTGGATTCAAGTGCAGGCACTTGAAAAGGGAATTGAGGTACTTGTAACGAAAGCACAGCTTTCGAAAGACGGACAAAAATTAGAATTACCAATTGGTCTTGATAAGATTATCGATATTCCTTTAGATGAGCGAATTGAATCGTTATTTGAGCAGGAATTAGAAGAGGCAGAAGCAGGAGCAATTTTTAACGAAGATGGTACATTCGGTTTTTTAATTAAATTTGACGACTTTGAGCATGTTATTTCATTAAGTCATCGACTTATATTTGAAGAGATAAAAGATGAATTATATTCATTTGAAAACCGCTATTATGTATATGTCGAGTTTGATGAGGTAGTGCACGATGAAGAGGAAATTGACCGTATTTTAAGCGTGATGTTAGAATATGGCGAGGAATCCGCTTTAACAATTCATCGTGTTCGTGAATATGGAAAGCAAATTGTTACTGAAGGGGCACTTGAAACGATTCGTCATCATTTTTCTCCTGGAATGTAGGCCGATTTCCTTATAATGAAATCGGCTTTTTAAATGCACATATACGAACCGTGATTGTAAGTAAGGAGGGCGGATATGAAAAATACGTTGAAGCTATTGTTCTTTTTAATTGGTTTATTTGTGGTATTTATTTCGTTGCGTCTATTTATTGATGTAGCATTTTATTCAGATGTAATTGGTATTAAAGATATTTCGTTTTTAGGAATTTTAAGTATTTTATTTACAATATCAGGGTTTCTAATTGGTTTTGTCATTTTTTTGGAAAATCGTCATCCCTCGAAAACACTAACTTGGTTAATTGTACTTGGCATTTTTCCGGTAATCGGTTTTTTTGCATATCTTCTGTTCGGACAAAATTTTCGAAGGAAACGAATGTTTCAAAAGAAAGCGCTTTTAGACGAACAAGCATTTTTACAGTATAAAGGGCATGAGTACGATCAAGATCGTATATTGAAAAAGCATGAACATCAAGAATTGTTATTTCGGTTAGCTGATCGTTTAGGGGCATTAAATATTTCCTTTCATACGGAAACGAAAGTATTAACAAATGGGAAAGAGACATTTCAAGCTATTTTAGATGGATTGAAAAAGGCAAAGCATCATATTCATATGGAATATTATATTGTGCGTGATGATAAAATTGGTACAAAAATTAAGGACATTCTTATTCAAAAAGCAAAAGAGGGTGTAAGCGTTCGATTTTTATATGATGCTGTAGGGAGTTTTAAACTTTCAAACACATATATTGAGGAATTGAACAATGCCGGTGTTGAAATGGTTCCGTTTTTTCCTGTACGTTTTCCTATTTTAAACGACAAGATTAACTATCGAAATCACCGGAAAATTATTGTTGTTGACGGAAATGAAGGGTTTGTTGGCGGTTTAAATATTGGGGACGAGTATTTAGGAGAAAATAAATATTTTGGTTTTTGGCGAGACACTCATTTGTATTTACGAGGCGAAGCTGTGCGAAGTTTACAACTTATCTTTTTACAAGATTGGTTTTATATGACGGGGGAAGCTGTATTAACTCCTGATTATTTACAGGCGGATGTTGTAAAAGGGGATGAACAGGGAGGTGTGCAGCTCGTTGCAGGCGGACCTGATAATAAGTGGGAAACGATTAAGCATTTATATTTTGCAATGATTGCCTCGGCACGAAAATCAATTTGGATTGCAACGCCATATTTTATTCCAGATGATGATATTTTATCAGCATTAAAAGTAGCGGCCTTAGCAGGTATTGATGTTCGATTGTTAATGCCGAGCAAACCGGATAAGAGGACGGTATTTTATGCGTCACGTTCTTATTTTCCAGAATTATTAGAGGCAGGCGTCAAGATATATGAATATGAAAAAGGATTTCTACACAGCAAGGTTGTGATTGTTGATTCTGATTTGGCGTCAATTGGAACGGCAAATATGGATATGAGAAGTTTTCATTTGAATTTTGAAGTGAACGCTTTTTTATATGATACAAACAGTATTCGCAAACTTGTGACCGATTTTGAAAAAGATTTGCAGGTGTCGAATGAAATTCATGTCGATCGTTTTAATAACCGTCGTCTTGTGATGCGGATTGTAGAATCGACATACCGTTTATTATCTCCGTTACTTTAAAGGCTCATGGAAATGAGTCTTTTTTGTATCCCGCTACTTTAGGGCAGTATCTTCTAGTGTCTCAAGACGAAAAAACTGCCCGTAAGAGCCCGATTGGTGAGAGCTTTCCTTCAGTAGGAAAAGGTGCTTACTGAAGGAAGTTTCACCTTATCTAGGCAGGAACTTGTTTGTTATTGTCGAATAGTCCATACGGAAGAAAGGGATGATTCTATGTTTGTTGCGAAGAGAGAAAATGGAGAAGAAATTCATCTTCTTCATGGATGGCAGGAAAAGCAGCTTATGATGTTACGGGAGAACGAGCGCTTTTTCTGTCCCATTTGTCATTACGAAGTACAGCTGAAATTAGGAAAACAAAAGCAGTGGCACTTTGCACATAAGAAATCACATAGCTGTAAAGTTGAATTTGAAAATGAATCGGCGTACCATTTGCGGGGGAAAGAGCAGTTATACAGATGGTTTCAGTCACAAGTTTGTTCAATAAAGATAGAGCACTATTTACCAGCGATTCAGCAGCGGCCGGATTTGTTTGTAACAATTGATAATCGGCAAATTGCAATTGAATATCAATGCGCAACTTTATCAGAGAAGCAGTTGTTAAAACGAACAGAAGGGTATTGGAAAGAAGGGATTCAAATATTATGGATTTTAGGAGGGAATCAATTCAAACGTCACGGGGCATATTGGTTGTCGCTATCCTCTTTTCATTCCTGCTGTGTGCAATATTATCCAAATCCATATCTCCTCTATTTTTGTCCTAATGTAAAAGCTTTTTTCAAATGTAATCTTCTTTTACCTTTTTCCTCGTCGATCGTTTTTTCACATGCAATTTATTTTCCTCTTCCTATCACTACATTCAAAACCCTTCTTACAACATCACCTATTTCCATTGAACGTTTAGAAAAAGAGTGGATGAATAAAAAACAGCGCTTCCGAGCAAATGGCATTCATATGTGGAAGCAGGGGGAGCGTTCTTTTTTAGAGCTTCTTTATGAGAATCGTATATCTCCTTCTTGTTTTCCTGCTGAAATAGGTGTTCCGTTACCATCGCTTTTGGCATTTCGTACGCATTCTTTCATATGGCAAGCTTATATTTTAATTGAGCTACTGGGAAAATTTGCGGTAGGAGAATATTTTTCATTGCATACTGTTTTTCAGTATGTGGAACAACATAGGGGGATTCGTAGAAGGTCCCTGCCATATTTTCCGCAAATATTTTGGCAGCAAGCAGTGAGAGAATATATGCGATTTTTATGTGTAATTGGGGAAATTGAGCAAGTTGATGTTTACAAATATCGAAAAATACGTTGTTTTTTTGTTCCTAAAACAGAAGAGGAAGTGCAGAAATTTGATCGCTTATTTTTAACAGAGGCTCTTATGCTTTTGGAAGCAAAGTACAACATGAGTGAAGTGAAAACGGATATAATAGAAAAGTACCCAGGAGGAATTACATAAGAAGAATCGAATTGTACTATATAAATACGAATTGAAAGAACAGCATAAAACCCTTTCCTTTTAGGTGAACGAGAGCATCTGGCCGTGCATAGCAGCGGTCAGGGCCTTTTTCTGCCACGGGCACGATTTAAAACAAAAGGAGAAGGCAAGTAGCGATCATATTGTTTCTGCATGGCGGCGACTTGTATGTTGAAAAATCAAAATGGATTTATATAGGGGATATGAATAAGGAGGGTTTACAAATGACTGAACCAAAAACTGTAAAAGCACTGCCAGCGCGTAGCGAGATTGAAGTAGAAAACACGTGGCGCTTAGAAGATATTTTCCAAACGGATGCAGAGTGGGAAACGGAATTTCAAGCGGTAAAAGAACTATTACCAAAGCTGATGGAATTTAAAGGAAAACTTGGAGAGTCAGCAAATACATTGCTAGAGGCACTGCAATATGAAGATGAGATATCAATGCGTCTTGGCAAACTGTATACATACGCACATATGCGCTATGACCAAGATACAACAAATTCATCTTATCAAGCGTTAAATGATCGTGCAAAAAGTTTATACTCTCAAGCGTCAAGTGGCATGGCGTACATTGTGCCAGAAATTTTAACAATTGAAGAAGAGACATTACAATCATTTTTACAAGAAAATAAAGAATTAAAGGTATATGAGCATGCATTAGAAGAAATTACGCGTCAACGTCCTCACGTATTATCAGAGGCGGAAGAAGCGTTATTAGCTCAAGCTTCTGAGGTTATGGGTGCATCTAGTAACACGTTTGGTATACTAAATAACGCAGACTTGAAATTCCCATCTATTCAAGATGAAAATGGGGAAGAGGTAGAAGTGACGCATGGACGTTATATTCAATTTTTAGAAAGTGATGATCCTCGTGTGCGCCATGATGCATTTCATGCTGTATATGAAACGTATGGGAAATATAAGAATACATTTGCAAGCACATTAAACGGTGCAATTAAGCGAAATAATTTTTATGCAAGTGTCCGTAAATATGATTCTGCTCGCCAAGCTGCGCTGAGCAATAATAATATTCCAGAGTCTGTGTATGATCAACTTGTGGAAACAGTAAATGAAAATTTACATTTATTACATCGTTACATTGATATTCGGAAACGAGCACTTGGATTAGATGAATTGCACATGTACGATTTATACACACCGCTCGTACCAGAAGTGAAAATGAACGTCACATATAAAGAAGCGCAAGATATGCTCTTACAATCATTACATGTACTTGGGGAAGAGTATGTTGAAATTTTACAAGAAGCATATGAAAATCGCTGGGTAGATGTATATGAAAATAAAGGGAAACGAAGCGGCGCTTATTCATCTGGTGCATATGGAACAAATCCATATGTATTAATGAACTGGCATGATAATGTAAATAATTTATTTACGCTTGCGCACGAGTTCGGTCACTCTGTGCATAGTTACTATACAAGAAAAACGCAGCCTTACGTGTATGGTGATTATTCGATTTTCGTCGCGGAGGTAGCGTCTACATGTAATGAGGCACTTCTCAATGACTACTTATTAAAAACGACAGATGATAAGAAGAAGCGCCTATACTTATTGAATCATTATTTAGAAGGTTTCCGTGGCACAGTATTCCGTCAAACTATGTTTGCTGAGTTTGAACATGTGATTCATCAAAAAGTGCAAGAAGGTCATGCAGTAACACCAGATATGTTAACGGACATTTACTATGAGCTAAATAAAAAGTATTTCGGCGATAGCTTAGTTATCGATAAAGAAATTGGTTTAGAGTGGTCCCGTATTCCACATTTCTATTACAACTATTATGTATATCAATATGCAACGGGCTTCAGTGCAGCAACTGCTCTATCAAAACAAATTTTAGAAGAAGGTAAGCCAGCTGTAGAACGTTACATTAATGAGTTCTTACAAGCAGGAAGCTCTGACTATCCAATTGAAGTATTGAAAAAAGCTGGTGTTGATATGACGTCATCAGAGCCTGTAAAGGAAGCAATGCAAGTATTTGAAGAGAAATTAAATGAATTAGAAGCACTTCTATTCGAAGAGAAGTAGAAAGAAAACGAGAGTCGCATGACTCTCGTTTTTTTGTTAAAACCCTTTGAAACGCTTTTGGTTATTGAAATAAGATACAGCGAATATAATTGCTCCAAATAAAAGTGGAAGTGCTAAAATAAGCGGAAACACTTGTAATAATGAGAGAACGTATAAACAAAAAAACAAAAAAATAATACAAAGGAGTAATACAAGATAGGATTTTTTCAATGAAAACCCTCCTAAAAAGACTCTTTATATATTGTATTCTAAAATGAAAACGTTTAGAATGTGACAGAAATGTGAAATTCGACAAAAAAGGTTGTCAATTAACGTCGAATCTTGTAATATAATAAACGTGAACGAATTCACATACAAACATATACCCCTTTGTTTGAACGTGAAATTTCTCCCATCCCCTTTAATATTTTTATAAGCCGTAAAGAAAACGACCTAGTGTTTACACTAGGTCGTTTTCCTTTGTAATCCATTTCCAATAATGTTCTCGGTTTATATCAATCATGCGCACTTTTCTCTTCAGTAACAATTTTTTCATTTCTCGTTCTGTTTCATTTTCAGAGTAATTATAAATAAAAGCAATTTCTTTTGTTGATATAAACTGAACATGCTCTAGTAATAGTTCTAGAGAAGGAAGTGGTTGTGGCTCAATTTCTTCTTTTACAATTTCTTTTAATACTTGTACGTATACATCGTAACAATAAATACCGCCAATTTTAATTCCTTCTTCGTTTGAATTTGCATGAAAGAAAACGAGAGAAGGAATTTCTGTAATGTGCATTTCATTCGTAAATTTTAAATCGCATTGAAATGCTTTTGCTGCACTTACAGAATGTAAATCTTGTTTGAATTCTTCCACATCAATTCCACTTTGCTTCGCACATATGAGCAGCGTATCTATGTTTGGTTTTGCTATATTTTCGAGTAAAATGCACTCTTGGAGTTTTCGTAAAAATTTCGAACCTGCTTTTCGACCTTGTAATTCTGCCGCTTTAATTGCAAGTGAAGTGATATATGGAGTTGATGCGCCGCTGTGCATATATACTTTTCCGTCGCAAGAAAACCCTTGTAAACTTGTTGTTTTCTCCCACACAAATCGAATATTAGCAGGTTTATTCCATTTGTGTGATGGGGAAATAGCCCCTTCTACCTTACCAGTAACAATGTGACGGAGTGAAAAGTATTTTCCATATTCGAGCCATAATTTAATTATTAATGGCTCAATTTCCCAACAATCTTTACATAGTGGATCAATAAATAAATATGCTTCTACAGACTTAGGCTCACATTTTGAAGAAGAGATTGGTACAGTATGTTTTGATTCCTGTTTATCCATTAAGCTTCACCTGTTTCAGGAGTATTAACCATATGCTGTGCAGTTAATGTTAAACGTTCAAATATAAAATCACGAATCGGTCCGTGTACATCCGTATCATCCATTGCTTGCTCCATACAGGAGAGCCAGGCTTTTGCTCGCTTTGGTGTAATTTCGAATGGCAGATGGCGAGCGCGTAGCATGGGATGACCATGCTCTTCTGTATAAAGGCTCGGTCCTCCTAAATATTGCGTTAAAAATTGTTTTTGCTTCCTAGCAGTTTCTGTTAAATCGTCTGGGAAGATGGGAGATAAGTCAGGGTGTTTACTGACATAGGAATAAAATGTATCGACTAATCTTGCAATGCCTTGTTCACCGCCAATTGCTTCAAATGGTGTCGTTGGTTGCTTGTTCATCCTTATAACTCCTTTTTCCATCAAATATATCTATCCCCGCTATTATTTGTAGAAAAACAAAGAGATAGGCGAGAGATAATTGTAAGTAAGAGCTTTCCATCAGTGGGAAAGGCACCCTCTGAAGGAAGTTTCACTTTATTGTAGCAACGGATTGTCATGAAGAGCAAATAAATAGCTCTCAATCAATCCTTTGCTAGTTTATTGCTCTTTTTGCTCTTTGGCAAGAAAAAAGCGTTGCACTTTGTTTTTTGTATGTCTGACAGGAATATTATGTTCCTTTAAGAAAGAAGAAAATGCTGTTTGTCCAGCCTGCTCATCGCTTACTTCATATTCGATTTCATAATCATCATGCTCGTAATAAAAACTATGATCGAATACGAGTGTACCGCCTTCGAATGTTGTTTCTGCTCGTTCTGTTGTTAAGCTTCCCATATACTGTATTGAAGAAACAGGAATTTGTAGGCTTTCTAATTGCTTAGAAACAGCACCCTCGATTACTTTATTTGTTTCAATCATTATGTGAGCTTCTTCTTCTGTTAACGTTTGATGTGTCTCTAATAAGCCAACCTCTGCTGGCTGTTTGAGTGTTAGCGTATACGTATTATTTTTATAGCGAATACGAAGGGCAGAACCAGCGTTTTTTAATGAAAATGCTGGCGTTTCGAAATAATGATTGACTTGTTTTGCAAATGTTGTAATGGAAAATGCATGACATAAAGAATGGAATTCTTCTTTTGTCACTATATTTTTAAATTCAATTTCAATTTCTTGTTTCATATGTACGCTCCTTTTATAAAATATCTGTTACTCATTATCGCTTTTTCTTAAATTTCAATCAATGTTTTATTTGTTTCAGTGTATGTTATGTTACAATGAAAGTGTTGATTATGACAGGAAGTATGATATGGAGGAGTTAAAGTATGCAAAATAAAATTCAAGTTAAGAGCGTAGAAAAAAGAGAGAATGCTCTTATTTTTTGTGCAGAAAATACAGAGCTATGTGTAGAAGAATTAAAGGCACGTAGTCATGTACTTGTGGATTCAGACAATTTATCATTTTTATATATTTTAGAGAATGAAACATCTTTTATTTACGTAAGCATCCCACATACGTGTTGGGAAGAATTAAAACATGCAATGCAGAATGACGAAAAAATGTTTGTGCGTATTCAAGACGTTGAAATTGAGTTAGAACAAATGAAGGAAGAATTAGATTATTTAATTGAAAATATTGAAGGAAATGCAAATTATGGTGAGAAACTCGTAAATGAAGTAGAAAGAGTGTTTCTGTAAAGAGAAGCTTTCAGTGAGATAAAAGAAACTGATTTGTTTTGGTGGTGGTTACATTGGATCGAAATTGGGAAGAATTTTTAGCCCCTTATCATCAAGCTGTAGGAGAATTGAAAGTAAAATTAAAAGGAATGCGTTCTCAGTTTGAAATGTTGGCCGAACATTCGCCGATTGAGTTTGTAACAGGTAGAGTCAAATCTGTTGCAAGTATTATTGATAAAGCAGAAAAACGAAACATTTCGCTCAGTCGTTTGCAAGAAGAGATGCAAGACATTGCGGGGCTTCGGATGATGTGCCAATTTGTTGATGATATTAAGCCAGTGGTAGAATTTTTACGAAAACGTAACGATTTTGAAATTGTCGAAGAACGCGATTACGTGACGAAAAAGAAAGACAGTGGATATCGCTCCTATCACGTTGTTATTAGTTACCCTGTGCAAACGATTCGCGGAGAGAAAAAAGTGTTAGTTGAAATTCAAATTCGAACGTTAGCAATGAATTTTTGGGCAACAATCGAGCATTCTTTAAATTATAAATATCGTGGGCGCTTTCCAGAAGATATTAAAGTGCGTTTGCAGCGCGCAGCTGAAGCAGCTTATTTATTAGACGAAGAGATGTCTTCGATTCGTCTTGAAATTAAAGAGGCACAAAAGATTTTTTCGCGCAAGAAAGAGACGAAGGAAACAGAATAATAAACTAAAGGGTGTTGGGCGATGAAATTTGCAATTATGTCAAAGGGAGATCAATCATCAAATGCGCTTATGGGTACGATGATCGAGTACTTATGTAATTTTGAATTTACAATGGATGAAAACGAGCCAGATATTGTAATTTCCGTTGGAGGAGACGGAACGCTGCTGCATGCGTTTCATCGCTACCAAAATCGGTTAGACAAAACAGCATTTGTCGGCGTGCATACTGGGCATTTAGGATTTTATGCAGATTGGTTACCGACAGAAGTTGAGAAGCTTGTCATTGCAATTGCGAAAACGCCTTTTCAAGTTGTTGAATATCCATTATTAGAGGTCATTATTCGTTATATGAATGGAAGTAAAGAATCACAATATTTAGCGCTAAATGAAGCAACGGTAAAAAGCAGTGAAGGAACGCTTGTTATGGATGTAGAAATTCGTGGTGAATATTTTGAAACATTTCGCGGCGATGGTCTCTGTATTTCAACACCTTCTGGTAGTACTGCGTATAATAAAGCACTTGGTGGTGCAATTATTCATCCATCGTTGGAAGCGATTCAAATTACAGAAATGGCGTCTATTAATAACCGCGTTTTCCGTACAGTCGGATCTCCGCTCGTACTACCGAAGCATCATACGTGTGTGTTAAAACCAGTTACAGGAATGAACTTGCAAATTACAATTGATCATTTAACAATGGTTCACCAAGATGTTAAATCAATTCAATATCGGGTCGCAAATCAAAGGGTTCGATTTGTTAGATTTCGCCCATTTCCATTTTGGAAGCGGGTGCGCGATTCATTTGTTGCGGATCAGTAAAGTGTAACTTCCTTTCATGAAAGGTTAGCCCGGCTAATCGGGCTCGTACGGGTTGGTTTTGCATCGTAAACACACCATTAGAGAGGGTTAGAAGAGAGTTATGCAATTGAGAAGGTTTACTTTAACGTGGTGTATAACAAAAACGGATGAAGGAATGCTTATTCGAGAATTTTTGAAAGCGAAAGGTATTTCAAAAGCAGCATTAACAGATATAAAGTTTCATGGCGGAGAAATTGAAGTGAATGAACATCATGTAAATGTACGTCATGTTTTGCAAGAAGGAGAAAAGTTAGTAGTATACTTCCCGCCTGAGCAGAGAAGCGAAGGGATGCGAAGTGAGAGTATTCCTCTCTCAGTTGTGTATGAAGATGATTCTGTTCTTGTTATTAATAAGCAGCCGTATATGTCAACAATTCCATCAAGAGAGCATCCAATCGGGAGTGTAGCAAATGCTCTTTTGCATTATTATGATCAGCAAAATTTGGCAAGTACAGTACATATCGTAACAAGGCTTGACCGAGATACATCTGGTTTGATGTTAATTGCAAAAAATCGTTTTATTCACCATTTGCTATCAAAGCAACATCAGCAAAAACAAGTAAAAAGAACATATGAAGCAATTGTTCATGGAATGATAGCAGAGGACAGCGGAACAATTGATGCTCCCATTGCAAGAACAGATGATAGTATTATTGAGCGTATGGTCCGTAAAGATGGGCAGCGAGCAGTTACTCATTTTCATGTGCAAAAAAGATTGAAAGATAAGACACATGTAGCGCTTCAATTAGAAACAGGGCGTACTCATCAAATTAGAGTTCATATGGCGCATCTTGGCCATGCGTTACTTGGTGATGATTTGTACGGCGGGAAAACGGATGAAATAAAGAGGCAAGCCCTGCATAGTACAAATTTAACGTTTTATCATCCGATATTAGAAAGGCAGCTTACATTTCATGCGGAGTTACCCGAAGATATGAAAAAGCTGATGGAACCATGATTCCATCAGCTTTTTTTAGTCAATAGAACGGAATTTCTCTGGCACAAACGGCATCGAAGAAGGAACGGACACCGTCTCCATTTCTGGATAACGAAGTCCTGTTAATTTTCCGCCAAATACGGATCCCGTATCAATATTTACAGTATGATTGACGAATCGAGGTTCTTGTACAGGTGTATGTCCATATACAATCCAAGCATCCCCAGTATAATGCTTCGCCCAGTCACGTCGGACAGGAGAACCATCAGGATGCTTTTCGCCTGTAATATCACCGTACAAGACGAAAGTTTGAACTTTCTTATCGCTTCTTCCAATGTAATCTTGGCGAATACCAGCGTGACAAACAACAAGTTTTTCGTTATCTAGTACGTGATAGAGAGGCGATTGTTCGTAAAGGTCGATAAACTTTTTCTGGATGATTTTTTGCTCGCGTGTGCCTAATGATTCGTATTCTGCAACGGTTGTTTCTAGACCGTGTGTCACCTGCACCTTGCGCCCAAGAAAGTAACGATATAATTTATTGCAGTGATTGCCAGGAGCATAATATGCTTCTTGTTTATGTATGACAAGTTCCCAAACAATTTCAATCATGCGAAGAGAATGAGGACCGCGGTCTGTAATATCGCCTACGAAAGCAAGTTGTCGTTTTTGAGGATGAACTGGTAATCCGCTATCCCATGTATAGCCAAGCTGCTTTGTTAATGCTTGAAATTCCTCTAAACAGCCATGAATATCTCCAATAACATCATACTTCATATGAAATCACCTACTCTTTTTTTTGATTAGTATACCGCTATGAAGAGAAGAAAAAACCATATCCACTAGGATATGGTTTAATCAAACATAAATTTCTTTGTTCGTGACTGTACGTTCAGAATGAAGCCAATTGCAATCATATAGGTAAGTAAGGAACTACCACCGTAGCTTAAAAGTGGTAATGTAATACCGGTAATAGGAAGTAGTCCAATTGTCATACCGATATTTTGGAATACTTGGAATGTAAACATCCCAATTGTTCCTGCGCATATATAACTGCCATATGGATCATTACTTTCTAACGCAATATGAATCATACGATAAATCAGCAGGAAGTAGAGTGAAATAACGACGCTTCCTCCTAAAAATCCAAATTTTTCAGCGATATTTGTAAATATAAAGTCTGTATGAGGTTCAGGGAAGTATACTTGTCCATTTTCCCAGCCTTTGCCGTACAATTCACCGGATCCAGTTGCTAAAAGAGATTGTGTTAATTGAAAACCTTGTGTTTCGTATTCATAAGGCGCTAACCAACCGTAGAAACGATCTAATTGATATTCCTTTAAAATATGCGCTTTAAAAAATGCAGTGTGCGCAAAGTAAATATACACAAGGATTGTAGCAACTGCAACGACAATGCCAGCTAAACTGAAAATAAAGCGCCAGCGAACCCCGGATACTAAAATCATAGCAGCAAGCATTGCTGAAATTACCATCGTATTTCCTAAATCAGGTTCTTTGGCAATTAACAGCAGTGGTGGTAAACTCGCCGCAAAAATTTTCCCAAGTAAGAGTAAATCTTCTCGCGGTGTTCGAATTACATATTTTTCATTATGGTCTACGATAATACGACCAACGACAAGAATTAAAAAGAGTTTCATAATTTCTGATGGCTGGAAATTACCGATACCTGGAATTGAGTACCAAGCAGTTGCCCCTTTAATTGTTACCGCGCCTGGAATATGAAACTCAAGTCCAAGAAGAAGAACCATTGCAAATCCATATAAATACCAGCAAATTTGTTTATAACGATCAAAGTCGATGATCATAACGGCAGCAATTGCGATCACACCAATTACATACCATTTAATTTGCTGGGCGACGAAGTTAACCTTTTGTAAATTTGGCGGTAAGGACGGCTGTGCACTTGCAATAGCAAAACAACTTACCATAGCGATTGATAGTACAATTAGTATTAAAATGTAATCTATTTGATATTGAGAATTTTTATCTTTCACCGTACTGTATTCCTTTCTATTACTCATTATTATTAAAAAAGACACTATTACCATCTTAGCGGATTTTTTGTTGTTTGCAAATATGTTGTTTAGATTTAGGGAGGAGAATGTCAGATGTTGGGGAAAGAAATATATTATATTGAAGATTATGTGATTCTTATGTAAGAAACTACAAAATGTTTTGCTATATGAATCCATTTTCATTTTTCGACATCTAGATTACGGCTATGCAGAAGAGTCTGCACTTGCTTTATCCCTTTGTTTTACCTTGCATAGGGCAGGAAAGGGCACTGACCGCTGCTATGCATGGCCAGATGCTCTCGCCCACCGAAAAAGAATGGTTTTATGTTGGCTTTTTAATTTGGATTTATATAGCTATAAATATATAAGGCAGGATTATAATGCTTCTGTATTGAAATAAAAAAGTATTATATAGTAGAAAATGATTTTTTATTTTGCCTTATGGATAATTTATGATATTATAAAAATAGTATCAGGTACTAATAACTACTGTCATTTATGAAAATAGGAGGATAAATATATGGATCTTCTCAATCTAAAAGGAAAAAATATTGTTGTAATGGGTGTTGCAAACCAACGAAGCATCGCTTGGGGTATTGCTCGTTCATTACATAGCGCAGGAGCAAACTTAATTTTCACATATGCTGGAGAGCGTTTAGAAAAGAATGTACGTGATTTAGCAGAATCATTAGAAGGACAAAAGTCACTTGTATTACCGTGCGATGTAACAAATGATGAAGATATCGCAAGCTGCTTCCAAACAATTAAGGAAGAGGTTGGAGTTATTCATGGACTGGCTCATTGTATTGCGTTTGCAGAACGCGATGATTTAAAAGGTGAGTTCGTTGATACATCTCGTAATGGCTTTTTGTTAGCACAAAATATTAGCTCATTCTCTTTAACAGCTGTATCAAGAGCAGCGAAAGAAGTGATGACAGAAGGCGGAAGCATTGTTACATTAACATACCTTGGCGGAGAACGCGTTGTATCGAACTACAACGTAATGGGCGTTGCAAAAGCATCATTAGAAGCGAGCGTAAAATATTTAGCGAACGACTTAGGAAAGCATAATATCCGTATCAATGCTGTATCAGCAGGACCAATTCGCACATTATCTGCAAAAGGTGTTGGCGATTTCAACAGCATCTTAAAACAAATTGAAGAACGTGCGCCGTTGCGTCGTAACGTAACACAAGAAGAAGTAGGAAACACAGCGTTATTCTTATTCAGTGATCTAGCAAGTGGTGTGACTGGTGAGAATATTCATGTAGATTCTGGATATCATATTTTAGGATAAAAAGCTTGAAAAAAAGCAATTGGCCGTATATAGCCAATTGCTTTTTTGTTGTATGTTTTTAAGGCTGCTCTAAGTAACTGACTAGGCTAATATGATGATAGAGGGAAGGCTCTGTTAAGACTCGGACTGTTTTTTAATAATTCCATCGAAAGGGGAATCTAATCATGTTAAACGAAGTTAAGATCCTGATTTCCCCCCGTGCTATAATCTGGCAAGGAGCCGATATTAATTGTTGATGTATTTGGATATTAGCAATAAAAACAATTGATAGCAAAGCGGAAGCTTGTACGACCATTTTTGACAATTGTGCAATAAGTCTCTACTTCTTTTCCATCCATCAATCTGTTGTTGATTAAACAGAGGAATTCTGGTTTTAAATTTTAAAATTTCTACTTGATAAATATGGGCGATTTTATTTATCGTTTTCGGATTATGAGTAAAGTATCATATAAACCGAAATACTCATAATCTTCATTCATGCAAAGTTCATGTATGGCTTGAGCTACCCCTAGATTATGGGGATGACCATAGTCATGGAAAGCAATTAAGCCTCCCTTTACAACTCTCGGTGTATAATGAATAATATCATGTTTAACACTTGAATATTCGTGATCACCATCAATAAATAACGCTGCTATTAATTTAGGACAATCATCATAAGCTTCTGTACTATACTTTTTAATTGGAATAACACTATCTTCTAGTCCATGATTCTTTATATTATCCCAGAAAATATCAAAATAATTTCCATAATAAAGTTCGTTATTCGGTATAAATGGGTCAATGGCATAAATCGGACACTTTTTTGTGCTCATTAAAGAACTGCCAAGACCTAATGCAATGGTACTCTTTCCTTTATATGAACCGATTTCAACTATATCTCCGTATAGATGGTCAACTAGTGCAGGTAAATGTAATAGTGCGAATTGTTCGGAAAAGTGCAGCCACCCTTCGATACTATCTACAATTGTTAGTAGTTCATATATACTTTTATTATTTTCCATATTAAAAATAACCTTCTTTCTCAATGTTAGAATATTCCATATTATGTATATGCTTAACTTTATTTTTCGGTATAATAAAAAGGTCTATTTTCAATACGCACAGTCACTTCTTCTGTTTCTGTCGATTATGGACGACTGGTAACCCAGACGGAAATTGCATAAAAGGGCGCTCTTTCGTTCTCATAGAGATGACACCTATCTTTTATTGAGAATTTGGTTTCATTACCTTAATTCTGCTATAAAAGAAGGTGTCATTCTTTTTGTATTATATATCAAGGATTGTTGTTTTATATGAAACTGCGAAAGCTGAATAATTAAGATTTTATTGTCAGCAATACTTTCGAAGGATCATTATTTTTTTTCCATTGGTAGTTAGGAACAAACACTTGTTTCCGCCTAGTTTCTAGATGTAGAATTTTTTCAACTGTTTCATCGATTATCTGATTGCGATTAGGGCATAATTGTTTAAGATTTTTTTTAATATCATATAATAAAGCTTTTGTTTTCAAGGTGTCCTCATGAGAACTCTCTTTCGATATAAAAGGTATCGTTGCTATTTGTGTACGAGGGCAAGTATGTTCAATGATATAAAAAGATTTCCTAAGTAAAATTCCTTCTAAGTCAGCAATGGTTTGTAAGAGTGGGAATATACAAGTTTTTATAGTAACCAATAAATCATCATCTTCATCTGTATGATGATTTTTAAGAATTACCACCATATCATGTGCTGCATGTAAATACTTGTAAATAGAACGTTCCATATGAAAGATTGACCGTAAGGAAGATACATAGTTCTCTTCAGTAAATAGATAGAACAACACCTTCCCCTCCTTTACTCAAATAAGTATTTGTTTTATTTTGATGGACGACATTTACAGCATACTCTACGCCGGCTTTGGATTAAATCCGTTACATTTTCAAACTTTCTTAATAATAGCCATTCTTTCATTAAGACCGTTTCAACAAATCTGGTTGCTTCTCTGTTGAATTGAAGAATTTGACTGTTGGTAGGATGTGTAGGGAAATCTAAACATTTTCCAACAAAGGCTTGCATTTTTTCAGCTTCAGCGTTTAAAAGATGTGATAAAGCAATCTCCTCTAATGCTATTGATTCCAATAAATCTATGATAACTTGCTTCTGATTTGGCCGATTGGGTTCTGCCGGTATTGTTGGCATACTCAAGGTATAACACCTTCCTTTTCGTTAATGTACGTTGTTATTGTATGATTCGCCTATATTTTCTGTGACAAATGCCCTGATGAAAATGCACTCGTTGTCATCAGATGCTGTTTCCGGCCTACATTGGTGACCATAAATTCAATATAGAGACGTATTATTTTACATCATAAAAAAGTCTAAAGTTAGGCTGCCACTAAACCTCCGATTAAACAAGAATTAGTTTTATTTTGTTTTGATCCAGAAAGATCCTCCATGCCGTTCGACGCCTTGCATCTTTGGATCGTCCCATAAGGGAGCCAAGACCTTACTTAACTCAGGGTCTTGAGCAATAAACATGCCCGGAAATATAATTTCATACTTATTTCCATCCGCCAATAAGGTGGAGGCAAGCAAATATTGTTCATTGTAATATCGTGTAATCCATTCTTGAGGGTAATCATGAGGAAGATATATATCATGGAACTCAATAAAAACGCCGGGTTTTAATCTTGGTAAAATTTCTAGAAAAATAACGGTCACATCCGAATTCATAAAAGAACGATGGCTATTATCTATAAAAAGAATATCCCCTGTTTCCAAATCATCAAAAATATGCAAATCAACGTCTTCAAGAGGCTGTCTCACAACATGATTACAAATGGAATCAATTTCGGCCCTTGGAGAAGGATCGATAGAGAGAATCTCAGTTTGAAGGTTATGATCCTTAATAGCTTGTTTTGCAAATTTTGTTGAATTTCCAGATCCTATCTCGTAATATCGCATTGGGTTATTCTCACATAAGAATCCGTAAATAGCTACTGAATCTAGGCCAGGCAACCATCCGTTTATCCAAAAAGGGCAATTAGGGAATGCCTTATTTTCATGCCTATTGATGTGAATAAATTTTTCTTTATGCTTCAAGAATTTTTTTAGGTATTCCTCATATAACAACCGATTTCTATTAATGATTTCGTGTAATTTTGCATGCGGAGGTTTATTCCACCCAAAACGGGGGGTTGGTTTGATTGGATAATCGAGAAAAATGAAATGCTGATATTGACTCATGATAATTCCTCCTTATTTATCACTTCAGTTGGACAGTAGATACAACTAGAGGAAATGATTTCTACATATGGCAGTTAAAAATGCCCATAGAACAAAGCGTTTTGGTGCAAAAATCAAAATGAATGTCCAAGATTGGTGATTTATAATGACATATGGTGCATTTATATACCAAAACGAACTCTATATTGTGATTAGAAAGATGAAAAATATTTTTATTTATATCTTTGCACCAAAACGAACTATACTAACGCCATTTGGATTTTATTATCAGGCAAACTTTCGAAGGATTGTTATTTTTTTATTTCCTTTACTCAAAAGAAAATTTGTTTTATTTTGACGGACGACATTTACAGCATACTCTACGCCGGCTTTGGATTAAATCTGTTATATTTTCGAACTTTCTTAATAATAACCATTCTTTCATTAAGACCGTTTCAACAAATCTGGTTGCTTCTCTGTTGAATTGAAGAATTTGCCGGTTTGTAGGACATGTTGGGAAATCTAAACATTTTCCAACAAAAGCTTGCATTTTTTCAGCTTCAGCGTTTAAAAGGTGTGATAAAGCAATCTCCTCTAAAGCTATTGATTCCAATAAATCTATAATAACTTGCTTCTGATTTGGACGATGGGGTTCTGCTGGTATTGTTGGCATACTCAAGGTATAACACCTTCCTTTTCGTTAATGTACGTTGTTATTGTATGATTCGCCTATATTTTCTGTGACAAATGCCCTGATGAAAATGTATTCGTATCATCAGATGATGTTTTCGGCCTATACTGGTGACCATAAATTCAATACTGTACGTTTTATTTTTCATCATAAAAAAAGCCTCCTGCTTACAAACAGGAGGCATCTTATGAAATTCTTCTCCGGTATATGTATCACCGGCATCAAGGTTAGTCAAACGAATGATATACATAGACTAAACGGCTTTGGTGCAAGGATATAAATTTAGTTGTTTTTTGTCTTTTTAGTGACCATAACTCTAGATATAGAAGTGATTAAAAGTTTCTTAAGGAAGCGGAGTGATTGCTATCAAATCAAGGACATTTTCAAATTTGAACTGCAGTAGTATTTCCTTCTTGATGACATCACGAAGTGTTCTTTGAACACTTGAGTCGATATCAAGAAGATTGGATAACGTGACCCGACAAGGAGTAAATTTACTTTTTGACCGTAATGTTCCGAGAACAAATTGAATCTTTTCGGCCTCGGCATTGATGATGTGAGCCAGAGCTAATTCCTCAAGGGCAATAGAAGACAAAAGTAACGGTATAGTCTGTGCAGTAGTAACCGAAATAGTCGGGGTAATATTCGGAATGTTCGGAAAAGACAATGTAATTCACCTCTTTCTTTAGTATCAATTGTATGTTATTATCCTGGGCTTGTAAGTGACACCGCTATTTTGCGTATAGCATTTATGATCATCCAATTTATTCATGAAACATAAAATCCCATGGGTATCTATGAAACACTGAGTTAAGGATAGTATGTATCCAAAATTAGGGGGTGAATTGTTATATAACGATAAGAAAGACGCTAAAATTTGAGATAAAGCTGCAAACTGTTCGGATACGAATAGCAGGGAAAACGAAGGGAGAAATTGCAGCGGAGTTAGGAAATGTAGACAAAGATCAAATTAAAGTGTATGCGTTGTCCATGACAGCAAATTGGTTTTGATACTGTGTTAACACTAGTTGAAGGAACATAAAAAAGCCTCCTGCTTACAAGCAGGAGGCCTCTGATGAAATCCTTCTTCGGTTTACGCACCCACTAAGGTTAGTCAAACGGATGATATTCATAGACTAGAAGGCTTTGGTGCAAGGTTATAAATGTAGTTGTTTTTTGTCTTTTTAGTGACCATAACTCTAGAAACAGAAGTGATTAAAAGTTTCTTAAGGAAGCGGAGTGATTGCTATTAAATCAAGGACATTTTCAAATTTGAACTGCAGTAGCATTTCTTTCTTGATAACGTCACGAAGTGTTCTTTGAACACTTGAGTCAATAGCAAGAAGGTTAGATAAAGAAACGACCGGAGGAGAAAGTGCAGTTGTTGTCGGTAATGTTCCGAGAACAAATTGAAGCTTTTCTGCCTCAGCATTGATGATGTGAGCCAGGGCTAATTCCTCAAGGGCAATAGAAGACAAAAGTAACGGTACAGTCTGTGCAGTAGTAACCGAAATAGTCGGTGTAATATTTGGAATGTTCGGGAAAGACAATGTGATTCACCTCTTTCTTTAGTGTCAGTTGTATTTTATTGCCTTGGGCTTGTACATGATACAGCTTTTTCGTGCGGAATTTTATATCGTCCAATTCATAAAATCCCTTGGGGAATTGGAGAGGAAGGAGAAAAAATGGTAAGCAGCCAAGGATTTCCGTCAAAAGCGCTTGGCTGCTTGTACACCTGTTGGTTCACTTTAATAAAAGTCGATGGTATTCCTTTCAGAATCAACCATGCGATATTTAATGTGTTTTTATCCGTTGCACAATATGGCCTATGCTCATATGTTAACTGAAGGTAAGAAAAGAATTTCAACTAATGTATGACATCGGGGTGTATAATATGAAACTTATATTACTGTCAGGAGGTTCAGGGAAACGATTATGGCCGCTTTCCAACGATTCTAGATCAAAACAGTTTTTAAAGATGTTAACATGTCCAGAGAATGGGTTGGAATCTATGGTTCAGCGATTGTGGCGACAATTAGATTTGAATCAATTATTGAATATTGCTTACGTTTCAACAAGTGCAACACAAGTGGATATCATTCAAAATCAATTAGGGACTCAAGTACCATTAATCATTGAACCAGAGCGAAGAGATACCTTTCCGGCAATCATATTAGCAGCGACATATTTGTATTCAATCATTGGTGTTAATCTAGAAGAGGTAATTACTGTAATGCCTGTTGATCCCTTTGTGGAAAATCATTTCTTTGATAAAGTTAAAGATTTAGAGAATGTCATTCAGCAATCGGGCATGGATGTTGCTTTAATTGGTGTAAGTCCTACCTATCCTTCAACAAAATATGGTTATATCATTCCTGACAAAGATGAAGTGAACCAACGGCAATCACAAACGTATATGAAGGTAAAAGGTTTTAAGGAAAAACCGATGGAAGAGCATGCAGAGCAGCTAATTCAGCAAAGTGCATTATGGAATTGCGGCGTTTTTGCATTCAAACTAGGGTATATCATTAACCAGCTAGAAAAAAGAGGCTTGCCTACTCAGTATGATGAGATCATTCAGCACTACGAACAGCTGCCTAAAATAAGCTTTGATTATGAAATTGTGGAAAAGGCAGAGCGGATTGCGGTTATTCCGTATAATGGTTATTGGAAGGATTTAGGGACTTGGAATACATTAACTGAGGATATGCAAACAAATATCGTTGGCAGAGGTTCAATCAGTGATAATTGTATCAATACGCATTTAATCAATGAGTTAGATATTCCCATAGTTGTATTAGGTACTTCGAATATGGTGGTGGCAGCAAGTCCCGACGGTATTTTAGTTTCAGATAAATCCACTAGCCACCATGTTAAAGAGGTGGTAAAAGATTTAGAACAACGCCCTATGTTCGAGGAACGCCGTTGGGGATGGTATCGCGTCTTGGACTATAAGAAATTAGCTGAAGGAATGGAAGTACTGACAAAACGATTATGTGTATTTGCAGGAAAAAATCTTAGCTATCAATATCATCATGAGCGAAGTGAAGTGTGGGTGGTTGTTGCAGGTGAAGGTGAATTTGTTCTAGATGATACATTGTCTTATGTAAAAAAGGGTGATGTGCTAAACATCCCAGTTGGTGCAAAACACGGGATTAAGGCAATCAAAGATCTTGAAATTGTCGAGGTTCAGATGGGTAGTAAACTTGAAGAACAAGATATTGTTCGTTTATATATGTCATGGGAAGAAATGAAGAAATCTATTGAAAACGAATGAATTCCTTTGAATTTAAATTAGAGGGTAACTACTGTCAAAATTCTTTTTGCTCCCATACAATTAAGCAACTATGTATATGGAGGGATATTATGGAACAGTGGAAAGATAAGAAAGTAATGGTAACTGGAGGAGCAGGATTTCTTGGTTCTCATGTAGTGGAACGATTAGAAGAATGGGGTTGTAAACAAATTATTGTACCGCGCAGCAAACAATATGATTTACGTAATCTACAAACAGCTATGGAACTGATACAGGAAACAAGACCCGATGTAATCATTCATTTAGCAGCTTCAGTCGGTGGGATTGAAGCTAACAGAAAAAATCCGGGTTCATTTTTCTATGATAATTTATCTATGGGGATTCATTTGATGGAAGCAGCAAGAGTAGCCAACACAGAAAAATTCGTAGCTTGCGGAACAATCTGCTCCTATCCTAAATTTGCTTCTGTTCCGTTTAAGGAAGACGAATTATGGGATGGATATCCTGAAGAAACGAATGCCCCTTATGGTTTAGCTAAGAAAATGCTGCTTGTACAGAGTCAGGCATACAGGCAACAGTATGGTTTTAACTCTATCTTTCTTCTTCCTGTCAATTTGTATGGACCCCGGGATAACTTTGACTTAGAGACTTCCCATGTAATTCCAGCTCTCATACGGAAATGTTTAGAGGCGAAAGAACAGGGAAAGGATCATATTACGGTATGGGGCAGCGGGAAGGCAACGAGAGAGTTTATATTTGTTGAAGATGCAGCAGAAGCAATTCTGCTGGCAGCAGCAAGTTATAATGGGGCGGAACCCGTGAACATCGGTACAGGAACAGAAATTTCAATTAAAGACTTAGTAGAGTTAATTGCAGCTCAAACAGGTTTTGAAGGTCAAATTCGCTGGGATTCCCAGAAGCCTGATGGTCAACCTCGAAGATGTCTCGATATACAGAGAGCGAAGGAATGTTTTGGATTTGAAGCAAAGGTTAGTCTAGAAGAAGGATTGAAAAAAACCATAGATTGGTATGTGAATCAAGATATAAGATAATAGCAGAATGGTGCCTATATATATGCTAATTAAAAATTCGACATAAAGCCCCCCTTTTTAAGCGGGCGAAAGCATCTGGCCGTGCATAGAAGCGGTCAGGGCTTTTCTCTGCCACATGCGAAGTAAAAACCAAAAGAGAAAACGAGAACAGGTTACTTTTTATTCAGCCTAGCAGGGAGCTAGATGTCGAAAAATAAAGTGAAACTTCCGTCAGTGAGGGTTTTCTTCATCCCCCACTGACGGAAAGCCCGCCCAATCGGGCTTTTACGGGCAGTTATCCCCCACCTATCTTCTTTGCTTCTCTCTGAATCTTGAGGTGGGGGTCTTATTGCCCGCGAATAGCGGGATAAAAATGAATTCATATATTCATCCAAATTTCTGGGATTATTAAGGAGGACGGATGAAATATATATTATAAAGTTAAAGATCAACGGATGTACTTGTATTGTGCGACTAATTCGACAAACAATACGGTTGACCTGTCCTCCAGTAAAATAAGATATACAAAAACAGCCAAGCGCTTCTTGAAAAAAGCCTTGGCTGTTTCTTGTCTATTATAAAAGCTTTTTTCACAATCATTTCTCGTTTCTAAAGGGAGATATGATATGAATTCGGAAAAAGGAGCAAGATTTTAAAATATATTTTTTATACGGATTTACTAGATTATTTAATTCACGGTATACATTCCTTAAGAGAAAGATACCCTCGGGAATCTATGTATGTATCTTGTATGGTTATTTTTATATAGCAATAAAAAACTTATTCATTTGAAATAAAGTTACAAGCCGTTCCGATGCGAATAAAGGGGAACGCGGTGAATCTATCTTGATTGATAAACGAGGCATGGATTAAGAATTATATATCGAAAAGTTAGAGATGAAAAATCCATTTTAAAAACATGGATTCAAATTACGAAAGAGAAGGTATTATGAGGGAGATATTCTGCCTGGAAACTACGTTAATTTCTTGGTGCATCATGAAATAGATTTTACCTATAATAAGCTGACGCCTGTGAATACAGGCGTCAGCTTGCAGCCTAAAACAGTTTTGCCCCCTGAAGGAGGAAAAGAACGGATATCCTCTCTCAATTTATTGAAATATATTCTAGAATTACGGGCAAACGAAAGTAATAGTCTGAGAGGTAGTAACTGTAACTCCTAATGAAGTAGCAGTAGCTGTTATTGTTACAGAGTTTGGACCTGATACACCAGTAAATGTTCCTAAAACGCTAAAGTTACCAGCCAAATCTGTAATAGGTGTTGTAGTCGAGAAAGTTACATTAGCACCCGCTGTAGCACCAGTTACTGCAAGAGTTACTTGTGCACCTACTAATGGAAGGCCAAGTGCAGTGAGTAACGTACCTGAAATAGGAAGAACTGCACCACACGTTGCACCAGTAACAGGAGCAATTGATATGCTTCCTGGTGTAGATGAAGCACTGCTCGCTAGTAAATCTAGTATATTTTCAAACTTGAACTCTAATAGCATTTCCTTCTTGATGACATCACGAAGAGTTCTTTGAACACTCGAGTCGACAGCAAGAAGATTGGAAATCGTAACTACCGGAGGAGAAAGTGTAGTTCTTCCTGGCGGTAATGTTCCGAGAACAAATTGAAGTTTCTCTGCCTCGGCATTGATGATGTGAGCTAGAGCTAGTTCCTCAAGGGCGATGGAAGCGAAAAGCAATGGTATAGTTTGTGGAGTAGTAATTGAAATGGTAGGTGTAATATTAGGAATAATTGGAAAAGACATTGTATCACCTCTCTTTCTTCAGTACTAATAACATATTATTATTTAGTACCTTTGAAAGACACGGCTAGTACACTATTTTTTCTAAAATTGTTAATTTTATTATAGAATCTCGATAGACAGCCCTGTAGTGATTAGAGTTTAAACATCTGAATCTGCTGGTAACTCCTTGAAAATATCTTGGTGTTTTATCTTCAGTTTACGTAGAGCCTCTACAGGAGAATCGAATGTTTGTGACAGATTTGCAGCCAGTGCGTAAGACTTCGCAGCTGCCTCGATTTGTCCGAGCTTTTCAAGGCAGCAGCCTATATAATATAAAGCTTGAAAGCTACCTAGTCCCTTTAAGGTAAGATGATGTAAATTTTCTTCGCCCAATTTAAGGCAGTGTTCAAATGTCTCCAATGCTTCTTCATAAGATTCTCTGATGTATAAGATCAAACCTTTATAAAAGTGTAAATCCACATAATCCGGATAGAGAGAAACTGCTCTGTCGATGCCGGGCCATGCTCCGTCAATGCTCCCTGAGGCGATCAATATCGAATACTTTAGTCTGTACAGCAAGGAAGGTGGTGTTTTTAGCTCCTGCAGGAAACCTCTAATGGAACGATTGACATGATCGAATGCCTTGTCATATTGCTCTACACGGTAATATTCACTTGCAATATGATAATCGATCCAAGGGCTGTGATCTTTTTGGGTGAGTTCATTTTTTAACATTTCAAGATTACGTTCAAATTTCTTTTTATTTTTATTCACATAATCCAAGTATCCGTAATGATATACCTTAATTGGAACGGTTTTGATGGCCTGATTATTGTCCGTTTCCGTCAGAACTTCATCTGCGTTAAGCATTTCATGGATATTATTTCTAAATTTAAACCCTTTATAATTCCGGAAAAGACGAGTATGAGCAATATCGAATGTTTTATTTGGATCTGGAAGATCACCATAATAATTAATTAAATGAATAGACAGGAGATAGTCATCGTAGTAGAGGACATTGCGAAATTTATATGCATCAGAAGAGTCTACCTCTTCGTCTGCATCCAACCATAAAATCCAATCCCCCGTTGCACGATCCAAACCATAGTTGCGGGCCGCTGAAAAGCTCCCGTTCCAGGGGAAGTCGAAAACTTGAGCCCCGAATGATTTACAGATTTCAACGGTTCGGTCCGAAGACCCTGTATCTACAATAATCATCTCGTCTACAACATCCTTTATACTGTTTAAGCACTTACCAATACAATCCTCTTCATCTTTTACAATCATACACAATGACAGTCGGCGCAAATTCATTATTCCTTTCCTCCCTTATAACATGAAATTAAGTAATCAATTTCCATCATATGATTTCAACTGGGTAAAAGTGCTTTTTTGGAAACTTATTTGACCGTGCTTAATATAATAAAAAAGGTGATGAAGAAATGACAGAATCAAAATCGAGGAGGATAGCATTGAAAATAGGAACATTCAAAATAAACTGGGCTGGTCCTCAATTTGCCGATTATAGTCTTGCGATCGTAAACCGAAGTATTTGTAAATATCTTCAGCAAGATCATCAAATTGACCTTAGAATAAAGGTGCCTGAGTCAGAGAAGTTGAATTCCCAATCTCTTACAGCAGTAGAAGAAAAGGAGAGATTTTTGCCTTTTCCTGAAGCAGATTTTACAATTGTTCACCAGTGGCCGCCCGAGTGGACGATGCCAAAAAGCAGGCATTGGATTTGTATGCAGCCATGGGAATATGGTGCAATCCCCAGAGAATGGTATATCCCTATGAAGTATTGGGCAGATGAAATCTGGGTTTACAGTGCATACAACAAGGAAAGCTACACACGTTGCGGTATTCCTGAAAACAAAGTTCATGTGATTCCCCTTGGTGTAGATGAAAAAATATTTCACAACGGTGTTGAAGCTCTAGCTTTAGAACCCTCCTCTTTTCGCTTCCTATTCGTCGGGGGAACAATTGGCCGTAAGGGAATCGATATTCTGCTTCAGGCCTATCTTAATGAATTTACTGCAGAAGATGATGTTTGTTTGTTCATCAAAGATACCGGGACTCAATCTTTTTACAAAGGAATAACGCTCGAGAAAATGATTCTTGAAGCAATGGCTAATCCAAGTAATCCAAGTATTATATACATGGATAAGGAATTTTCGGAAGCGGAGCTGGCGGGATTGTATAAAGCGTGTGATTGCTTAGTTCATCCATACAGAGGAGAAGGATTTGGGTTGCCGATTACGGAAGCAATGGCTTGTGGCATCCCGGTAATTGTACCGGATAAAGGATCGTGCCGGGATTTTTGTAACGAAGAAACAGCATTCTTCGTTTCCTCAAAGGAAGTTGCTTTACCAGAGAAAAAAGTAAGTAATCTCGATACGGTAGATTATCCATGGTGGTTATCAATTGACAGGAATGATTTGCAGAAGGTAATGCGATTTGCCTACGAGAATCGTACATTGGTTAAGGAGAAAGGACAGAAAGCTAGTAAGCAGATCTTATCCTCATTTACCTGGAAAAAGAGTGCACAGGCCGTTTCCGATAGAATAAAACAGCTAGCTCAGAAGGAATTGAATCCGAAACCAACCGCGGAAGATATCATTAAAATGGAGCTGGAACATGGAAATGAACTGTATGCAGAAAACCTTATCGATGATGCATTAGAGATATATCTGAATATTTTATCTGTATATCCCTCATTACTTATGACAAGGTACAATGTAGCAGTCATTTATATTAGACAAAAAAACTATAAATCTGCAATTGAGCATCTCGTTTATATTGCCAATAACATGGAGCGAGAAAATAAGGATTTTCAGGAGAAGATCTGGCTCATGATGAGAACTTGTTATTTGGAAATATAGTTCTTTTAATAGGGGATTAAAATTTTTATAACGAAGCAAAGCAAGGCAGTATTACTCAGGAATTTAATAGGAGGAGGTTCATTCGTATGAAAACAGCTCTTATTACTGGTATTACAGGGCAGGATGGTGCTTATTTAGCAAAATTCCTTTTGGATAAAGGATATCGAGTGGCCGGTTTGTTTCCGCGGCGCAGTTCCAACACATCTTGGAGATTAGATTTCTTGAACATAACCGATGAGGTGGAATACGTGGAAGGGGATGTGACTGATCTCCCATCGCTCTTAAGAGCTTTAAAGCTGACAAAACCTGACGAAGTGTATCACTTAGCAGCACAAAGTTTTGTCGCTTCATCCTGGAAGCAACCGATTTTGACGGCACAAGTCACAGGTATTGGTGCCCTGAACATATTGGAAGCTATTCGAGAAATCGATCCTGGAATTAAAATGTACCAAGCTTCTTCCAGTGAAATGTACGGAATGATCCAGCAGCCTGAACAGACAGAAGAAACTCGTTTTTATCCAAGAAGTCCTTATGGCGTATCTAAGGTTTTTGGTTACTGGATGACGAAAAATTACAGAGAAAGTTTCGATATGTTTACCTGCAATGGAATTCTGTTCAATCATGAATCACCGCTTAGAGGAATTGAGTTTGTCACGCGAAAAGTCACCGACGCTGTAGCTCGGATTGTTGCTAGGCAGCAAAAAGAACTTCGTTTAGGAAATATTCATGCAAAACGAGATTGGGGCTTTGCTGGGGATTATGTGGAAGCGATGTGGTTAATGCTCCAACATGACTCACCGGATGATTATGTAATTGCAACTGGAAGAACTACAACAGTTGAAGAAATGTGTAAAATCGCCTTCAATTATGTGGGATTAAATTATCAAGATTACGTTGTTATCGATCCACAACTTTACCGTCCGGCAGAAGTGGATTTACTTCTTGGGGATCCGACTAAGGCCAAGAGCGAATTAGGCTGGACAGCTAAGACCAGCTTAGAACAATTGATCCAAATGATGGTTGACGCTGACTTGGAACGGGTTAAGTAAAGGACACTATATATAAGTTAAAAACTTCTTTCTTTTTAGGGAGAACGAGAGCATCTGGCTGCGTATAGAAACGGTCAGGGCCTTTTCCTACCACATGCAATGTTTTAAAACAAAAGGAGAAAGCAAGTAGCTGGTCATGCCGTATTTTGCATAGCAGCGACTTATATGTCGAAAAATTAAAATGGATATATATAGGGTGAAACAGAAGCACCTTATATTAGGTTACAAGAATAGAAGTAGGATTTAGAGGTAACGAAAGCATATTGAAGCGGGGGGCTTACGATTGCAATATTATAGCCAGATTGGCCAGGATAAATTTGTGAACGAAAAAATATTCCGGGAAATGGAAAATGGTTTTTTTGTCGACATTGGGGCTCATAATGGAATACATCTCAGTAACAGCTATTTCTTTGAACAGCACAAAAATTGGAATGGTATTTGTGTTGAGCCAATACCAGAGGTATTTGAATTATTGAGTAAAAATAGGAAGTGCATTTGTATAGAAGGAGCGATATCCAATGAAAATGGATATCAAGACTTTTTACAGATACAAGGGCCAGTAGAAATGCTTAGTGGCCTGGTTGATAAATTTGATTTCAGAGATAAAAAAAGAATAGACATGGACTTACAAGAGCGTGGTGGAAGTTGTAAGGTTATCAAAGTTAAAACATATACCCTGCAATCTATTTTGGATGATCACAATGTTACTCATATTGATCTATTAAGTGTTGACAGCGAAGGAGCGGAATTAGCAATTCTTCAGTCAATTGATTTTAAAAAGGTGAAGATTGAATGTATTGTAGCGGAAAATAATTATCAAGAGAAAAGTGTGCAAGAATTTCTAGCAATGCAGGGTTACAGGTTAGTAGAAAAATTACCATTTGATGATATATTTCTGTATAACAAGAGTAAGTTTTCAGTCATATAGTCCAAGAAGCTTAACTTTTATTGATAGTACAGCTTGATAAAATTCTAGAAATTTAAGTAAACCGGATAAAAATATTCAAATATCTACGAATGGGGAGGTAGCTTTGTGACTGAAAGTAATCGTTTTTTACTAATCAAATCTTGGAAATGCGGTTTCTGGTCAGCTATGGAGCATGTTGCTGGTCAACTTTTAATTGCTGAACTCACCGACCGCATTCCTATTATTTTTTGGGGAGCCGATTCTTTGTATGCTTCTGAGGCTCCATTAGTTAAAGATGCATTTACAATGTACTTTTTGCCTGTATCAAATTATTCCGTTTATGATCTTGAAAAAGGAAACTACACCTACTATTCATCAAGATGGAATCGAAATAATTTACGCTTGCCAGGTGAATTAGACTTTTCAGGTGCACAAGATATACCTGGTCTTTTTAATAGGTCAGAAAATGTAATAGTAAGTAATGTTCACATGTCTATACTGTACTTTACACAATGGATTAAAGAAAATCATCCAGTATATGGTTTAGAGTTTCATGATATACACCGCTATCTTTATAATAAATATTTTAAACTGCAACCGTATCTGTCCGGTGAAATCGAAGATTTTTATCTTAAGAATATGAAAAATAAGCACCCTATTTTAGGAGTGCATATTCGTGGCAGTGACAAAATTGATGAAATTCCGAATTTATCTCAACTTAATGACTTATATCCGCAAGAAATTGATAACTATCTAAAAAATAACCCAACAGCATCCATTCTTTTGTTAACAGATTCCGAGAGTATTTTAGAAAAATATAAAGAGTTATATGGCGATAAAATAATCTGTACTGACAGTATGCGAACACCTTATGATACTATTCCTCTGCACCAGTTACCTTATTATCCCACAAGGCTGAAGGGTATTGATATTATTACAGATACTTATCTCGCTACGAAATGCGATCATTTTATTGGCGCCAGTTATTCTAATGTTTCCTTAGCAGTCTTTCGCCTTAAAGTTTGGCCGGAAGGAACAATTAAGCTTATTCAGCACTAGAATAAGTTCAGCATATTCAATAAGTCACTGAATTCGCTTTAAGTAAGAAAGTTAAGACATAGATATATAAAGGGAAGGAATGTTTGTGAACGAAAATAATCGTTTTTTACTAATCAAAGAGTGGGGATGCGGTTTCTGGTCAGATGTAGAGCATGTTGTCGGACAGCTTTTGATTGCAGAACTTACCGGTCGTATTCCTGTAACTTTTTGGGGAGAAGGTTCTTTGTATGCTTCTGAACATTCGCTGTTTGAAGACGCATTTACGATGTATTTTTTGCCTGTATCAAATTACTCCGTTGATGATCTTGCACATGAGTATTACACATATTATCCACCCAGATGGAATCGTGATAATTTACGATTGAGGGATATTCATGATGTAGTCGATGTAGCTGATTATTTTACTAAATTAGAAAATGTATTGGTAAGTACCCGTCACATTTATGTACACGATTTTACACAATGGATTAACAAAAGTCACCCAGCATGTCGTATGGGGTATCCAGATGCATACAGCTATCTGTATCAAAAATATTTGAAATTACAACCTTATTTATCTGCTGAAATCGAAGATTTTTACTTTAAGAATATGAAGCATAAACATCCTTTGTTAGGGCTGCATATTCGTGGCAGTGACAAAATTAACGAGTTTCCCCATTTATATCAGCTTAATAACTTATATCCTCTTGAAATTGATAATTATCTACAAAATAATCCGACGGCTGCTATATTTTTGCTTACAGATAGTGAAAATATTTTGGCAAGATATCGAGAGTTATATGGTAATAAATTAATTTATACCGACTCCATACGAACATCTGATGAAAATTTTTCAGTGCATGCAGGATTACCTTTTTGTAACAAACAACAGAAGGGGATAGATATTATTAAAGACACGTACCTTGCCACGAAATGCGATCATTTTATTGGTGCCAATTATTCTAATGTTTCTGTAGCGGTTAGTTGTCTAAAAGATTGGCCGGAAGGGACAATTAAGCTTATTCAGTATTGAAAAATTGACAGCATATAATCAGTATCGAATGAAATCACTAAAGAACTTTAAGACGAGAAAACTTAGTAATACAATACAATATAATATAAAGGGAAGGAATATTTGTGAACGAAAGTAATCGCTTTTTGTTAATCAAAGCTTGGGAAAACGGTTTCTGGTCAGATATATCACATGTTGCCGGTCAACTTTTAATCGCTGAACTCACCGACCGCATTCCCATCATTTTTTGGGGAGCCGATTCTTTGTATGCTTCTGAGGCTCCATTAGTTAAAGATGCATTTACAATGTATTTTTTGCCTGTATCAAATTATTCCGTTTATGATCTTGAAAAAGAAAATTATACCTGCTATCCATCAAAATGGAATTATAGTAATTTACGTTTTCCAGGTACAAAAGATTTAACAGATTTGGAGTATGTAGCTATAGCTAGTGTTTTTGGTAGACCTGAAAATGTGTTGGTAAGTAATGTGCACATTTATGTAGACTATCTTACACAATGGATTAAAGAAGGTCACCCGGCATATGGTTTGGGGGTTAAAGATGTATATGACTATCTTTATCGAAAATACTTTAAATTGCAACCTTATCTATCTGCTGAAATCGAAGACTTTTATCTTAAAAATACGGAAAATAAATATCCTATTTTAGGAGTGCATATTCGTGGTAGCGACAAAATTAATGAGCGTCCGGATTTATATCAGGTTAATGACTTATATCCGCAAGAAATTGATCATTATCTAATAAATAATCCGACAGCATCTATTTTTTTGCTAACAGATTCTGAGAGTATTTTGACAAGATATAAAGGATTGTATGGTAATAAATTAATTTATACTAACTGCCAGCGAACACCTTATGATCATGTTTCTGTGCATAATGGTGGTGTACCTTATTATAGTACAATACAGAAAGGTCTAGATATTATTAGAGATACGTATCTAGCCATGAAATGCGATTATTTTATCGGTAATCATACTTCTAATGTTTCAGTAGCAGTCAGTCGTCTAAAAGATTGGCCGGAAGGAACAATTAAGCTTCTATAAATAAGCCTATTAAGAATGAAATGAAAACAAGGAGGTATATGCATGAATCAACCGCTTGTCAGTATTATTACTCCCTCTTATCAACAGGATAAGTTTATTCAAGAAACGATTGAAAGTGTGCTTTCTCAAGATTATCCTAATTTAGAGCATATCGTCATTGACGGAGGGTCAACAGACAGCACAGTAGAAATTTTACAGTCATACAATTACCTCGGAGAACGTTTTCGCTGGGTATCAGAAAAAGATCGGGGGCAATCTCATGCCATTAATAAGGGACTTGATATGGCCAAAGGAGAAATTATAGGTTGGCTGAATTCGGATGATACTTATATGCCTCATGCTGTAAAAAGAGCGGTGTCTGCTCTGCAGCAAAATCCGAAATGGGGAATGGTATATGGACGAGCAAACTATACGGATGAGCAGAGTGAGGTGCTTGGTCCCTATCCTGTTGAGCCTTTTAATCGAAAGCGGCTATACGAAGGATGTATTATTTGTCAGCCTGCGGCATTTATACGTAAAGAAGTATTTGATACGGTAGGCGAAATAGATGAGCAATTTCATTTTTGCATGGATTACGAATTATGGATGAGAATTTCCAAACATTATCCGATCGGTTTTATTAAAAATGTTCTGGCAACTTCCAGAATGCACAAGGATAGCAAGACCATGACAAAATATTTTGATGTCGGACTCCCGGAAATCATTAGAGCAAGTACTAAAAATTATGGATCTACTTCGGATCAATGGCTGAATCAATATTTTTATTATATAGTATCACAGAATCCCGAGAAGTTGTGGAAACAGCTGACGCGTTCAGAAGAGGATAAGAACATATTGTAGTTAAGAAAGGATTTGAAGCGGAGTTTCTGAAGAAGATGACTTCGCTTTTTTAGTTATTATTGGAATCCACAGCACACTGTATAGATGGCTCGAACGAAAAATAAAATAGGTGTTCTAAGGAGTAGTGCGTACTAAAAAATACATAGTTTAGTCTTTCAAAAAGAAGGGAAAGTGTGAGGGTATACACTGTTCCTTCTTTTTGAACGTGCCAAGAAATTGTTATCGTAAGGCTGATATAGAGTGGCAGGCACTTGCTTGAAGTGGTAATCAACACAATAATTTTAACGAAAGGGAGTTCAATATGACTTGCCTCATAATGATAGAACTGTAGTAACGAGGTTATTTGTATACGTAGGGGATCCAATTTGATTTTCTACCATTTGTACTGCCTTTTGGATTGGGTGAAATAAACCCTAGTATTCATGTTTTTTTCCACCGTTGCCATAAAGTTAAGGTGTTCTGCTGAGCTGACCATCCTAACCAGAATTAACCTCTTCATACTTGCTCAACGTTAGAAGAGGTATGAAACCAATCTTGATGATTCATATACCAGTCAATCGTCATTTTAATTCCCCTGTTAAAAGGAGTATTTGGCTGCCAGTTGAACCCGTTTTTCATTTTTGACCAATCAATTCCATACCTTCTGTCATGACCCTTTCGATCGGTTACGAATGCAATTAAATCATGGCTTTTTCCTATATAATTCAATATGATTTTCACAATTTCAATATTTGATTTCTCATTACTTCCACCAATATTATAGATTTCTCCTGGCTTTCCGTTCACCATAATAGTATAGATTGCCTTGCAGTGATCTTCGACAAACAACCAATCTCTTACGTTCTGTCCATCACCATAGATAGGTATTTTCTTATCATGAAGGGCATGAAAAATTACTTTCGGGATGAGTTTTTCGGAATTTTGGTTTGGACCATAGTTGTTGGAACATCGTGTAATCATTACCGGAATTTTATACGTTCGATAAAAAGAATGGATAAGTAAATCAGCGCTTGCTTTACTTGCTGAGTAAGGATTATTTGGAGAAAGAGGATGGGTTTCTTTAAATGGATGCTCATTTACTTTTAATGATCCATATACTTCATCTGTTGAAATTTGCAGCATTTTTTTTGCTTTACCATCAAGAACTTTTTGAAGCAAGTAATAGGTGCCTAATACATTCGTATGAACAAACGAGTGTGAATTTTCGATACTACGATCAACGTGTGTTTCTGCTGCAAAATTGATAATCATGTCGTATGTTTGATCAAATACTTTATCTAATTCGTCTTTTTTCGTAATGTCAACTTTGATAAAACGGTAATTTGGATTGTTTTCAAAGTCCTCAGTATTTTCTTTGTTTGATGCGTACGTTAATGCATCGATATTCGTAATACTGACATTCGTGTTTTTCAGCAATAACCGAATAAAATGTGAGCCGATAAACCCGCATCCTCCAGTAATTAATAGGTTTTCAGTCATTAGTTATCCTCGCTCTCTCTTTCTTTATATCCTGATAAACGAGAGAATTGGCTTTGAATAAAGCTTCATATGTTCCAGCATCAATCCACCAATGTCGAAGAAAATCATAGGTTAATTTATTTTTCTCTATATACATGTTATTAACATCCGTGATTTCTAATTCACCCCGTTTGGATGGAACAATTTTCTCAATATAGTCAAATACTTTTTTATCATACATATACACACCAATTACACAATAATTGGTTACTGGTGATAATGGTTTTTCGTCAATTGAAGTGATAATTTTCGTCAACTTATTTAAGGTTGCTATTCCGTATCGATGTGGATCCGGAACTTCCTTAAGCAATACTTTTGCTCCATCTTTTTGATATTTAAACGATTGGATGTAAGGTTTTAATGAATCTTTATAAATGTTGTCACCTAGTAATACAATAAACTTTTCTTTTTTAACAAAATCTTTTGCCAAATATACTCCATCCGCAATGCCATTAGCCTCCTTTTGAACTTTATACGTGAGTTTAACTCCGTATTCTTCACCAGAACCTAAAAGAATGATAAAGTTGTCTAGTTCTTTTGGATTTGTAACAATCAAAATATCAATAATTCCAGCTTCTTTTAACTTTTGAATAGACCAATATATCATCGGATACGGACCGACTGGAAGTAAATGTTTATTAATGATTTTTGTAAGTGGTGCAAGCCTTGTACCGTGTCCACCTGCTAAAATTATTCCTTTCAAAACTTTCACCTCTTTAATGCTGTACGAATGCAAAGAATAACAGCAGTAGCATCCTATGGTTTTTTCTTATTACACTATGTATATACAGCCTATTTCGTTACATTGAAAGTCTTTGAATATTTTAGAGTAGAATAACCCTGCTGTCATAAAAGTTCAGTAAGCATTTCTTATTACGTAAATTCTGTGTACGAAGAGGGCTTCTATGTTTAAAAAGATTGATTGGAATCACGGATCGTTTAGGGCTTAATAAAATAGTCAACGAGTTTGAACTCGCTGACCGAATATTATTGATACAGCTAAATCCTTGAACAATTGCATCATTTAAATACTTTTTTTGAAAAGAAAACCTTTATTCTGTGATTGGGCATCCTCTAGCTTCCATGATTCAAATGAATCAAATGCATCTATGATATCGTATTTGGTCCTAAAAAAATAAAGAAATTTATCTAAATTAAAAAACCATGCCGGGTAGCTGGCTTCATATATTTCAGGGGGGACAATCTGAAGGGTCATACGGTCTTCAACATCAAAAAATGGAGTTCTGTCAAATAGAATGAATTTAAAATTATATTTCATCACTTGTTCTAAAAATTCGTATGGCTTCTCAAGATATTGAATCACACCTGAAAATAAGATCAGATGGGGATTTTCCATTTGCACGCATTCGTCTATACTATAGTAAAATTTCAAGGGACCTTCTTCGAACAACTGTTTCCCACAGTCTACAAAATGTTTTTGCTCAACGATATTCCAGCTTAGCTCATCTAAATGCTTAAGAGAATTTCGGCACGCGTAATATGAGGAACCTAAAGAACCACCGAAATCAAGGATACGAAGTTTATTCTTGTTACAAGAAGCGATATGCAATAAACAGCGAATTAAGGGCTGCACATATTCGCACTCATTAAACAGTATGGAGTCTCTCTCGCATAGTGCTTCTCCCGATTTCACTTTTAATGCTGCTTCTTTTACTTTATCTAAAATTCTCGATGTATCATAACCGGTTGATATTTCCTGTATTTCCTGCCATGAACTGTAATTTCCTGAAAAACCGTATATTTTACCTGTCATACCGTTAACCTCCATTGAATTTTTTAATCCAGAACCCCTCTCATATACCGCTTCTCCTAACTTAACCTTTAATAATAACTTCTTTCAGATTATCTAATATATCAAATTTCCTGATTTTCCGTAGTCTTTGCGGGCCTATCATTCTTTAGATATTTTATGTTGAAAATGTTCTGTTGTTCAAATACTCTTGAGCCTACTGAAAAATGGGATATCGCCTCGGTCTAGTATGATTAGGTTGTATATTTTAGAAGCACGGTAAAAAATCATTCTACTTACATGCTATGTGTGTATATAAATAGTGTGAGGTGATAATATGGCGGCGTTTTCCGGTAAAAGTGTTCTAATCACAGGTGGAGCTGGTTTTATTGGCAGTAATCTGGCGATAAGAATGATTGATGATGGTTCACGAGTTACTTTAATGGATTCTCTAATACCGGAATTGGGTGGGAATTTATTTAATATTGAATCTGTACGCAATCAAGTAAATATTGAGATTTCTGACATACGTGACTGGTCTAGTTTATCCGATATAGTACGTAATAAGGATTATATTTTTAATCTTGCCGGGCAAGTGGGCCATAGATACAGTATGACCAATCCACTGCTGGATATGGAAATTAACGTGATGGGACACCTGATGCTCCTGGAAGCATGCAGGCAATATAATCCGGATGCAGTCGTTTTATATACCAGCACACGTCAATTTTATGGGCCGCCACAATATCTTCCCGTAGATGAAAGTCATCCTCTTAATCCTACGGATATTAATGGAATCAATAAATTGGCAGCAGAACAATATTATTCTCTGTATGCAAAGATATATGGTTTAAAAACAGTTTCTCTTCGATTAACAAATACCTTTGGTCCGCGGCAGTTTGTAAAAAATGCGCAGCAAGGCTTTATGGGGTGGTTTATCAATCGTGCAATAAACCGTGAGAGCATTCAATTATTCGGCAGCGGCAGACAACTTCGCGATTTTAACTACGTAGATGATGTTGTTGAAGCGTTAATGTTAGCGTCACAAACGAAAACTTGTTATGGAAATGTTTATAATCTTAGCGGTGAAAAGGCTAGTTTAAAAGAGGTAGCGCAGATTTTAGCTGAAATTTGCGGCGATTTGAAAATTGAGACTGTACCTTTTCCTAAAGAGTACAAGGAAATTGATATTGGCGATTTTTACGCTGAATCCACCCGATTTCATCAGGAGAGCGGATGGGTTCCTCAAGTGAATTTGTATGATGGGTTAGTCAGGACTATAGAGTATTTTAGAAAATATAAAGATTATTATTTGTAGATGGAATCAATACGTAAGAGAAATCACAGATGATGTCCTTACATTTTGCAAGCGAGGGGAAATCATGAAAATCCAATTTTTTAATTTACAGAAAATAAATTTAGAAATTGAAGATGAGATTAACCAGGCTGTGCAAACCGTTATTCATCGTGGAGAATTTATTTTAGGTCAGGCAGTAAAAAAATTCGAAGAAGAACTAGCATACTATCTGCTTGGTCATGATCAAGGGTATGTTACAGGGTGTAATTCAGGCACAGATGCATTGATATTATCTCTGCTTGCGGAAGGGATTAGTGCGGGTGATGAGGTAATAACCGTTTCTCATACTGCAATCCCAACTGTTGCCGCAATTTGTGCGATAAGAGCAAAACCTGTTTTTGTCGATATTGATCCTGAAACTTGGGTAATGGATATGTCTAAAGTAGCATACTCAATTACGACTCAAACGAAGGCAATCGTTCCTGTTCATCTCTATGGAAATATGGCAAATATATTCGAACTAAAGAATTTGTTACGGGATATGAAAAGAGAAGACATTATAATCGTTGAAGATGCTGCGCAAGCTCATGGATCAAGGTTAAATGGGGCACATGCGGGAACAATTGGCGATTACGGTGCATTTAGTTTTTATCCGACGAAAAACATCGGGGCTTTAGGTGATTCAGGCGCTGTCTTTTGCAGAAGCAAGGACAATGACAGCCGTTTAAAAAAACTTCGAAATTACGGTCAGAAAGACAGGTATCATCTACAATTAAATTACGGCATTAATAGTCGTCTTGATGAAATCCAAGCTGAGATATTAAATATCAAATTAACTTATTTAGACAAATGGAATGAAAGGAAATCAAGAATCATGGATGTTTATCGTACTGAGTTTGCAGATTTACCACTATTTTTTCAAAAATGTTGCGCAGGATGCAAGGCTGCCTGGCATTTAGGTGTAATAGCACTTCAAGATCGTCTGACCCGCGATAGATTAGTCGAATACTTACGTTTACATGGAATTGGCACCATAATTCATTATCCGGTACCTGTTCATAAACAAACAACATTTTCTTCAAATCCAGTCAAGCGATTATCTGTAACTGAGGATTTGGCTGATCGAATATTGTCATTACCAATGAATCCGGCATTGCTTTATGAAGAACAAGAACATGTGATTAAAACAGTACGCTCATTTTTCACCAAAAAGCTTTGAAGGGAGAGAAAAATGGATGCATTCTTTCTGTACGCTCTTTAATTCGAATTATTTGACTCGCGGCCTAACCATGTATGATTCGTTATGTCGGACGGAAGAATGTTTCACGCTTTTTATATTTTGCTTTGATGATTTGGCTTACGAGATGCTTAGAAGTTTAAATCTTAAAAATGCAGTGTTAATTACACTAAATGAATTTGAAACGGATGAATTGAAAGAGGTGAAGAAACTTCGATCGGAGGCAGAATATTGTTGGACTTGTACCCCTCATGTAATCCGCCATGTACTGGACAATTATGACGTGAAAGAGGTTACTTATCTTGATGCAGATTTGTATTTTTTTAATAAGCCGTCAATTCTGCTAGACGAATTTCACCAAAGCAATTGTTCGGTAATGATCACTGAACATAGATATAGTCCAGAATATGATCAAAGTGATACATTCGGTATATATTGTGTTCAATTTATAACATTCAAAGCGGATAATCATGGTCTTAAAGTTCTGCAGTGGTGGGAGGATCGTTGCCTGGAATGGTGCTATAACAGAGTAGAAGACGGAAAATTTGGCGACCAAAAATATCTTGATCGATGGCCAGATTTATTTGTAGGGGTCCATGTTTTACAACACTTAGGCGGCGGTGTTGCTTGTTGGAACATACAGCAGTACGAGGTTACGGATGGCCCTCAAGTCTGTGGAGTGCCGATTGTGTTTTATCATTTTCATCAATTGAGATGGGACACCGCATATCAGTTTGATTATGGAGTCTATGAACTTTCGCAAGAGGCTATATCGCTCATCTATGGCCCGTATATACAAGCTTTACGTGAGCAAATAGATATGATTGTTCAGTTATACGATCAATTCAAAGACAATTATACTAAGGATAATTCGGAATATGACATTACCGGAGCTCTTAAGTAGTTAGCACTGAAAAAATCGATTTTTGTTTTGTCTCTCTTTCTTATTTACAGCGAAACAGAGCATCTACCCAAGTATTTATATACAAGTTAAAAAACACATAAAACCCTCTTTCTTTTGAGGGGAACGAGAGCATCTGGCCATGCATAGAAACGGTCAGGGCCTTTTCCTACCACATGCAAGGCTTAAAACAAAAGGAGAAAGCAAGTAGTATTCATGTTGTATTCTGCACGGCAGCGACTTATATGTCGGAAAAATAAAATGGATTTATATAGTATCAGTTATCCTGTACGTTTTTTTAATTTTAATCGTTTTGTGAATCAATATGATAAGGTGGACAGTACGGAGTCTTTCTTTTGAACAATGTGAATTGCATGATGGGTTCCGGGCCCAGAGTAGAATTGTTTTACTCAAAAGAAAATCATAGACAGAGGGTGGGATAAGAACATGTCCGAAGTTCAATATGGTTTCTGCGGAAATTATGGATCGTGGGAGGAAGCATTGCAGCATTCAAGAGGGTACGACGATCCTGCTATTTTAGAAAAAGTAAAACATGCACTCTTAAAAGTAAAATCAGGGGAAAGCGTCTACGAGAGAGATTCTGTTCTCTTTGATGAAGTTCAATACTCGTATCCCTTGCTCACGTATTTGCTTTTTATTGCATCTGAAAATAGACAAAGACTAAGTATTCTCGATTTCGGAGGGTCATTGGGATCTTCTTATTTTCAATGTCGAAAATTTATGAGGCACTTAAGGAAATTAAAGTGGAACATCGTCGAACAAAAACATTATGTAGAATGTGGCCGGGAACGGTTTCAAGATGATGTTCTAAAATTTTATGATCGGATTGAGGAGTGCTGTAACGCAGAAAGTCCGGATGTGATTCTATTGTCTGGAGTTTTTCAATGTTTGGAAAATCCATATGAAGTTTTGTCTGAAGTGATGGGTTATGAGTTTGAGTATATTATTTTTGACCGTACCCCTTTTATTAATCAGCCAGATCGGATTACAGTACAGAGGGTTCCACCTGAAATCTATGAATCCAGTTATCCTATCTGGTTTTTTAATTACGATCGATTTCACAATTTTTTTAATGATCGATACGAGCTGATAGACGAAACCGATTCATTCGAAAAGGATCAATTGGAGGATGGTGTACACTCTCAAAGCAAAGTAATGTTATTTCGAAGGCTTTAACAGCTTGATTTGAATAATGTGAAGAGTCAGTGCGTTATAGCAGCAAGTGATAGTTTGAAATGCATGAATCATAACCCCTGCAACAGTATAGTGGCAGGGGTAGATGAATCTCTTAACTACAAGACTGAAAACTTACTCTGACTATGAAGAAATATATCATCATATTCTAATTTTTCTACTAATCTGTAACCTTGCATTGTTAGATATTCTTCCACATTTTTTGTTTGGTAATTATTTTCTACTGTGATACATTCAATCTTTACCTTTTTAAAATCGATTGATTGAAGAACACTCAATTCAGATCCTTCGGTATCAATACTGCAGAAATCAATATGGGTAACATTATGAGTATCTAAAATCGACTGCAACGGAAATGTTTTAACTTTAATAACTTCCGAACTTCCATTAGAACCTTGAATTTCTATGTCTATTCTATTTTTATGTCTGGAATCATATTCATTAACTAGGCCACTAAGCATTTCTGTGTTTGTCGGCCCCTGTACTCGTAAGAAGTCCTGATATCCATCTTCAAAGAATATCGCTCCTTCTATACAAATACACTCCCTATTTTTTCTCAATAATTGATACACTTCTGGTAATGGCTCTACACAAATACCTTTCCAGTTTTTATGCTTTTCAAAAAAGTAGCTATTACTGTAACTTATCCCATCATGTGCTCCAATATCAACAAAAAAGCCATTTTCCATTCCACGAAATATTCTTTCATTTACATATTTATCCTGACCAATTTGACTATAATATTGCATAGTATCACCTTTTACTTTCCTTATTTTCACTATCTTTGCTTTTCTAGAAACCTAGTATAGGGAACTTCTGTTTTATTCCAGTGTTCTTTCTTTAATTTGTTCTACATCGGCCTTAAGCACAAAGTCTGGAGATACGTTGGTTTCTGGTCAGCTATAGAGTATATTTCCGCCGAGCTTTTGAAAATGAAACTCACGAATCGTATTTGTATTATTTTTAGGGGAGCGGATTCTTTGTACTTTTTTAAAACTTATTTAATCCGATTCCCCTGACCTCATTAGTGATAATAGCCATATCCATAAACATGTTGAGGACTCTAAGTCCCGAAAAACTTAATGACGACTACGCCATTTCCTGTACCGGCACCGGCAGTGTTCACTTGGTTTGTTCCGTTATTTAATGAACCGCCACCACCGCCGGCGCTGAAGCTTCCAATGGCTTGGGCGCTGCCACCGCTACCACCGCTGTAGCCACCACCACCGCCGCCATTTGCACCACCAGCACCACCACCGCCGAAACCGCCATCAGCTCCGAAAGTTCCGGGACTTCCGCCATCAGCTCCAGCGATAATATTCATACCGCCACCACCGCCGACAGTTCCTCCCGCACCGGCACTTCCAGTTCCGCCATTTGAGAAGATGCCAGCACCGCCGCCGCCGCCGCCGAAAGTCGTGTCAGTACCACCAGCACCACCGTTACCGTTAGCACCACCATTTCCGCCAAGCGGATTACCAGTAGTACCGTTTGGTGAGGTTGAAGCGTCTTGGCCAACGTTGACAACATCGACAGCACCACCGCCGCCGCCTGCTGCGACCAGCAGGGTTGATGGAGAAAGATCACCAAATCCGGATCCTCTCCATATAAAGGAGCCGCCACCACCACCGCCAGCCAATACACCTAGATTACTGTCCATACCTCCAACTAGTATTGCTAGTGGTTCTCCAGATATGACAGTGAAGTCACCTTGTATAAAAGCCCCTTTACCTGACGGTGAAGAAAAAGCTCCAAGGGAACCTGCCGCTCCTATTGCCTGGATTGTTGCAGAAGTTGCGCCTGGCGGGACAGTAGTTGTTTGAAGTCCTCCTGTAAAGGAAAAAATTTGTTGCGTTAAAAGTACTGGTGTTGGTGCTGGTGAAGTGTTTGTAATCAGATCTAATATGTTTTCAAATTTGAACTCTAGTAGCATTTCCTTCTTGATGACGTCACGAAGGGTTCTTTGAACACTCGAATCGATAGCAAGAAGATTGGATAAAGTAACCACTGGAGGGGAAGGTGCGATTCCGGTTTCTAATGTTCCTAAAACAAATTGAAGTTGCTCTGCCTGGGCATTGATAACATGGGCTAGAGCTAATTCTTCAAAGGCAATGGAAGCCAAAAGCAATGGTATTGTTTGAGGAGTACTAATAGAGATATTTGGTGTGATATTTGGGATTATTGGAAAAGACAATATAAGTTCACCTCTTTTGTAGGAAACTATCAAATGGATTGATTATGCGCATGCCTAGGTTTTCTGCTTTTGTCAGTTGCATGTACATAAATCTAGGTTAAAAGAAACGAAATAACAAAAGTCTGTTTAGTTATAGTTTATTCAATGAGTGTTTGAATGAATGAGTATTTGTCCATGGATAGAAGGAAATTTTTTTTGTTAAAAGAGCCCTTTTTGGTTCTGTTATAAGAAATCTATGAAATTCGGCTATACTGGTGCTAGCAATCTAAAAAGGGCTAGTTTCAGGTTGGTAATGTTTTTATTTGAGTAGGTTTTGTTTTTTCGTATCGATTATGCGCCTTTTTAGAATAGTAGTATCAATATGTTGAAATTTGATAGATTACTTATCATTAGTTTAAGGTTTCTATACCAAAATTGATTGAAGTGAACAGGAAGGAGTATTGTCACAAAAGTAACTTGTATGCTTTGAATCCCAACTATCTACTTGTTTATTGCTAAGAAGAACTGAAAGAGTGTGAAGAGATGAGATGCATTTATTTTAGAAGAGAGTGACTGTTGATTTTCTATTGGACAAGTATACACTTTCATAGTATCTAGTGTTTCTGCCGTTTTCTAGTATTTATATTCTGCATACTATACAAGAATAAAGAGTGAAAAGGGGGGATTTTTTTGGCATGTCTTAATAATCCAGTTTCAATTCCTATTTGTATTACTCTTAAATTTAATGTATTTAGTGGTTCAGGTAGTACAACTGTTGCCTGCAATAGTTGTACCGCTAGTACAATCTTTGACCCTGCAACTGGTGATTTAACTATCACTCAACCAGCAGTTGCTCATTTTACAATTGATGTTAACGACGACCTCTCAACTGCTGTTGTTTTCGTAGGATTGTCCTAACCTTAATTATAATTTTAGGGAAGCTTTGGAAACCTTTTAACCCGAAGCTTCTTTTTTTATTTTTCTTAGGTTAACCGTTTCTATTTTTTGTGCCATAACCATCTTTTTCGATAGATTGATAGTATCGGTATGTCTAGGTTTGCTAGATTTCTTGCATGAAAACCCAAAAATTTTAATCGATTTAGGCAAATGTCGTGACGATTAATACTTAGAACTCATATTAATACAATGGAGCGAAGCGGGACAGTTCCATTCAGGAATTAGAGATCCTATATAAGTTTAAATGAATGCTTCAACATCTGTACACGCGGATTTCTGTTTGAGACGCGTAAACTCGATTGGCAATTACATTTTCATTTCATTCAGCTTATATAGTTACTATGTGCGGAAGCGGGGTGATGTAAATTGGTGAAAAAGGCTGTAATACCGGCCGCAGGATACGGAACAAGAAATCTTCCCATCACGAAAGTTTTGCCTAAAGAAATGTTTCCCGTTGCAGGGCGTCCAGCAATTGACTATATCGTACGCGAAGCGGTTGAAGCGGGAATTGAGGAAATTTTGATTATCATCTCACGTTCTAAAAATATGGTTATGGACTACTTTGATCGTTCATTGGAATTGGAAATGTTCCTAAGTCAGGCTGAAAAGTCACACTTGATTCCGTTGTTGGAAACACCAAAAGTCCATATTCAATTCATCCGGCAATCTTATGCAAAAGGGCTGGGTGATGCTGTTTGTTTAGCAGAGCGGTTTGCAGGGAATGAACCATTCGCCGTTTTGCTTCCAGATCTACTTTTTATAAATGAGACAGCTAACGCACTCCAAAAAACGATAGCGGTTTATAATGAATACAAAGAGAGTGTAATCGGCGTGAAGGCCGTGAAAGAAGAGGATCTAAAGCTTTATGGCGTTATAAAAGGTACTGAACTTGCTGAAGGGTTATACGATATTACTGATATTATTGAAAAACCTCAAACTTCTCCTCCTTCAAATTTAGCTGTAATGGGGCGCTATGTTTTTACTCCTGAAATTTTCCCTTTTTTAAATGAGACACTCCCTGGAATCGGGAATGAAATTCAACTTACTGATGCAATAAAAAAGATGCTTACAAAGTATGAGGCTAAAGCACAAGTACTGGAAATGGACTGTTTCGACTTAGGGAAAAACGAAGAGTACATGACACTTTTAAATTATATGTTTAAGAAAAAATAAGTCTGATTGTATGAATGCCGTAAGGAGGAACATATGGACATCTTAGTAGTTGGTACAGGTTATGTAGGTACTACAACAGCTTTGATTTTTGCTGAACAAGGTCATAGGGTAACAGGACTGGATGTGGATACAAATAAAATTGAAAATTTACAAGCCGGGAAACTGCATTTTTATGAAACAGGTCTTGAAGAATTATTAAATAAGCATCTGCAACAGAAAAATATTGTATTTACTACAAATGTAGAAAAAGGAATTCAAAATAACGAAATTATTTATATTTGCGTAGGGACACCGCAAAAGGAGGATGGGAGCGCCAATTTGATATACGTAGAACAGGTGGCAAAATCTATTGGAAAGCTGATGAACGGCTACAAAACAGTGGTAACAAAAAGTACAGTTCCGGTAGGGACAGCTGAAAAGGTAACAGAATGGATTAAAGAATCCCAAATAACCCCATACGAATATGATGTTGTATCCAATCCTGAATTTTTACGAGAAGGATCGGCGCTATATGATGCATTACATCCTGATCGTATTGTTGTGGGGGCTCTGACAAAGAGAGCTTTTCAAAAAATGCGCGAAGTATTCGGAGCGGTGTCATTTCCTTATTTAGAAACAACTCCAAGAGCTTCCGAGTTAATTAAGTACGCAGCTAATTCGTTTTTAGCATTAAAAATTTCCTATATTAATGAACTGGCAAGATTGTGTGACCGACTGAATATAAATGTTAGGGATGTAGCAAAAGGAATGGGGTTAGACAAAAGGATTGGAACAAGTTTTTTAGAGGCCGGCATAGGGTATGGAGGGTCGTGTTTTCCGAAGGATGTAAATGCTCTATTGGATGCAGCGAATCAATATGGAGTCACACTATCTATTCTAAAAAGCGCTATAAACGTAAATAAAACGCAGCCTTTTTATGTTTTGGAGAAGATGAAACAGGTACTTGGCAGTTTGAAAGGGAAAACAATTGCCATTCTAGGGCTGTCTTTTAAAGCGAATACAGATGATATAAGGGAAGCTTCTTCTTTGATTGTTATTGACTATTTATTAAAAGAAGGAGTAAATATCAAAATTCACGATCCTGTGGTTACGTTATCTTCTTCGTGCTTCAAGCAATATGAGACAGTAGAAGAAACAGTCACAAATGCGGATGCTGTTTTAATTTGTACCGATTGGTCCCAATATAAGGATTTTGCCTGGGAAACAATAAAAGATAAGATTGCCAATCCGATTATTTTTGACGGAAGGAATTGTTTAAACGCTGAAAAAATCAAGCACTCAGGATTTATCTATAGAGGCGTTGCGTATCCTTAATGTATACAAGAGTGGCTATGGAAGGATAAGGAATTGTTAAACCAGTATAGGTTGTATACTTCAAATTTAATGGAAACAGTCCGTTATTCTTATAAAAAAATAAAAATCTATTTATCTATTAAATGAACGTTTTTATTTGGGGTTTATCCCGTAAAAGCTCGGTTGGGCGGGCTTTTCATCAGTGGGGGATGAAGAAAATCCAAACTGATGGAAGTTTCACTTTATTGTTAATCTATATAAATCCATTTTAATTTTTCAACATCTTTGTCTAGTTTTGCCTCCTAAGCCTTCATGTCTAAGAACCTTCCACACGAGAAGGTAAAAAACAACTTCTGTGTGAAAGAACCTTAGCCAACGGGCCTAAACAGTCGGCTCCGCTTTTCTTTATGATCCAGCTCCAGCGGTTAGAACAGTCGGTGGCTTCGCGTCTTCCGCCGAGGCAAAAAGCGCCTCTATGTCAGAAGCTCCATCCTCCTCTTGTTCTGAGCGAGCTGCTTCCGCTTTTCTTTATAAGTCGTTGCTACGCAGAATACAACATGACCATTACTTGCTTTCTCCTTTTGTTTTAAACCTTGCATGTGAAAGAAAAAGACCCTGACCGCTTCTATGCATGGCCAGATGCTCTTGCCCGCCTAAAAAGAAAGAGGGTTTTTATATCGATTTTTAATTTGTATTTATATATTTTAAAGAAGGGGGAGAATGTCATGCTAGTTTCCGTAGTAACAGCTGTTTACAACGGAGAAGAGTACCTTCAGGAATGCATTGAGAGCATTTTGAATCAAACATATACAGAATTTGAATACATCATTGTGAATGATGGATCGACAGACAGGACAAAGGAAATGTTAGATGCTGTACAAGATACAAGAGTCAGAGTGATGCATTTAGAAAGAAATTATGGGGCTGCGTTCTGCCTCAATCAAGGAATCAATCAAGCAGAGGGGAAATGGATTGCTGTCCAAGACGCCGATGATATGAGTGCTCCAACGAGACTGGAGGAACAGATCGATTATTTAACAAGTCATCCCCAAGCTATTGGAGTAAGTTCTTTTGTTAAAGGAATAGCAGGAAAGAAACCTGTGTCAGAAAAACTTTTGTATGCCCATGAGTTCCATTTCAACAAGGTATTATCTAAAGAAGAAGTTTATACGTCAAGATTTTTGACATGTTATGTATGCCATGGTTCAGTCATGTTTTCAAAAGAAGTGTTCTGCCGCTTGGGTGGGTATAATCCCCTCTTTAAAATAGTGTACGACCGCGACCTATGGTTCCGGATGTTTGAAATTGCACCATTTGAAAAGATACCTAAGGTGTTGTATTACTATCGTGTTCTCCCTGATTCTCTTAGTCATGGTAACCCTGATGAAGTAAATAAAGAATTATTATTGGCTACAACAGCGGGTATACGAGATGTCATCTATCGCAATAAAGGATATCTTCATAATGAGAGTCCTAATGTCATCGTAGTGGCATCTCGAAATAAATGTGAATTTTTCAAGGAAAATATTGCTCCTCATGTCGATATGAATGTTCAAAGGTATATTAATCCTAGCAGAAAAATGAAGGAATGGGGATTTAAGGGGTTGTTGAATGAAGGGATCAACGATGGTGTACTGGTAATGAATGATTATCAATCGAATCGTTTCATGAAAAAACTTATTCATAAAGGATTAAAAATGAATAAGCATATTTTTAGGATTGAATAGCAATATGTATTCAGAAAAGAAGGTGAGCATATGATACTAGTTTTAGGTGGAGCCGGCTATATAGGCAGTCATGCAGTAAAAGAATTATTAGATAGAGGATATCATGTATTGGTTATTGACAACCTTTCGACAGGGCATCGTCACTCGGTGGATATGAGAGCTGTATTTGTAGAAGGTAATATAGGGGACTGTATGCTTTTGGAACGAATTTTTACTCAATACAATATTGAAGTTGTTATGCATTTTGCCGCAAGCTGCCTAGTTGGCGAATCCATATCCAAACCGCTTGAATATTATGAGAACAATGTTATAAATACCTTTCACTTATTAAAGGTAATGATAAAGAATAACATTAAGAAGATAATTTTTTCCTCTACTTGTGCTACATATGGATTGGCTGAAACCGAATTCTTGAATGAAGAATCTCCTCCATCGCCGATTAATCCATACGGACGTTCTAAATTAATTGTTGAACAAATGATAGATGATTGCTTTAAAGTATGCGGATTAGAGTATATAATTCTTCGTTACTTTAACGTTGCGGGCGCTGATTTTTCTGGTCGAATCGGGGAACATCATGACCCTGAAACACATCTTATTCCGAATATTTTTTTGCACCTGTTGGGAAAATCAAAACATATAGCTGTATTTGGGAATGACTTTCGTACTGTGGATGGAACTTGTATACGTGATTATATCCATGTACTTGATTTGGTAGAGGCACATATATTATCGCTGCAAGCATTGCTAAATTCCTCATCTGTAGGGAAAGTTTACAACATAGGTAATAATAAAGGGTATTCGGTTAAACAGATTATTGAAGAGTGTGAGAGATTAACAAATAAGAAAGCAACCATTGTATATGAGGAAAGAAGAGAAGGAGATCCTCCTTATTTAGTTGCATCCGCAAAAAAGATTGGTGAGGAACTCGGCTGGGTGCCTAAGTATTCTTTAGAAGACATGCTTCGTTCTGCATGGCAATGGCATAGGAATAATCCGGATGGGTATAACAACTGAGATTTAGACATGATTTTATCATGACCTCTCTTCGGCACCCCTTTTTGTTTACTGGAATTTAAGATAAGCCTATGTGAATGACAGATGTTGATACAAAACTGGTTTTAACGGACAAAAGCCCTGTCATTCATCTTGTTTAAAACATAGTCTGATAAGGATTAGGGAAAATTCTTTTAGTCTATTAAATGTAAGGGGAGCTGCTTAATGTTTGTATCTGTTGTAATGGCTGTTTATAATGGTGAGTATTTTATACAAGAAGCAATTAACAGCATCCTTTCACAATCATATGAGTATTACGAATTGATTATAATTAATGATGCTTCAACGGATGATACTTCAAAGATTTTAGATGAAATTACAGATCCTAGAGTCAAAATAATACATCTTTCGAGTAATCATGGAGCAGCTCAGGCACTTAACATAGGTATTGAGCATGCAAACGGGGAATGGATTGCAATTCATGATGCGGACGATATAAGTGTTTCTAACCGTCTAGAAACACAAGTTGCTTACCTTTCAAAACGTCCTGATCTAATTGCAATAGGTTCTTGGATTAAGTGTATCTCAGGTGATAATCAAGTATTGGAGAATGAGCTTCAATACTTTGAGATGGGAAGAAATTGCATTACGGTGGATTCTGACATAGCTTCTATTTTATATCATGGTTGTCCATTAACTCATGGAAGTGTAATGTTTTCAAGAAACGCTTATGTGACAGCTGGAAAATATGATGCTAACTTAAAAATTGCTTATGATTATGATTTATGGACTAGGCTCATTACGTTAGGCCGAATAGAAAATGTTCCTGAAGTACTTTATTACTACCGAAGATATAATGAATCGCTATCTAATAAGAATATGCATGAAACAGTGAAAGAATTATTTTACTCATTTTCAAAATATGTTCGAAATACAATTTATAACTATAGGGAGGATTATCCAAAATTTGTTGTGGTTGGAAGTAAAATAGGCTGTGAATTATTTGTAGAGCAGTCAAAATCATCACTTGAAATTCCATTAATGATTTATAAGAAGGAAAGAAGTTATCTCCCACAGCTCAAGTCGTGGTTCAAAAGAGGGGAATTAGACGGAGTGATTTTATTAGATAGTACCGTTCATAAGCATGGACTGATTAGGTCGTTAAAAAGGTATGGAATGGAATATAATCGAAACATTTTCGAATTTTATAGTGGTGATCTGTAATAAAAAATGATTATTGAGGTGATTCCGTGTCATGCAATTGTCATAGTTATCAACATAAGTTTTTGAGTACTTATGAAGTACTTGGTATTTTAGAGGAAGCGATAAATAAGAAAGAGGCATTTTCATTGACCCGATTTTCACATGCAGAAATTTCTTGTTTAAGTCGGAAGTGTAATCGGGAATTATTTCATTTAATGAATGATCTTCGATTATATAACGGTTTTAATGGGACTATTGAATCTACAGCAAGAAAGGTATTAAAATCTCTTCAAACAACAAATGTGACAGGGCTAATTAGGCAGGACTGTGAAGATAGTGGGGATTTTTGGTATGGGAATACTAAAAAATTGCTCCATCACCTACGCTTTGTTCCTAAAATAATATGCTCAGTCTGGGTAACGCATGAAATGATAAAGGAACAAAAGTTTTGGGAACTCCTTCAAAATAAAAAGATAGCTATTATTGGTAGACGTGCACAAGAAGCCATACCGTATTTTCAAGAAAAACATGTGAATGTAACTATTGCTTTACCATTAGAAGGAACAAATCATATAGGGGAATTGCATCAATATTTATCAAAGAGCAATGATTGGGACATTGCTTTACTATCTGCAGGTATACCAGCGACTATCTTAACACCAATGCTAGCCAATTCAACAGGGCGAATCGTTATCGATTTCGGCCACGCACTTGATATGGTCATTGATGGAGATAGCTTTGATTTTAATGAAATATTTAAACAGTGGAAGAATCAGCAGAATTAGGGATGTTTCAAATCATTCTATTGCAACATATGGAATGTCAAATGGGTCTCAATAAGTAGAAAGCAGCTTTTCTTATAAAGATAAGCTGCTTTCTACTATAAATTAAGTTTCTTTTTATATGCATCAATTGTAAGCTGTAACCCTTTTTCTAAACTGATCCGAGGTTCCCATCCTAAAATTTTCTTAGCTTTTTCAATACTCGGTCTTCTTTGTTTTGGATCATCTTGTGGTAATGGATGAAAAGAAATTAAACTCGATGATTTTGTGAGGTCCTTCGCTAAATATGCTACATCTATAATTGTATATTCTATAGGATTTCCAATATTAATTATTTCTCCGTTTGCTGCATCCTTCTCCATCATTAACATAAGTCCTGCAATTGTATCTGTTACATAACAAAATGAGCGTGTTTGTAAACCGTCTCCGTATACAGTAATGTCTTTTCCATTTAGTGCCTGTGTTACAAAGTTGGAGATAACTCTTCCATCATCATTTCGTAATCCGGCTGAATACGTATTAAAGATTCTAGCTACTTTAACAGAAACGTTGTAAAGAGAATGGTATAAATAACATAGAACTTCTCCCATTCGTTTCGATTCATCATAACAAGCTCTTGGTCCCCATGTATTTACATTTCCTCTATATGTTTCATGTTGAGGATGAACTTCAGGGTCTCCATAAGCTTCACTTGTACTTGTATATACAATTTTTGCATTGGTTCGTTTTGCAAGTTCTAGCATATTTTTTGTACCAGATATATTTACATCTATCGTATCTAATGGAGTAGATTGATAAAATTTTGGAGAAGCAGGAGAAGCAAGGTGATAGATTTCATCTGCTGATAATAGTGATACTAGCTGTAAAATATCGGATGATGATACGTCAGCTTTTAGAAATTTGAAATTACTATTATGAATGATTTCTTGCAAGTTTTCCATATTTCCGGTAGATAAATTATCTAATCCTATTATGAAAATTCCATTTGTATTCAAAAGTGTCTTGGCTAAATAAGAGCCAAGAAAACCAGCCACTCCAGTAATCACAACTGTTTTTGTCAATTTGTTCACCTCGTGCCGTTGTGTATAAACGTATGTTTTATCTTACTACTTGCGGGCAGTAAGGTTCTGTGCAGGAAGTAAAGAAGTTAAAGGGGAGATAAACTGCCTGTAAATCCCGATTGGTTCCATTCATCTCCACTAATGGAAGTCTCACTTTATTAGCTGTAAAACAATTCATCAATATAGTATATGAACGATGGAATGGAACGTTCTGGGAGGTTTTTGGAATATACGATGCATGTGATTCGTATGATATTATAAACGCGGTTTGTTTAGGAATGTATGGCCCTATAGGGTAATAAAGTGAAAATTCCATCCGAGGGGGGGGGCTTACTGCCCACGAATAGCGGGATAAATAATAAAGGGGGGGAATTTATCGTCTCAATTATTACGGTTACAAAGCGTAAACATTTTTGTGAGAATGTTTTTAATAATTATAAGCGGCAACGGTATAAGGACAAAGAATTAATTATTATATTGAATGATGATGCTATGGATATAGACAATTGGCGGAAAAAAGCGCAGGAGAGTGAAAATGTTCGTGTTTTTCAACTGGAAAATAGTATTACTCTTGGAGAGTGCTATAACTTCGCTATTCCGAAGGCTAAATACGAGTATATTGCAAAATTTGATGACGATGATTATTACTCCCCGTATTATTTAGAAGAAGCAATGAAGGGATTACAAGTAAGTGGTGCAGATATGATTGGAAAGAGTACGATCTTTATTTATTATCTTAGTAATCAAGTATTAACTCTTTTTAACGAAAAGAAAGAGTTTATTGAGTTATACCGGGAAGAAGAATTATATGAAAAATATTTAGTAGGTGCTACTTTTGTATTTAAAAAGGAAATATTTCCAAATGTAATGTTTGAAAAAGTAAATGATGGAGAGGATACGCTTTTCTTGAAGGCTTGTTTAAATAGAGGTTTTAAATTATTTAGCACTTCTAAATATAACTATGTGTATATTCGTTATCCTAACATCCATCATCATACTTCTACATTTCAAGAACATAAACTTTTTCCGAAATCAATAGCGCTGAAAAGAATCAATAATTTTCAAGAATATGTTGAGTGCAGTCCAAAGGATATCTTTAAGTAACTATATGTAGGTGCTTGTAAAAAAGAACAGTAAGTCGAGCAGAGGAGGGAAAATGATGAGGAAGGAGAAAAGTTTTTCTTTAGAACAACCGCCACTTCTTTATACTACCCAACCAAAATCCTCACAACCAGTGGGGGGGATGCAAAAGGTTTTTGTCATCAAACAACATCAATTAGACTTAGCGAAGAAAAAGAAAACTAAAAATAAAAAGGAAAGTTTAGTAAATACCTCTAATTCAGAAGCGAAAAGTGAAGAAACAAAGGCACAAGTAGAAGAAATACTTTTTCAGGATGAAAAAGAAAGTATTTCAGTTGATAGTGAAGTAGAAGTAGAGAGTGAGGGAGTGAAAAAGAAACTTTTTTCACAAATGACCAACGTAGAAAAAATTAATTATATAGTAAATAGACCACATTATATTCCTAATGCCCAGTGTATAGTTAGAACAAAGAAGGATATATATATTGGATATATCCTATCATTTGAAAAAAATGTTTTGAAAATGAGAAGTAGTACTTACTTTAGTGCTATTATGATAGAACTTGCGGATATTGTGACCATACAACTGAAAGGATTAGAGTAAATAGAAAAGCGGTAGAAAAATTCTACCGCTTATAGTTTTTAAGTTTACATTATTAAACGCCTGGGATAAAAGTATCTTCAATGCATGCAATTGCAAGGAAACGATTTAGGTCAACAATAATACATTGGTCTGTTTTTTCAAACCTACACATGCCTAAGCTTCCATCTTGTAATGTTAACACTCGTAATACAGCGCAGCAGTCATCTACGCTTTCTACGCGGAAAAATTCTGAAGAGTCTCTAGTACAATTCGTTGTTAAGAATTCTGCTTCAAATAGGGTACCATCTTCGGTGTATAAAGAAAACACTCTTGTATTAGCTCTCATGCCGCTAGATGGCATACCTAGCATAGGGTTTAAGCAACTTGAAGTGCAGGTAAGATCATCGCATGCTGACTGTAACTCATCAATAAACTTTACAACATCACATACGCAGCCAACATTTTTAGAGTTGCTGTGTTTGTCATTACAACCCATGTAGTCCACTCCTTATCATTTATTTTTACTTTTACATTAATAGAATATTGAAACGAGTGTGAATTGGTTACTATCCTAAGCTTGTCTTTTTGGAAATAGGCATAACTTCTTCTGAGGAGAGATGAGGAACTTGATTTTTGAGAGCTGGCTTATGTTTTTTATTTTCTCGTTTGCAGTCTTTCGGTTAACACGTCTGTTTGTCTATGATAAGATTACGTCTTTTATACGTGCGCCTTTCATTGAAGAATTGCAGATTGCGGAGCCAGATGGTACGGTTTCAACGTATACGAAAATAAAAGGAACGGGTTTACGGAAATGGATTGGTGAATTGTTAAGTTGTTATTGGTGTACGGGGGTGTGGGCTAGCGCTTTTTTATTGTTATGTTATTATATGATACCAAAAGTAATCGAGCCAATTATTGTATTGTTAGCAATTGCTGGAGTTGCAGCAATTATTGAGACAGTTATTAGTCGATTGATAGAAGAGTGAGGAATGAAGGAACGAAACAGAATGGTTGTTCATATAATAAAGCGAGTGTTAAAAAATAGAGGAGATGCTTGCAATGGCCAATTATCAGCAACCTGATCCGTATAATAATCTTGAATATTGGTATCAACTGCAGCAACAAATGCAAAAGAAACAGCAAGAGCAGCAGCAAGAGCAACAGCAAATACAACAGCAACTGGAACAGCAAGGATATGTGAAGAAAAAAGGTTGTAACTGCGGCGGGAAGAAAAAATAAATATCCAAAGTAATAAAATATGTAAATAACGGGTCCGCTGTTGAACAAAAAATACCCTGTTTTATCCTTTAAATAAGGAAAAACAGGGTATTTTTTGTTTTGAAAGATTGCATTTCAGAAAGTGTCATGTAGTGGCGTTTCAGGCAGATATCATTTCATTTGTGATTTTGTTTTTTGTAAGTCATTCCTTGTCAAAAATAAAGTGAAACTTTAATCAGTGGGGGGAGTTCTTCATCCCCACTGATTATTAGCCCTCCCAATCGGGCGCATGCCAGCCGTTTATCTCCCACCTAACTTCTTAAGAAAAGCGGAAGTGGCTCGTTCAGAATGTGAGGAGGATGGAGCTTCTGACGTAGAGGGATTTTTTACCTCGTAGGAAGAAGCGAAGCCACCGAACATTCTAGCCACTGGAGCTGGACAATGCTTTCGTCTAATTTTGAGGTGGGAGTATTACTACCCACTAATACGGGATAAAAACCTAGAAACATCAAGTTTCTTTCCTCTAAAAAACTGCGGGGAAGAAATGTACAATTCTTCTTTTGCACGAGTAATAGCAACATATGCTAAGCGTCGTTCTTCCTCTAATGCTTCCGAAGTGTCAGTAACGCGGTCTTTTGCATCTTTTAAGGATGAGGAATGCGGTAATATCCCGTCGCTTGCACCTAGTAAGAAAACACATGGGAACTCAAGTCCTTTGGCGTTATGAATAGACATAAGCGAGACAGCATCTTGCTGCGTTCGTGTTTTTAATGCTTCCATTTCTTTTTGACTTTGTATCGCTGTGTTGACAAATTCTAAATAGGATGGAATATCGGAAAAGCGACTTGCAGATTCTATGAGTTCTTCTAGCATTTCTTCTTGTATTTCTTTTTGCATTGTAAAAGAAGAGCGGTCATTGCTCTGCAAATATTCTAAATACTGTCCTTTTCCTTTAATGATTTCTTTTAATGCATTTTTTGGCTCAAGTTCTTTAATAAACTTTATGAAATCAATACGGTCATTAATTTTCTTTACTTGGAAGGATTTTAAATTTGGATTGAGTAAAAGAAAATGTAAGAGGGAAGGGAAGCGACCTTCACCGTATTTCCATTGTTCTCGTTCAATAAATGATATACATTCATCGCGCCCGATATACATTGTCGGTAAAATGCTTGCGAGTGATTCTATGCGAAATGGTTCAAAGGCTAACCGTAATTGATCTAATACAGGTTTAATGAGCGAGTGTTCATAAAACGATTGGCTTGCCCCGTATTTGATGAAAGGAATCTTATGAATAGTAAGCTGATCGAGTAAGGAACGGCTTACGGAATGCGTCCGGTATAATAAACAAAAATCTGTATAGCGCCGTTGGCCGCTTGCTACTTTATCTTGAATGAGTTGCAGCACTTGATTTGCTTCATCTAATGTTGTTGCGGGCCTTGAATAATATGGCTGTATTCCTTCTTCGTGAACGGTGGACAATTCTTTGTTAAATCGTTCTTGATTCAGCTTAATGACTTCATTACCAAGCCCGACAATGTATGGATTGGAGCGATAGTTTGTATTTAAAGTAATAATGGTTGTATCATCAAATTCCTTTGGGAAAGAAAGGATAATTTGATGACTAGCTCCGCGCCAGCCGTAGATCGCTTGATCGTCATCCCCTGCGATAAATAAGTTGTTTTGCGGTGCTGCTAATAGTTTTACAATTTCATACTGGGCGTATGATGTATCTTGAAATTCATCGACTTCAATATAGTGAAAGCGCCGTTGCAGCTGTGTTAATAATGCTGCATTATTTTCTAGTAAATAGAATGTTTCAAGTAAAATATCATCAAAATCTAAATAACTGTGACTTTGCTTTACGTCTTCATAGCGCTGATACACTTCTTGAAATTCACGTTCCACAGGTGTTTTAGCTTGTACATCTTTCGGTCTATTTAATTTATTCTTTTCAAGTGAAATCATTGCTAGCATACTTTCCGCATCATAGTCATCTTTTAAACGAAGTTCTTTTAAAATCTTCTTGATAATAATTTGTTTATGCTTTTCATTTGCTAAAATTTGTTGGTTGTATCCTTGGCTGCGAAGTAACTTTAAGAAAACAGAGTGGAATGTTCCAGCAACAAGATATTGGCTCGCTGCGGGTGTCATACCAGGTAATGTTGCTACGCGGCTTCGAATTTCTTCCGCTGCTTTTTGCGTAAATGTAAGCAGTAATATATTGCGCGGATGAACACCTTTTACATTGACTAAATAGCCAACGCGCGTTGTTAAGACAGACGTTTTTCCGCTGCCAGCACCAGCTAATGTAAGAACGGGCCCTTCAGTCTGACGAACAGCTTCTAATTGCTTTTCATTTAAATATATTCCTTGTTTTTCAAGAGCGCGAAAATAAGTAACATCCGTATCGTTTTGATGAACTAAGTCAGTAGATGTTTTCGGAATATGATAAATTGCGCGAGGTATATTCGAATGTGTTAATGATTTTTGCGAAAAATTTTCCTTATTCATAATTTCACCTTCAATAAGTAGCATCAACTTATAACTTTATCGGAAGATAAGGGAAATGGCAATGTAAAAAAGTGAGATAGTAATTTGGATGAATATATATTGAAAAAAACCTTTTCTTTTTAGGGAGGGAGAGAGGAACTGGCCGTGCGTAGAAGCGGTCAGTGCCTTTTCCTGCCCCGTGCGGTGTTAAAACAAAGAGAGAAAATAGGTGCAGGTCACTTTTTGTTTGGCATAGCTGCGATTTATATGTTGAAAAGACGAAACCAAAGCTCTTTTCTTGTTAGAGGAGCTGGCGATACATAGAAGTGGTCAGTGCCTTTTCCTGCCCCGTGCGGTGTTAAAACAAAGAGAGAAAATAGGTGCAGGTCACTTTTTGTTTGGCATAGCTGCGATTTATATGTTGAAAAGACGAAACCAAAGCCCTTTTCTTGTTAGAGGAGCTGGCGATACGTAGAAGCGGTCAGTGCCTTTTCCTGCCCTGTGTGGTGTTAAAACAAAGAGAGGGAACGAGTGCAGGTCACTTTTTGTTTGGCGTAGCTGTGATTTATATGTTGAAAAATCATTATGTGATGATTGTAGAAATCATAAAAAGAAGCGCCAAATAAGGCGCTTCTTTTATAGATTTTTTATCATCACAACATGCGGGATATCAGCTTCCATAAATACATCAGAAGTTGTTTCGTATCCAAGCTTATGGTAAAACGACTCAGCGTGCGTTTGCGCATGAAGTTTCAGCTTCGGAAGAGATTCTTCTTTCGCAAGAACTTCTAATGCGTCCATGATCATCTTGCCAGCCCCTTTTTGGCGGTAAGATGATAGGACACAAATGCGTTCCATTTTCCCGATACCATCGACAATACGAAAGCGCCCAGCGCCAACTGGAACATTTTGATCGTATAAAACAACATGCTTTGCAGTGTGTTCATATTCGTCGTATTCTTCTTTGGCTGCAACCTTTTGCTCATCTACAAATACTTGTTTACGAACGGAAAAGGCATCCTCTAGCTGCTTTTCGTTTTGTACAACTTGAATTTGCAAATTATTGTTGCTCCTTTCCTAAATGGAATGTTTCATATACTGTCCATGTATCATTTTCTAGTTGATATAGTAAATGGAACCGATCGATTGGCTGCTCATAATAGAAATCTTTCATCTTTAAGCGACCTAAAACATCCGCATGTTCTGCATCGGATAATTGTTGTCCAATTGTAAGGTGCGGCACAAAAGCATATTCGCGATTTTGTGTAAATATACCGTTATGCATTTCTTCGTTTAGGAACGTTAATTCTGGTGTTTTTTCTACTTTAAAATAAATAACATTATTTACAGGTGCAAAAGAGCTCACTTTTCCTACATGTAGTGTAAAAGGGTTTGTTTTATTTGCAATTGTATGAAGCTCTTGCACAATCGTTTCTAATTTTTCATCAGCCACTTCAAAAGGTGTTTTTAATGTAATGTGTGGTGGAACTAATGCATAATGTGGATCATAACGCTTACGCAGACCGTTTGCTTTATCTTGAATCATTTTTGATGGAAATATTACAATACCTAGTTTCATCTCTAAATTCCTCCCCTTGTCTGAACGTAAAATGTCTGTGTGAAAAAAGAACTCTTTTTTATTATATCAGATGATTCTGAATAATACTGTATATTATTTCAGCGCTAGCATATGAGAAAATGCATGCGGTAAGTTTTTTTGCCAATATTTCCATGTGTGATTGCCATCAAATTCTTCATAATAAGTTGTAAATCCTCTTTCAGTAAGAAGAGAATGTAGCTCGCGGTTCGGCGCTACAAAATCTGAAATATTACCATCTGTCGTTTTTACGTCAGTTTCTTCTGTACCGATGATGTGATATAAATCTAACATGTGTGGTTGCGTAAATGCTTGAGCACGCTCTAGTACAGATTCATTTACAAACGGCGACTGCATAATTACTTTTCCAAATGTATGCGGATACATAAGTGCTGTCATAAATGAAACTGTACCGCCTAAAGAATCCCCGATTAAAACGCGGCCTTTCCCCATTTGATACGTTGGGTATTGCTCATCTAAATATGGAACGAGTTCATGAGCTAAAAAGCGAATGTACATGTCATTTTGCGATCCGTTTGGATGATATTTTTCTTTTCGGTTGTGTACATCCTTATATGGAATACCAACAATAATCGTTCGATCAATTTCCTCTGTTTCGCGAAGTGACTCTATAACGCGATGGGCTTTTCCAAGTTGAAAATAATCTCTTCCATCTTGTGCAATTACAATGGTGTGCTTATGAAGCGGCGTGAAATTTGCCGGTAAATAAACGAGAAGCGTCAGTTCTTCTTGCAATGATTTGCTGTAAAATGTCAGTTCTTCAATTTTTCCTATTGTTTGTGTCATCGTGTAATCTCCCCTAAGTAAAAAGTTACTACAACTTTATTTTAGCATAAGAATGAGAAGAATCTAAAAAATTAGTATTCAGTATTGGAAGAAAGGGCTATAATGAAATGAGAATTTTGCTTATATAAATACAAAGTGAAAAAATGACATAAAACCCCCCTTTTCTTTTAAGGTGGACGAGAGCACCTGGCTATGCATTGAAGCGGTCAGGGCTTTTTCCTGCCACGTGCAATGTTTAAAACAAAGGGAGGAAGCAAGTAGCGATCATGTTTTGATCTACATAGCCGCGACTTATATGTTGAAAAATCACAATGGATTTATCCCGCTATTCGTGGGCAGTAAGACCCCCACCTCAAGGTTCAGAGAGAGTATTGTCCAGTTCCAGTGGCTAGAATGTTCGGTGGCTTCGCTTCTTCCTACGAGGTAAAATACACCTCTACGTCAGAAGCTCCATCCCCCTCATATTTTGGACGAGCCACTTCCGCTTTTCTAAAGAAGATAGGTGGGGGATGAAAAAAACCACTGACGGAAGTTTCACTTTATATAGATAAGGAGACAACATATGAAGCAGCAACAATCAATAGCACTGCCGCTAGCGATTTCGATTATTACGATTTCATTTGCGGCTATTTTTGTAAAAATGTCTACAGCACCATCTTCTATTTTAAGTATGTATCGTTTATGGATTATTGTAATTATTATGATTCCGATTGTATGGAAGAAAAGAGAGGAATTTACGAGAATTGAGAAGAAAGACTGGGGATTTTTAATTGGATCCGGTTTCTTTTTAGCACTACATTTTCTTCTATGGTTTGCATCGTTAAAATTTACAACAGTTGCAAGTTCTACGATAATTTTAGCATTACAACCACTCGTATCCCTCATTGGAGGATTTTTCTTATTTAAAGAAAGAACAACACTCATTTCACTTGCAACAATGGGAATTGCAATTATTGGTGTAGGGTGTATTGGATGGGGAGATTTAGGGCTAAGCAAAGAAGCAGTCTTAGGGGATATACTATCATTTTTGAGTGTAATTGCAGTGGTTGGATATTTATTTATTGGGCAAACGACAGTGAAAAAAGTATCGCATTGGATTTATAGTTTTACTGTCTTTACATTTGCGGCGTTATTTTTAAGTGTATATAATATGATGCTACAAATTCCATTTGCAGGGTATTCATCATGGGACTGGACTGTATTCTTCTTACTTGCAACTGTACCGACTGTATCTCAAATGATTAATAATTGGCTATTGAATTATGTAAATGCAACAACAATCTCTATGAGTATTTTAGGTGAGCCTGTTGGTGCGATGATCCTCGCTTTCTTTTTACTCGGTGAAAAATTAAATTCTGCGCAAGTGGTAGGAAGCATTCTTGTATTATGCGGCGTATGTATCTTTTTATTACAACAACAAAAGCGTACATATAAAGAGCCGGTAGAAGGCATGGTATATACACAAGAGACATAATCATAAGAGCTCTATCTCATGAATAGATGAAAAAAATTATAAAGATACAATTAGTAGAATTGAATATAAGCGCAACTTCCATTATTGGAAGTTGCGCTTTATCCCGCTATTTGTGGGCAGTAAGACCCCCACCTCAAGATTCAGAGAGAAGCAAAGAAGAACCCCCTACTGACGGAAGTTTCACTTTATTTTGGTTTTGTCATATACGGCTGAACGTGGACAATACATAGATCACGAAATTTACCTTCTGCGGTTGTGACAATAATAACAGCTCGGCCAGCTTGTTTTCCTATTACAGTTGCTTTCTGTTTTTCGGTATGAATCTCTACAATATGGGGGTTCATGCACGTCCAAATGATCTCCTGGTTACTTGCCTGAGAAGGAAGGACAGTTGCTGTAAGTTCCGCACGTTGCCCAGCTTTTAATTTTAACTTAGCTTTGTGCAGTTGTATACCAATGACCGGCACAATGGAAGGAATAATGGTAATATGAGGCAGATCTGTTTGTATTGCAGCACATGGAGAAGATGTAAGGTGTTTTTGTGAGTGAAATGGTGATTGCATAAAAAATGTCCTCCTTCAAAAAATATGCACAAAAGTATTCATGTGTGGTCATTCATAGGAAATACAACCCTCTAAATCTCCACTTTAGTCCACTTTTTCTTGCATTTACTCTTTTTAGGTGTTTCTCTTTTGTTTGGATATTAATTTGTAACATTGATTTAGTCCTTCTGTATCATGTTCTTAGTTATACTATATACAAAGAATGTTAGAAATAATTTAAGGTAATATAAAGAATTTGTTAATTTACAGAAAATTCAGTACAATAATATGTAAATACAAATTGAAAAACTGACATAAAAAACTCCTTTCTTTTCAGGTGGGCGAGAGCATCTGGCCGTGCATAGAAGTGGTCAGGGCCTTTTCCTACCACGTGCAAAGTGTAAAACAAAGGGAGAAAGCAAGTAGCGGTCACTGTTTGTTCTGCATAGCAGTGATTTGCATGTTGAAAAATTAAAATGGATTAATATAAAAAACAATCCCTGCTTCTATTGTATAAAAGCAGGGATTGTTTTTTATTAAGAAGCTATTTTTTCGAACTCTTCAAATTCTTTTTGAACATCTTCTGATGGCTTTGTTAATAGGCTTACAATAATAATAACGAGTAAGCTCGCAGCAAAACCAGGAATCATTTCATATAGCATATCTTTTAAAAACTTAAATTGTGTCCACACGATAACGGTTGTTGCACCAGCGATCATACCAGCAAGAGCGCCCCATTTCGTCATTCGCTTCCAGTACAAGCTTAATAAAACAACTGGTCCAAATGAAGAACCGAAACCTGCCCAAGCGTAACCAACAAGTGCTAGGATTGTGTCATTTTGTTTAAAGGCAAGTCCGCTTGCTACTAGAGCAATAATAAGAACGGCCATACGTCCCACAAAAACAAGTTCGCGGTCCGTTGCAGAGCGGCGGAAAAATGTTCGGTATAAATCTTCTGTTACCGCACTTGATGTAACAAGAAGCTGTGAAGAAATTGTACTCATAATTGCTGCTAAAATAGCAGCTAGTAAGAAACCAGTAATAAGTGGATGGAATAAAATTGTTCCAAGTTCAATGAAAACCGTTTCTGGATCTGCTAATTTTTTGCCCATGTCAGCATAATATGCAATCCCGATTAGTCCAGTAAACATAGCGCCGACGATAGAGAAAATCATCCAGCTCATGCCGATGCGGCGAGCACTTTTTAATTCTTTTACAGATGAAATCGCCATAAAGCGAACGATAATATGAGGTTGTCCAATATAACCAAGACCCCAAGCAAATAAGGAAATAATGCCGAGTACAGAAGTACCTTTAAAGATATTTAATAAGTTTGGATCAATAGATTGAATTGTATGAAATGCTGGTCCAAGGCCATTTACATTCATAATTGTTACAATTGGAACTAAAACGAGTGCAACGACCATAATAATCCCTTGCACGAAGTCTGTCCAACTTACAGCTAAGAACCCGCCAAATAACGTATAAGCTACAACAACAGCGGCAACGATGAAAAGTCCCATATGATAGTCCATTCCAAATGTATTACGAAATAGAACAGCACCTGAAACTAATCCCGAAGCTACATAAAATGTAAAGAAAATCATAATAACAAGTCCGGAAACAAGGCGTAGCATATGAGATTTATCATGGAAACGATGTTCTAAAAATTCTGGAATTGTAATTGAATTGTTTGCAAGTTCAGAGTAGGTACGTAAGCGAGGAGCGATGTATAGCCAGTTTGCATAAGCGCCGAGTGTTAAGCCGATCGCAATCCAACTGCTGCTTAGACCTGTTGCAAACATCGCACCGGGTAACCCCATTAACAGCCATCCGCTCATATCAGCAGCGCCTGCACTTAGTGCTGTTACTGCGGGACCTAATGTACGCCCGCCAAGCATATAATCTGTTAAGTTTGATGTTCGTTTGTAGGCAATATAGCCAATTACTAACATCCCGATCATATAGATCGAAATAGAAATTAAAATCTGTGTGTTCATGTTAGTCCCCTTTCCTAAGTAGTATCTTTTGATGCGTTACATAATTATAATCTAACATGGTTATGTGTAAAAATCTATCTTCTAAATATGAATTTTCAGAAATATGGGTGTATTTAGAAGATATATTATTTTACTAATATAAAGATTTTTGGGTAGTGTATAACTATTTTTATAGAGTATTTATTATTTTTACATAAAAATGAGTTATTTTGTCAATATAATATTTAATATATAGATAAAAATATTTTTTTGAAAAGTATTGACTTCCAAAAAAAGAAAAGCATATAATGATTTCAAATTTAAAAATGCAAGCGTTGATGAAGAAGAGTACGTATTATGGACATGTCAGAGAGCTGATGGTTGGTGCGAATCAGTATGAAAGTAATATGGAATGGGCTTCGGAGCTTCCAAACCGAAACGAAAGAAGTAGGCTTTGGCGAAAGGATCTCATCGTTACAAGAGACACGTATTGTATTTTGATACGGAAAAGTGCGTTACTTTTGTAACGAATTAAGGTGGCACCACGGGAGTACCCGTCCTTTTTATAGGATGAGTACTCCCTTTTTGTATAGAAAAAATGAATATGATAAATCGATGAGTAAGAAGAGTACGTATATTGGAGACGTTCCAGAGAGCCGGGGATAGGTGAGAGCCCGGTGCGGTGCCATATGCGGAATGGGCTTACGAGAGGTATGCTGAACTGTAAGTAGGCAACCCGGGTTCCGCCGTTACAAGGATAGGGTATAATATTGTACTTGAAAAAGCGGGATGCTTTGCATCCAACAAGAGGTGGTACCGCGGTAATTTTATCGTCCTCTGCATATTTCCATATGCAGGGGACTTTTTTATTTTAGGAAAAGAGGTGACAGTGATGATAACGAAAGATCAATTTATAATACAAAAAAAGCAAGGGAAAACCTTTCTTATTATTCAAGAAGAAGAAGGGGATAGCGTGACACCGATTGCGCTATATCGCCGCACTACAGGTGAGAAAAAATTTCTACTCGAAAGTTCGCAGCTTCATCAAGATAAAGGTCGTTATTCCTATTTAGGATGTAATCCTTACGGCGAAATAAAAAGTATTGGTAAGACAGTAGAGATTATGATAAATGGTGCGCTAAAAAAGGTAAACGGAAACGTATTAAAGGAGCTAGAAAGTGTTCTTGCATTAGAGAAGGTTGAGAGTCCATTCCCATTTTGCGGGGGAGCGGTTGGCTATATTGGGTATGATGTTATTCGGCAATATGAAGATATTGGAGAGATGCTCTCTGACCCTTTAAATATTCCAGAAGTACATGTGCTGCTTTACCGCATGTTTGTCGTATACGATCATGTAAGGCAAAAGCTATCATTTGTATATGTATATCGCAGCGGCGATACGGACTCGTATGAAGAGGTTTATGAACAACTGCAAACGTATAAGCAAAAATTGCTGCATGAATCAGAGGAGCAGGTGAAAGCGCTGTGTGCTTCTGTATCATTTACATCTTCTGTAACAGAAGAAAGGTTTTACAAAATGGTTGAACAGGCAAAGGAATATATTCGGGCAGGGGATATCTTTCAAGTTGTATTATCACAGCGTTTGCAAAGTGATTTTACAGGAGATCCATTTGCGTTATATCGCCGTCTTCGCACCGCGAATCCATCTCCTTATATGTTTTATATTGATTTTCAAGATTACGTCGTACTTGGCTCTTCACCAGAAAGTTTGCTTTCTGTACGAGATGAAAAGGTGATGACAAATCCAATTGCCGGAACAAGGCCGCGCGGAAAAACAAAAGAAGAGGATGAAAAGATAGCGAAGGAACTGCTTGCAAACGAGAAGGAACGGGCAGAACATATGATGCTTATTGATTTAGGAAGAAATGATATTGGCCGGGTGAGTGAGATCGGTTCTGTACATTTAGATAAATATATGAAAATCGAGAAATATTCCCATGTTATGCATATTGTATCTGAAGTTTACGGAACATTGCGAAAAAAGGTGAATTGTTTTGATGCATTAGCATATTGCTTACCAGCAGGAACTGTATCGGGAGCTCCTAAAATTAGAGCAATGGAAATTATAAACGAATTAGAAATAGAAAAGCGAAATGTGTATGCCGGAGCTGTTGGGTATATTTCATTTTCAGGCAATATGGATATGGCACTTGCGATACGAACGATGGTTATAAAAGATAAGAAAGCATATGTACAGGCGGGCGCTGGCGTTGTGTATGATTCGAACCCTGCGGCTGAATATGAAGAAACGCTAAATAAAGCAAAAGCGCTCTTGGAGGTAATGAAATGATTGTCTTAATTGATAACTATGATTCATTCACATATAACTTGTATCAATTGTTAGGTCATCATACAGAACATATTGTTGTAGTGCGTAACGATGAAGTGACAATTGAGGAACTAGTGGACATGAAGCCAAAAGCAATTATTCTTTCACCAGGACCTGGAAGGCCGGAAGATGCAGGGGTTTGTATGAATGTGATTGGGCATTTTTATAAAACAGTTCCGATTCTCGGTATTTGTCTAGGACATCAAGCGATTGTTACTGCTTTTGGCGGAGAAGTTGTGCAGGCAGAAAAGATCAAACATGGGAAAACGTCGCTTGTAAAACATAATGGCACATCGATATTCTCATATGTAAAACAGCCGCTGACAGCGATGCGCTATCATTCACTCGTAGCAAGGCAGCGCAATCTTCCTAGTTGTTTTGATGTATTAGCGACAGCGATGGATGATGGAGAAATCATGGCAGTTCGTCATCATTACTATCCGCTTTTTGGATTACAGTTTCACCCGGAATCCATTGCAACTGAAGAAGGTGATAAATTAATACGGGCATTTTTATCTAATGTGAAAGAGGGGGAGAGAGTATGAACAGTTATCTTCGAAAATTAGTAGAAGGGCAAGATTTAACGGAACATGAAATGTATGAAGCGGGTATTAGCTTATTAAACGAAGATATTTTAGAAAGTGAGATTGCAGCCTTTTTAGCGTTGTTAAAGGCAAAGGGGGAAACAGCGGATGAAATATACGGCCTTGTTCGCGCCCTTCGTGAAAAAGCATTGCCATTTTCTAATCATATTGCAAATGCGATGGACAATTGCGGAACAGGAGGAGACGGGGCGCAAACGTTTAATGTGAGTACAACATCAGCTTTCGTACTTGCCGGTGCAGGCGTAAAGATTGCGAAACATGGAAACCGCGCTGTTTCTAGTAAAACGGGAAGTGCAGATTTATTAGAAGAACTCGGGGTGAACATAGCGTGTTCGCCAAAGCAAATTGATTATTTGTTAGAGAACGTTGGGATTGCCTTTCTATTTGCACCGGCGATGCATCCAGCACTGCGCCGCATTATGAAAGTAAGAAAGGAATTAAATGTTCCAACAATCTTTAATGTAATCGGACCACTTACAAATCCAATTGACTTAGAAACACAGTTCGTCGGTATTTACAAACGTGAGATGTTATTTCCTGTAGCGGAAGTCTTGCAAAAGCTTGGCAGAAAAAGAGCAATTGTTGTAAATGGCAGTGGATTTTTAGATGAGGCATCTTTACAAGGAGAAAATCACGTAGCAATTTTAAAAGATAACAACATTATGGAAGTAAGTGTTTCTCCAGAAGAGTATGGATTTTCACGTGTGAAAAACGAAGCGATTAGAGGCGGAGATGCAAAGGAAAATGCCAATATTACATTAAATGTGCTGCGCGGAGAAGAGAGCGTATACCGTGATACAGTGTTATTCAATGCAGGGCTTGCTCTTTTTGCAAACGGAAAAGCAGTGACAATTGAAGAGGGCATTCGCTTAGCGGCTTATAGTATTGATTCGGGAAGGGCGCTGGAGAAACTAAATCTATTAATTGCTGAGAGTCATCAAAAGCTAGAGAGGGTGAACTAAATGGAAACGATTTTAACGAAAATTATTGAGCAAAAAAAGAAAGAAGTAGCGGTGTTATATGAAACGTATATCCCAGCAAAGAAAAAACGTACATCATATTCTCTCGTAGAAGCGCTGCAAAAGTTTACTGTAATTGCAGAAATAAAACGTGCTTCACCGTCTAAAGGGGATATGAACTTACATGTTGATGTCGCTAAACAAGCAGAGCTCTATGAAACAAATGGTGCAGGGGCAATCTCTGTTTTAACAGATAGTCAATTTTTTAAGGGCTCTTTTCACGATTTAGAAACAGCAAGAGCCCATGTGAATGTACCACTTTTATGTAAAGATTTTATTATTGATAGAATTCAAATTGACCAGGCATATGATGCGGGAGCAAATCTCATTTTACTTATTGTTGCTGCATTAACAAAAGAAAAATTATTTGCGCTATATACGTACGTAAAAGAGCTCGGCTTAGAAGCGATTGTAGAGATTCATAATGAAGAGGAATTAGAAACAGCATTAGAGCTCAATCCTGATGTCATTGGGGTAAATAATCGAAATTTGAAAACATTTGAAGTGGATTTAAGAATAACAGAACAGCTTGGGAAACGGCTAAATGAACAAAATGTACTTTGGATTAGTGAAAGCGGTATTCATACGAAAGAGGATATTATACGTGTCAAAAAAGCTGGTGCAAAAGGAATTCTTGTCGGAGAAGCGTTCATGACAGCACCGTCTGTCGGAGACTTTTTTCAATCACTGCAGGTGACGATATGAAAGTAAAGATTTGCGGGATTACTGATATAAGAACAGCAAAAATCGTTTGTGAATACGGAGCAGATGCCATTGGGTTTGTATTTGCGAAAAGTAAGCGGAAAATTACGCCAGATCAGGCAAAACAAATGATTGAAGAACTCCCGGAGAATGTAATGAAAGTTGGCGTTTTCGTAAATGAATCAATTGAAGTGATTCAGAATATTGTAACATATTGCGGTTTAACGCATGTACAACTGCATGGGGATGAACAAAATTACCATATTAAAAGATTGAATATTCCGTGTATAAAGGCGATCGGTGTAAGTTCGCGCGAAGATATAGAACGAGCAGAGGAATATGAAACTGATTTTATATTATTTGATAGTCCGAAAGAGCAGTTTCATGGCGGAAATGGAAAAACATTTTCATGGGAGTTATTGCGGTCAAATCCGATTGAAAAAAAATGCATATTAGCTGGCGGATTACAACTTGAAAATATTGCAGAAGCAATTGCAATGGTTCGGCCGTATATGGTTGACGTGAGCAGCGGTGTAGAGACAAATGGTAAAAAGGATATCGAGAAAATAAAACAATTTATAACAAAAGCGAAGGAGTGTTAACTATGCAATATGTATATCCAGATGAAAAAGGTCATTACGGCATATACGGAGGGCGTTATGTTCCAGAAACGTTAATGCAGTCTGTTTTAGAATTAGAAGAAGCATATAAAGAGGCAATGCAAGATGAATCATTTCAAAAGCAATTACAGCATTATTTACAAACGTATGTCGGCAGAGAAACACCGCTTTATTTTGCAGAAAATCTAACGAAGTATTGCGGCGGTGCAAAAATTTATTTAAAGCGTGAAGATTTAAATCATACGGGTGCTCACAAAATTAACAACACAATTGGGCAGGCGCTTCTTGCGGTGCGAATGGGCAAGAAGAAAGTTGTCGCTGAAACAGGTGCTGGACAGCATGGAGTCGCAACAGCAACAGTATGCGCACTGCTTGGTTTAGAATGTGTCATCTTTATGGGAGAAGAAGATGTGCGCCGACAAAAACTAAATGTTTTCCGAATGGAACTGCTCGGAGCAAAAGTAGAAAGTGTTGCAGCAGGAAGCGGGACGTTAAAAGATGCAGTAAATGAGGCGCTTCGCTACTGGGTTTCACATGTACATGATACGCACTATGTTATGGGATCTGTTCTTGGACCGCATCCGTTTCCGCAAATGGTTCGTGATTTCCAAAGTGTAATCGGAACGGAAACGAAGAAACAATATGCAGTGCTAGAGGGGAAATTACCGGAAGCAGTTGTCGCTTGCATTGGCGGCGGCAGTAATGCGATGGGGATGTTTTATCCATTTGTACAAGATGAAGAAGTTGCGCTTTACGGCGTAGAAGCAGCAGGTAAGGGAATTCATACAGAAAAGCATGCCGCAACATTAACGAAAGGAAGCGTTGGCGTTTTGCATGGATCGATGATGTATATTTTGCAAAATGAAGAAGGGCAAATTCAAGAAGCGCACTCCATTTCAGCAGGGCTTGATTACCCGGGAGTTGGTCCGGAACATAGTTTATTAAAAGACATTGGTCGTGTATCGTATCACTCCATAACAGATGAAGAAGCGCTTCATGCTTTTCAGCTATTAACGAAACAAGAAGGGATTATACCGGCACTAGAAAGCTCGCATGCTGTGGCATATGCACTTAAACTAGCTCCAATTATGAAAAAAGACGAGGGACTTGTTATTTGTTTATCAGGACGCGGCGATAAAGATGTTGAAAGCATAAAACGTTATATGGAAGAGGTGTAAGTGATGGGAGTAGAAAGAATTAATAAAGCATTTCAAAATGGGAAAAAAGCATTCATCCCGTACGTAATGGGTGGAGATGGCGATTTACAAGAACAAATTCGCTTTTTAGACGAAGCCGGGGCAAGCATTATTGAAATTGGAATCCCGTTTTCCGATCCAGTTGCAGACGGACCAACGATTCAAAGGGCAGGAAAACGAGCATTAGAAAATGGAACAACGTTAGAAGACATTTTTCAAGCGCTTGCGGAAGTGAGAAGAGAAGTACAAGTTCCATTTGTACTCATGACCTATTTAAATCCTATTTTAGCATTTGGGAAAGAACGTTTTACCGGGCGCTGTATTGAAGCAGGCGTTGATGGGATTATCGTGCCAGACCTCCCATATGAAGAACAAGATATCATTACACCGCTGCTATACGATGCAAACATTGCGCTTATTCCACTCGTAACAGTAACGAGCCCCATAGAACGAATTAAAAAGATTACAAGTGAATCGCAAGGGTTTGTCTATGCTGTCACAGTAGCGGGCGTAACGGGAGTACGCCGCGATTTCACACAAGAATTACACACCTACTTAGAAAAGGTGAAAGCACATGTTCAGCTTCCGGTTGTTGCGGGATTTGGTATATCGAAGGCGGAGCAAATAGAGGAAATGACTCGAGTATGCGACGGAGTAGTTGTCGGAAGTAAAGTCATTGAGCTGTTAGAGAGCGAAAAGCGAGATGAGATTCGTGAGCTGATTGCTGCGGTGAAATAAAAGAGTTAACGGCAAAACTCAAGTGCACATAATGTCGAATCGCCGACATATATTAAAAAACGGTCGATATATTCTAAAAAGCAATCGATATATTAGAGACATATAAACAAGGAGCTGATTCAAAAGACATTTACATCTCTTTTGAGTCAGCTCCATATATTAACCTAATGGATTTTCACCAAAACGTTCCCACAGTTTTGGGAAGCGCTCAGCTAATTCGTCCTCATCTTCTTCCCAGTCAAATTTTATTCCTTGTTCAAATGACTCATAACCTTTTTCATCAAGTAACGATGAGAATTTCTCCCATATTTCATTATCCCACTCTGTATCTCCTGTTTCTTTTAGGCTGAAAGCTTCAAATCCAGTACTTAACATTTCCTCAAATTCTGGAATGAGTTCGTCCTCTTCATAGTAAGCAGGAATTAAGTTTGCTAGATTTTCAGGGTTTTGCACAGCGGATTCAAATGTTTCTTGTCCACATGCGATGAGCCAACCTCTAAAGTAATCAAATGAATCATCGGAGCATCCACCTAAAATAATATAAGCAGCTGCCCATAAAGAGGATGTGTAAGATTGCTGTAAAGCAGTTTGAAGATGGATTTCATAATCTGCAATTTCATTTGCGGATTTTGCAGCTAATTGCTCAACTAACCATTCACTTGTTTCGTCTTTTGTATTCATTTCTGAAATCAGTTGCCAAAATTGTTCTTGGTTCATTGCCATCGCTCCTCTAAAAAAGGTGTTGTTTGTAGTGTAGCATGTTTTTAATAGTTCATCAGATAAAGAATAGGATAAAAAACTGACATGAAATGAATTGAATATTCTGTCTTATGTTATATAATATTTTTTAACATATAAGTTGCTGCTATGAAGAAAAACCATGCCCTGCACTTGCTTTCTCTTTTTGTTTTAACCCTTGCCCGTGGCAAAAAAAGGCTCTGACCGCTGCTATGCATGGCCAGATGCTATCGCCCCTTTAAAAAGAAAAGAGGTTTTATAACGTTTTTTCAATTTGTACCTTACAAGAAATGAGATGATGGTATGACAGTATTATTAGCTCTTATTCCAATCATGATGATTTTTATTTGTTTATTTGTCTTCAAGCAAACATCGCTGAAAGCATCGATAATTTCTTATGTTGTGTGCAGCGGAATTGTCTTGCTATCACCGGTGTTTCGCTTGCGAATAGGGGAGATTACCCATGCAACAATAAAAGGCGCTTTAATTTGTTTTATCGTTGGATACGTATTGTTTTTTGGTATTTTTTTATTTCACCTTATGAATAAAATGGGGTATATCGATCAAGTTGCTCGTTTTATGGAACATGTTACACATGACCGTTTACTGCAAATGCTTCTCATGTGTTTTGGGATTTGTCCTCTTATTGAATCAGTAAGTGGATTTGGAATTGGATTTATGGTGGCTGCTCCTATTTTTCTTTCGCTCGGTTACAAGCCGTTTCAAGCTGTTTTACTTTCGTTTATTGGTTTGTTAGCAAGCTCATGGGGAGCAATGGCAACAGGAACGATTATTGGCTCAGGACTTATTGATATGCCTTTAGTACAACTTGGCTCTGGTACAGCGCTATTAAGTGTGCCAATTTTTGCGTATTTTATCATTCTTTCATTATATATAGTCGGTGGCTGGGCTGCAGCAATGCAAAAATGGAAAGAAGCAACTGGTTTTTTTCTATTATTTTCGCTCTCCATCTATTTGTCTAGTACATATGTAAGTGTTGAATTAGCAGGGATTTTAAGTGCGATTGTAACGATAACATTTGGATTTATTATCATTAAAATGACAGCAAAACAGCAGAAAGAAGTGTATTCGGAACATGCAGCTGCCAAGCAGCAAGAAGTTTCTATTGTAAAAATAATTAGCCCGTATTTATTTTTAACAGTCTGTATTTTGCTTTCTCGTCTGATTCCGTCGTTTCATAGTGCACTACAATCATATGCAGTTATTAACTTGCCATCTTATTCTTACAAACTTGAGTTATTATATTCACCAGGATTTTGGCTTGGGGTTACATGTGTATTTACCATTATTTCCTTCCGGATTCCTTCTATTATAATAAAGCAGTCATTATTGCAAACGGTGAAACAATGGATTCCTTTTGCGATTACAACGACCATGTTTATTGCGATTTCAGAACTAATGGGTGCAGCAGGGATGCATGCCTTATTAGCGGAAGCTGCTGGTCATATTTTTGGAATGATGTTTGTTTTCGTTGCTCCATTTATCGGTGGTATGGGTGGTTTTTTAACGGGAAGTAACGCAGGATCAAATGCGATGTTTATGAAATTACAAATGCAAACAGCACAGAACGTGGGGCTTCCGTGGCAGTTTGTAACAACGGTGCAAAATACAAGTTCGTCTGTTGCAACCATTGCTTGTCCATCGCGAATTACGCTTGGTGCTTATTTATGTAACATTCCATTTCGAGAAAATGAGTTATTGAAGAAGACGACACTTATGATTTTCGGGGCTGTATTAATTGTGGTGGGAGAAGTTTTCGTGTGGCACTTTATTGTGTAAAGAAACATTTCTCTTATCGGAGAGTGTTTTTGTTTGTAGAAATAAGTAATTTCATAAAAAGAGAAAGAGTGAGCGTAGAATGACTATAAATTTAAGAGATATTACAAATGAGAATTGGATAGAGTGTATATTCTTAACTACAAATAAAGAAGATAAGCACTTTGTTTGCGAAGAGTTTGTAGCCTCAAATGCATTATCATTAGCCCAGTCAAAAATTCAAAAAGGTTGGATTACAAAGGCAATATACAATGATGAAACGATGGTTGGTTTTACGATGTATGGCTACTGTGAACAACATCATTTTTTTGAAATATGTAGGCTCATGATCGATCATAAATACCAAGGAAAAGGGTATGGGAAAACGGCACTTTTATACGTAATAGATGAGATGACAAAAGATGCGAATTGTCATGAAATTTTTCTATCTTTTGAACCGAATAATATCGTTGCAAAACAGATGTATGAAAGCATTGGTTTTGAAGATACAGGCAGAACAGTTGAGGGGGAATGTTTATATAAGTTACCATTTAAGGAGGATGAAGTGAGATAAAAAACTCCATAATGATTGATAACTGCACAAGATGGGAATTGTAAACGATAGAAGGAGTGATACGATGAAATACATTATTATAGGCGGAGATGCAGCTGGAATGAGTGCTGCTATGCAAATTGTCCGTAATGATCAAGAAGCAAATGTAATCACTTTAGAAAAAGGCGAAATCTATTCATATGCGCAGTGCGGTCTTCCTTATGCGATTAGCGGGGTCATTGCTTCTACTGAAAAGTTAATTGCTAGAAGCGTTGATACGTTTCGGAATAAATATCATATTGATGCGAAAGTGAATCATGAAGTGACACGTGTAGATCCAGCGAGCAAAAAAGTATATGGCATACATACGCAAACATCAGAACCATTCGAATATGAATATGATCGTTTATTAATTGCAACGGGAGTGCGTCCAGTTATGCCGAACTGGAAAGGCAGTAATTTGCAGGGCGTTCATCTATTAAAAACGATTCCGGATGCAGAGCGAATTATGGAGACGCTTCAGAATAAGAAGGTTGAACATGTTACTATTATAGGCGGCGGGGCAATCGGGATAGAAATGGCAGAAACATTTGTCGAGCTTGGGAAAAAGGTTCGTATGATTGAGCGGAATCAATATGTAGGTACCGTATTTGATGCGGATATGGCAGCATACATTCATGAGGAAGCAACAAAACATAACATTGAAATTCTTACAAATGAAAATGTGAAATCATTTCAAGGAAAAGAGCAAGTTGAGTTTGTGGAGACAGAGAAAGGAATGTATGAAACAGATCTTGTTTTAGTATCCGTTGGAGTTAAACCGAACACTGATTTTCTAGAAGAAACAAAGATCATTAAAAATCAAAAAGGTGCTATCCAAGTTAACGCGTATATGCAAACGAATATAGAGGACATTTATGCGGCAGGAGACTGCGCTACGCAGTACCATATTATAAAAGAAAAACATGATCATATTCCGCTTGGAACAACGGCAAACAAACAAGGAAGAATTGCCGGACTAAACATGGTGAATAAACGCAGAGCGTTTAAAGGGATTGTCGGAACAGCAATTATGAAATTCATGGACATAACACTAGGCCGAACAGGTTTGAATGAAAAAGAAGCAGAGCAATTACAAGTACCATATGAAGTTGTAAAAATAGATTCAACAAACATAGCAGGATATTATCCAAGTAAGAAACCACTGCACGTAAAATTATTGTATCGTACGGACACAAAACAGTTATTAGGCGGACAAGTAATTGGCGAGCAGGGCGTAGATAAACGAATAGATGTACTTGCGATGGCATTGTTTCATAAAATGACGATTCATGATTTAGAAGACGTGGACTTAAGTTACTCTCCGCCATACAACAGCGTATGGGATCCGTTGCAGCAAGCAGCGAGAAGGGGGGAATAAGCATCTCTTTTTTCAAGAGATGCTTTATTTCTGACTATAAATAAGATTTTATCCGTTTCATATCTGTAATTAAATACGGATTATCTTTCTTCATATTTTTAACAAGAACCTCTGCTTTTGTGTAGTCCTCTTTCAGCACTTCTAATTCTTGTTGTGTAATTCCGACCAATTGTATAAAATTCACTCTACCATGAACAGTGTCAATTCCTTCTGCCTCAGTATCACTTACAACTAGTAAAGCAGTAATAGCAGATTCTACGCCAATATGAAGAGACGTTCCATTCCCTGCCACAAATTGCATTGGCTCAAAAAACCTTTTCTGTGTGCAGGTATAGCGAGCAAGATTAGATAGCATATCTATTGCCCACATACAATCCTCATTTGAATCCTCTTTCAGTTTTATAGTCATTTCATAACCCCAACGGCTCCATTTACCACCAAATGCTTCTTCATCTGTGTAAAGCTCCGTCATTCCATAAGTCAGTAAATGCTTGTAACCATTTGGAGATTGATAAATACTATAGCCGTCTAAATATTGGTCTCCCCCAAAAATGGAACGTTCATGAAATGTTGTCCCATAATGTAGAGGTTTCTGATTCGGATAAAGTTTATCAAAGATCTCATCAATTGCTTCCCATCCTGGTGCCCAATCTTCCTGCTCTGATGCACGTTTTTTATATTCTTCTAAAATCAATTCGGATTACCTCCTTAATCTTGGTAAGTGCGTGTTATTACAATGATAAAATAATAGAATGCTAACTTCTACTACTCTTCTTTCGCCTTAGGTTATATTTCCTTCTTACCTTATAGGAAAAACTATTCAAATAACCATTTTATGAAATATGTATTATTTAACTAAACTGCATTGTTAGTTAAAGAACTATCATATGTGGATTATAACATATGTTTCCATAAAACTTGGCTGTCCACGTGAACTACCCACCACTTAACGACCTTACTGTCTGTTTGAAGTGGGGGCTTCAAAAGTCAAAAGACTTTCTCTTTTATTGCTAATTCATCCACAAGCCTAGCGGCTCATGTCCAAAGCCTTGAATTCGCGGCGTCCCTACCGCTAATAAAATCGATACAAACTACGCAATTATACTTTGTTCGTGCAGAATACGAAT